>JBFIHC010000043.1:0-23438 GCA_041601995.1 Woeseiaceae bacterium | reverse complement strand
TTGCGGCTTCCTGGGTGTCGATGGCAACGACTTCGCCCTGGTCCTCGCCGCTGCTCGCGGCCGCGGCGCCACCGCCGGTCCCGAATCCGCCGGCGATCACATTCAGGAACTTGCGGTTCATCGCGCGGCACATTATGTAGCTCAGGATCGCGCCGCTCGAGCCAACGAGCGCACCGGTGACGATCAGGAGGTCGTTACCGAGCATGAACCCGGTCGCCGATGCGGCCCAGCCCGAGTAGCTGTTGAGCATCGAGACGACAACGGGCATGTCGGCGCCGCCGATCGCCATGACCATGTGGATGCCGAACAGCAGCGCAATCACCGTCATGATGATGAGTGGCACCAGGCCTCCGCCAACCGCCGACTGCCCGACGAACGCGTAGCCGTACCACAGGGCACCGAGCAACAGCAGCAGATTCAACCAGTGCCGTGCCGGCAGCAGCATGGGGCTGCCGCCGATGCGGCCGGACAGCTTGCCGAAAGCGATCACCGAACCCGAGAACGTCACCGCGCCGATCAGGATTCCGAGGTACGTCTCGACATCGTGAATGGTCAGCTCGACGCCAACGTAGTGAGACAGCCGGTCCGGATCCATGAAGTTGGCAAAGCCGACGGCAACCGCGGCCAGGCCGACCAGGCTGTGCAGGATGGCAACCAGTTCCGGCATCTGCGTCATCTGTACGCGCCTGGCGGCGATGATACCCACGCTGCCGCCAAGCAGTAGCGCCACCATCAGCAGCTCGAGATTCTGCGTGACATCGCCCACCAGGGTCGCAACGAGTGCAATCGCCATGCCGGCGATGCCGTACCAGTTGCCGCGCCTCGCAGTCTCCTGGTTGGACAGGCCGCCGAGAGCGAGAATGAACAGGATGGTCGCGATGATGTACGAGACCTGGATGATTCCTTGGTTTACCTCAAACATCACGACCTCACTTTCTGAACATTTCGAGCATGCGTCGAGTGACCGCAAAACCGCCAAATATATTGACGGAAGTTATCAGTACGGTGGCTACCGCGATCCACTTGATCAGTGGCACGTCCGAACTGATCTGCAGCAGTGCGCCGATCACGATGATGCTGGAGATGGCGTTGGTGACGCTCATGAGCGGCGTGTGCAACGCCGCGGTCACATTCCAGATCACCATGTAGCCCACGAAGCAGGCCAGCACGAAGACCGTGAAGTGCGCCATGAACGACGGCGGCGCGACCGCGCCGAGGCCGAGCAGCGCCAGGCCGGCGACGATCGTGCCGATGATCGGGCCCATCACGCTGCGCTTTTTTTCTTCCTTCACCGGGGCCGGCGCCGGCTCGGCTTTGACCGCCGGTGCAGCGGACAGCTTCGGCGGCGGTGGCGGCCACAGGGTCTCGCCCCCGGTACACACCGTGGCACCACGCACGACCTCGTCTTCGAGATCGAGCACCAGGTTGCCGTCCTTCTCCGGCGTCATGTCCGTGAGGAGGTGGCGGAGGTTGGTGCCGTAGAGCTGGCTGGACTGCGCGGCCAGCCGGCTCGGGAGATCCGTGTAGCCGATGATGGACACGCCGTTACGAACGGCCACCTCGCCAGGCTCGGTGAGCTCGCAGTTGCCGCCCATCTCGGCCGCGAGATCGACGATCACGCTGCCGTCCTTCATCGACTCCACCATCTCCGCGGTGATCAGTTTCGGCGCGGGCTTGCCGGGAATCAGGGCCGTCGTGATGATGATGTCCACGTCTTTGGCCTGCTCGGCGAACAGCGCCATCTCGGCCTTGATGAACTCGTCGCTCATCACCTTGGCGTAGCCGCCTTCGCCGGAACCGTCCTCACCCTCGAAATCGAGCATCAGGAACTCGGCGTCCATGCTTTCCACCTGTTCCTTCACCTCGGGACGGGTGTCGAAGGCCCGCACGATCGCGCCCATGCTCTTGGCGGCGCCGATGGCAGCGAGACCCGCAACGCCGGCGCCGATGACCAGCACCTTGGCCGGCGGCACCTTGCCCGCCGCCGTGATCTGGCCGGTGAAAAAGCGCCCGAAATGCTGCGCCGCCTCGACGACCGCGCGGTAACCCGCGATGTTCGCCATCGAGCTCAGCGCGTCCATCTTTTGCGCACGCGAGATGCGCGGCACGCTGTCCATCGCCATTGCCGTGCCGCCGGTCTTGGTCAGCTGCTCCAGGAGCTCCGGGTTCTGCCCCGGGTACAGGAAACTGATCAGCGTCTGTGACTCCTTCAGGGCGCCGGCGCGGTCGCTGTCCGGCGGGCGCACCTGCAGGATGATGTCCGCACCGGACCAGATATCGTCCGCCGCGGCCGCGATTTCGCAACCCGCCTCTGCGTATGCCTCATCGGAGAAGCTGGCTTCGGTGCCCGCGTCTTTCTCGACGATCACCTCGAAGCCCAGTTTCTGCAGCTCTACAGCCACGTCGGGCGTGGTGGCAACGCGTCGTTCGCCGGGGTGGGTCTCTTTCGGTACACCGATCTTCATTCATGGCCTCCGAGCATCGTGCCGGTCAAAGATGGGGCGCTACTCTATCAACAATGATGCGCCCAGCACAGATTTGGCGGGTCTCGGATAACCCCTAGGCGCCGCATTAAAAAGGCGCCCTGAGGGCGCCTTGCTGGTAATGACGACGGTGCTCAGCCGCGCCGGTCGCGCTGCATCCGGTCGCGCATTCGCTGCCGCTGCTCGGGTGTCATGTCGCGGAAGCGGTCGCGCAGGCGATCCCGCTGCTCCGGTGTCAGGCGACGGAAGCGTTCGCGAAGCTGCTGTTGCTGTTCCGGCGACAAATCGCGGAAGTGCTGGTAATTCTGGCGAATGCGCCGGCGTTCTTCCGGGGGCAGGCTCTGGAATTCCTCCCAGTGCTGGCGAATCTGGCGGCGCCGATCGTCGGGCAGTTCACGCCAACGCGTGAATCTCTGCTGCGCCTGCCGGCGCTGCTCCGGCGTCATGTCGGCCCAGCGCTCCGCGCCGCGCGACAGCCGCACCTGGCGATCCGCGGGCAGCGAATCCCAGCTGTCCGCGAACCGATTCAGCACCTGCTGCTGTTCCGCGGACAGGGAATCCCAGGCTACGCCGTGTTCGTCGGCGATCGCGGCGGAACCCAGCAGCATCGCGATGACTGCGGCAACCGAAACCCATGTCCTAGTCTTCATCGTCGTCCTCCATCGATTCTTCACCTTCCGGTACGGGATCGATCCGTTCCTCGGACCCGACGTTCATCCGGTGCTCCACCACCAGCCATTCCTCGTCCGATTCTTCCCAAAGCCCAAGGTATTCAAGAAACTCCATCTCCGGTTGCTGCGAATCCGCCGCGAGCACCGTGCCCGGGACGCCGAACGCGAGGAACAGCAACGCCTTTTTGCAACTGCCCCTAACCGACATCGCCATCCGGTTCCGGGTCTGCCATGTCGATCCAGCTGTAGAACTCGAGGTCTTCCAGCATGTCGAGGCTATCCTCGCTCAGCATGATCTCGAAATCCGTTGCAGTGCCCGCCGCCGGAGCGCTGTACTCCACCGGTACGCCCTGCCACACCACCGCCGCGACGACAGCGGCCGCCGCGAGGCCTCCGGCGGGCACCCAGCGCGCCCATTCGCCGGCTGACACGGGATCGCCGATCTCCCGCAATGCCCTCTGACGACCCTGGTTCAGGCGCGACAGCGTCGCCGCGTCGAGCCGCTCCACGCTGTCATCGAACAGCGCCTTCGCCTGAGCCGTCAGCTCTTTCTCGTCAAGTGGCTTCTTCATTGCCAGTGCTCTCCCAGGTTCTCCCGCAGCGTATGCACCGCCCGGGAATAATGTGTCTTCACGCTGCCCTCACTGCAGCCCATTGCGGTCGCCGTGCCGGCTACGTCGAGGCCCTCGAAGGTGCGCAGCATGAATGCCTCACGCTGCCGCGCCGGCAGCTCACCGACGGCATGCTCCAGCGTCTGCATGGCCTCCGCCGACTCGATCTGCTCGTCGGGCGTCCGGCCCATCGGGTCGGGTGCCTGCGCGACCGGGTCGTAGTCGTCTTCGGACGCCGACGAGCGGCCGAACCACACCATGACCCGGTTCCTCACCCTCTGCCGCCGGTGCCAGTCGCGAATGCCGTTCTGCAGGATGCGATAGAAGAGCGGGGTCCACTCGTCCCCGGGGCGCCCCGAGTAATTCCGCGCCAGCTTGATCATCGCCTCCTGCACGAGGTCGAGCGCTTCGTCGCGGTCTCGCACCGCGATCTCGGCGAAACGCAGGGCGCGCCGCTCCACGCCTGCAAGGAACTGGTTGAGTTGCCGTTCGCGCTGCAGCGTCCTCGCCTCTTTCGGTTGCTCGCCGCTGCACGATACCGCAAAAATACCGGCACAGGCGGTCATCGGCCGCTGCTCCCTGCGTCGGGCAAATGCTTCTTCATTGCGAACTCCTCTTGACTCCATCAGGAGGTCATCTAACGTGTCGCTACAGAAATAACGCCTGGTCGCAGGGTTGGTTGACAGGCACCGTCGGATTCTCGCGCCCGACCTTATGTTAACAATATCTCGGTGCGCGCCCTTAATCATTTGTATTCATTGGAATTTCGTGGGCAACGCGCCGGTCCTCAAAGTCGCCATCAACGTCCCGCTATCGCGACTGTTCGATTACCTGCCGCCGGCTGGCGGCCCCTGTCCGCCGCCGGGCACACGCGTGCTCGTGCCGTTCGGCCGTCAGAGGCAGGTCGGCGTGGTGCTCGCCCACGCGAGCGACAGCGATCTCCCGCAGAGCAAGATGCGGCGCGTACTCGAGATGCTGGACGACACGCCGTTGCTGCGCGAGGACGACCTCTGGCTCATCGGCTTCACCAGCGACTACTACCACCACCCGGTCGGTGAGGTCGCCGCCGCGGCGGTCCCCGCGCTGCTGCGCCAGGGCAGGCCCCTAAACCCCCTGTTGCGCCACGTTGCGGCAACCGATGCGGCCCGTGGCTTCGACGTGGGGTCGATTGCGAAAAAGGCACCGCGACAGGCGGAACTGCTCGAAATGCTGCTCGATGCCGGCGGCGACGGTATCGACGTCGAAACACTCGCCGAGCAACTGCCGGCCTGGCGGCGCAGCTTCCGCGCGCTCGCTGGCAAGGCGCTCGTGACGGAATTCGAAATCCGCGCTGGCGACCCGGCGCCGGCGGCGCAACGCGATGCCGTGGCGGGCCCCGCGCTCAATCGGGACCAGCGGGCCGCGGTGCAGGCGATCCGGTCCGCGACGGGTTTTCAGGCCAGTATTCTCGACGGCGTCACGGGCAGCGGCAAGACCGAGGTCTACCTGCACCTGATCGACGAAACCCTCGCTGCCGGCCGGCAGGCCCTGGTATTGGTTCCGGAGATCGGCCTCACGCCACAGCTGGTAACGCGGCTGCGCAAGCGGCTCGGCATCGAGCCGGCGCTGCTGCATTCGGGCCTTTCCGACCTGGAGCGGCTGCGGTCCTGGCGGCAGGCGCGAAACGGCGACGCACAGCTGGTTGTCGGTACGCGCTCGGCCGTGTTCACGCCGCTCACGGATGCGGGTCTGGTGATCGTCGATGAGGAGCACGACCATTCGTTCAAGCAGCAGGAGGGGCTTCGCTATTCGGCGCGCGACCTCGCGATCGCGCGTGCCAAACATCTCGATATACCGATCGTGCTCGGCTCCGCGACGCCGACCCTCGAGATGCTGCACCACTGCGAGGCCGGCAACTACTCTCACCTGAGCCTGCCGCGTCGCGCCGGCACCGCGCAGCCGCCGGCGATCCGCACCGTGGACCTCGGGCGGACCGTTTCCGCGGAAGGCCTGAGCGAGACGCTGGCACAGGCGATCACGCGGCACCTCGAGGAATCGGGTCAGGTGCTGATCTACCTCAACCGCCGCGGCTTCGCGCCCACGCTGATCTGTTCGGGCTGCGGCCACGTCGCCGAGTGTCTGCGCTGCGATTCGCGCATGACCGTGCATGCCAGGGAGCGCCGGCTACGTTGCCACCACTGCGGCAGCGCCCGGCCGCTCGACGCGCATTGCGGCGAATGCGGTGCTGCCATGCGTCCTCTCGGTGAGGGCACGCAGCGCCTCGAGGACGAACTCGTGCGCCGCTATCCGGACCGGTGTGTTATGCGCATCGACAGCGACAGCACGCAACGCAAGGGCGCGATGGACGAGGCGCTGCAGCGCGCCACGAGGGGCGACGCCGACCTGCTGGTAGGCACGCAGATGCTGTCCAAGGGCCACCACTTCCCGAAACTCACGCTGGTCGGCATCGTCAATGCGGACCAGGGCCTGTTCGGCACGGACTTCCGCAGCGACGAGCGGCTCGCGCAGTCGATCATCCAGGTGGCCGGCCGCGCCGGCCGCGAGAGCCGGGTCGGCGAAGTCATCATCCAGACCGCGTTCCCGGCGCACCCGTTCTGGCAGCGCCTGATCGAGGGTGGCTACCCTCGCGTCGCACGGGAAGCCCTCGAAGAGCGCCGTGCGGCGAACTGGCCGCCGTTCTCGCGGCTCGCGCTGTTGCGCTCTGCTGCGACTCGCCGTGGCGATGCGCACGCGTTTCTCGACGTCGCCGCCAGTCTCGTCGGGCGGCTCGCCGGCGGCCGTCTCCGGGTGCTCGGACCCGTCGACGCGCCGATGGCGCGCCGCGCCGGACGCTACCGCGCCCAGCTGCTGTTGCAGAGTGCCGATCGCCGCCTGTTGCACGAGGTACTGCGGGCGCTGCGGCCGTCGCTGGAGGCCGATCCGTCGGCACGCAAGGTCCGCTGGTCCATCGACGTCGACCCGGTCGAGCTGTTCTAGAGTGTCTCCTCCGACCAACTGGGCGCGAGAGCCAATAACCGGGTAGAATCGCCGGCTCCTCAACGAGTCAGCCCGAAAAGCGCTCCAGCCTGCAAGCCCCAGCTCAATGAAATCCGCGATTGCAAAGTTCCTCGAGGACGCACTGTCCCGCCTGCCCGAACTCGCCGACGCAGCCGGCAGCGTCGCTGCCGAAAGCACCATCGAGCGCACACGCGACCCCGCACATGGACATTTTGCATCCAATCTCGCGATGCGGCTCGCGAAACCCGCGCGGCGCAGCCCGCGCGATCTCGCCGCAGCCATCGTCGAGCAAATGGCCGAAACCGACGAACTGGAGAAAATCGAGATCGCCGGCCCGGGTTTTATCAACTTCACCCTGAGCCCGGCCGCGTTTCATGCGGAGATGCGCACGATTCTCGGCCGCGGCGAGGACTATGGCCGGCATGCCCCCAAGTCGTCGCCCCGCGTCCTGCTGGAGTTCGTGTCCGCGAACCCCACCGGCCCGTTGCACGTCGGCCACGGCCGGCATGCGTCGTACGGCGCGACGGTGGGCAACCTGCTCGAAGCCGTCGGCTACCCGGTTTACCGCGAGTACTACGTGAACGATGCCGGCCGGCAGATGGACATCCTCGGTGTCAGCGTCTGGTTGCGCTGGCTGGACGCTCGGGGCACGACCGTCGCATTTCCCTCGGCCGGCTACCGCGGCGACTACATCCGTGACATTGCCGCCGCGATCAATACCGACGGCATCGATGTCGCTGACGCGACCACGGTGCTCGAGGGTATTCCTGCCGACGCGCCGGAGGGCGACAAGGAAGCACATATCGGTGCGCTGATCAGCCGCGCGAAGGAACTGCTCGGTGAAGACGGCTTCGATCGGGTCCGGCAACAATCGCTCGACAGTATCCGCGACGACATCGAGGACGACCTCGCCGAATTCGGCGTCACCTTCGATCGCTGGTTCTCCGAACAGAGCCTGACGAAGGGCCGCCGCATCGACGACGCACTGACCGTGCTCGAGGAACGCGGTATGCTCTACAAGAAGGACGGCGCCACCTGGTTCCGGGCAACCGATTTCGGCGACGAGAAAGACCGCGTGGTCGTGCGCGAGAACGGCGCCAGGACCTATTTCGCGTCCGATATCGCCTATCACTTCGACAAGCGCGAGCGGGGCTTCGATCGACTGATCGACATTCTCGGCGCGGACCATCACGGTTACGTCACACGAGTGAAAGCCGGCCTCGCCGCCATGGGCTACAAGGCCGAGGACCTCGAAGTGCAGCTCGTGCAGTTCGTCGCGCTTTACCGCGGCGGCAAGAAGGTGCAGATGTCGACGCGCAGCGGCGAGTTCGACACCCTGCGGCAGTTGCGGGCCGAGGTCGGCAACGATGCGGCGCGTTTCTTCTACGTGTCGCGCTCCAACGACCAGCACCTCGACTTCGATCTCGACGTAGCCAAGTCCCAGTCAAACGACAATCCCGTGTACTACATCCAGTACGCGCATGCGCGCATCGCGAGCGTGTTCCGCCAGCTGGAGGAGAAGAACTACACCTGGGAAGGCGCGGACCGCTGCGGCAGCCTGGCCCTGCTGCAGGAGCCGCAGGAAAAGGTCCTGATGACGACGCTCAGCCGGTATCCGGAAGTCATCGACCTGGCCGCGATCAATCTCGCACCACAGCACCTGGTCCACTACCTGCGCGACCTGGCCAACGACTTCCATACGTATTACAACGCTCACGTCTTCATTGTCGGCGACGACGCGCTGCGCGACGCACGCCTGTGCCTGTGCGCGGCGACCCGCCAGGTGATCGCCAACGGCCTCGCGATACTGGGCGTATCCGCGCCCGACTCGATGTAATGGCGAAGAAGCGCAGCAAACGGCGCAGGACGCCGAGCAGGAAGCAGGAATATCCGGGCTGGATCTGGATGCTCTTCGGGCTCGCGATCGGCCTGTCCGTCGCATTCGCGATTTACGTGCGCGAACCACAGCCGGCAAAACCCCGGGCCGCGGCGCGGCAGCCCGCCAGCCTCGAGAGCGCCATCGACCACAATGGCGAGGCGCCCGCCAGCAAAGAACCGCCGCAGGAAACGGCGAATGAGCCGCAGGAGAGCCGCTTCACCTTCTACGACATGCTGCCGAATTTCGAGGTTGTCATTCCCGAGCAGGAGACCGACGTAACGGCGGAACTGGAGCCGCGCGCGGTCGTGATGCCCGGTCTCTATATCCTGCAGGCCGGCTCGTTCACGCGTTACGAGGATGCCGACCGGCGCCGCGCGGAGCTCGCGCTGCAGGGCATCGAATCGACCATCCAGCGCGTGACGATCGACGACAAGACCTATCACCGTGTTCGTATCGGCCCGACCGATGACCTCGACGAACTCAACATGCTGCGCAGCCGCCTGCGCGCGGCAAAAATCGACGCCATCCGCATTCGCCTCGGTGATTAACCTGCGCCGCAGCCTGGCCGTGGTCGTGCTGGTCGCGCTCGGGGCCTGCTCGACGACCGCGCCGCTGCCACCACCGGAACCGGCGGCAACGGCGCCGCCTGTCGAAGAACCCGCCGCGCCGACCGAACCGGTACGACGGGCGGCCACGAGGATCAGCATCGCCGCAGTGGGCGACATGATGATCGGCACGGATTATCCCGAGAACCACCTTCCGGACGACGATGGCGTCGGCTTCCTCGCCGGCGTGGCACCCTGGCTCTGGTCCGCCGACGTCGCTTTCGGCAACCTCGAAGGCGTGCTCGTCGACGGTGGCGAGCCGGGCAAGCAATGCAGCAACCCGAATGCCTGCTACCTGTTTCGGTCGCCCAGCCGCTACGCGTTCCACTACCGTGCGGCTGGCTTCGATGTGCTGAGTCTCGCCAACAACCACGCACGGGACTTCGGCGAAGAAGGCCGCAAGGCAACGATGCAGGCACTCGCGGCCGCGGGCATCCACCATTCCGGAAGGGAAGGCGACTTCGCGAGTTTCGAAGTGAAGGGCCTGCGCATCGCGGTGCTCGCGTACGCGGTGACCAAGAACTCGAACATGCTGCTCGATTACGCGCTATCGGAGCAGACGGTGGGCGACTTTGCCGCGACTCACGACATCGTCATCGTGTCCTTCCACGGTGGCGCGGAGGGTCGTGACGTGACGCGGCTGCCGTTTGCCGAGGAGGAGTACTACGGCGAACCGCGCGGCGACGTGGTGCGCTTCGCGCGCATGGTCGTGGACGCCGGTGCCGACCTCGTGATCGGCCATGGACCCCATGTGGTGCGCGCCATGGAGCGCTACAAGGACCGCCTGATCGCCTACAGCCTCGGCAACTTCGCAACCTATTACGGGATCAGCGTCGCCGACATCAAGGGCATCGCGCCAATACTGATCGCCACGCTCGACGAGGAGGGCCGCTTCGTCGAAGGCGAGATCATCTCCACCCGCCAGCTACGGCCCGCCGGTCCCTCGTTCGACCCGCAGGGTCGTGCCCTGGACATGATTCGCAGCTTGAGCATCGAGGACTTCGGCAATCCGGGCCTGCACTTCCATCCCGACGGGCGCGTCACGCCTGCCGACCGACCGACCGTCGCACGCCGCACGTTCGACGCCAACTGAATCGCGGTTCGAGAACCGCTCCTACAGCATTAATCGTCGGCCCCGACCGATTTGAAATCGACGCCGAGTGACCGGAGTTTTCGGTACAGGTGGGTTCTCTCCATGCCGACGCGCTTCGCCAGCTGACCTACCTTGCCGTCACAAAGCACGAGTTGCTGTTGCAGGTAGGCGCGTTCGAACTGTTCCCGCGCCTCGCGCAGCGGCAGCGCCAGCAGGTCCTGCTTGACGAGCGGTTCGTCGTCGGGCGCCGCGGCCGAGATCTCCGCTTCGACTTCTTCGAGCGAGATGTCCCCGTCGGTTACCGACATCAGCAACCGTCGAACCAGGTTCTTGAGCTCCCGCACATTGTCCGGCCACGGGTAGTTGCGCAGCCGATTTTGCGCGGCGACGCTGAAGCGACGGAAACCGAGACCTTCTGAATCCACAAGTTTGTCCACGTAGTAGTTGAGCAGCTCCGGCACGTCTTCGGAATAGTCCCTGAGCGGCGGTACACGCAATGTCAGGACGCCGAGATTCGCGATGAGGTCGCGGCGCAGTGCGCCCGAGCGCACCAGCTCCTCGTAGTCCGCGCGCAGGGTCGCGACGACGCGGGCGTCGAGCCGAACGGGGCTGCTGCCGCCCTTGCGCGTGAAGCTGCCATCCTCGAGCACGCTGAAGAGAATTCGCTGGGCGGCTGTACCGAGGTCCGTCAATTCCTCGATGACCAGCGTGCCCTGGCTGGCTTTCTCGAACGCGCCCATGTGGACTTCGCCATCCTGCTCGCTGCCGAGCAGGCTCTCCTCGACGTTTTCATCGGTCAGCGAGGCCGCGGTGATGTCGATCAGGGGGCCGTCCGCGCGCCCGCTCAGGGCATGCAGGTAGCGCGCGAATGCGCTGCGGCCGGTGCCGGGCTCGCCGCTGATGAGTGCCGCAGCATCGTGCCGCGCGTATTGTTTGACCTTGTCGCGCAAGGCCTGCATCAAGGCGCTGCGGCCGACGGGGGCGAGCAGCGGCGGCAGCGTGCCGCGGGCCGCGGTCGCCTGCCTGCCCGCGGTATCGAGGGCGCCTTCCACGGTGCGCAACAGCTTTGCGAGCGACAACGGCTTCTCCACGAAGTCGTGGGCGCCGAGCCGGGTCGCTTCCACCGCCGTGTCGACGGTGCCGTGTCCGGACATGATCACGACGGGACACTTCAGGTCGCCCTGTTCGGACCACTCGCGCAGCAGCGTGATGCCGTCAGTGTCCGGCATCCAGATATCGAGGAGTATGAGGTCGAAGTTGTCGCCACTGCGTGCGGACCGTGCCTCGTCGGCATTGGCCGCCACGGTCACGCCGTAACCCTCCTCGGACAGAATTTCCTGGATCAATGCACGAATGTCAGCCTCGTCATCGACCACGAGCACCTGGGCATTGCTCATGCTCTTTCTCTCCTCTTCTCAGTACGGCTGGTTCCTTTCGCGATCATCGCTTCGCGGGCCGCCTCGTTGATCGGTAGCCGGATGCTGATGATCGCACCCCCGTCTTTCCTGTTTTCGGCAAGAATCGATCCCACGTGTTCCTCGACCAGCTTCTTGACCACGGCCAGTCCCAGCCCGGTTCCCTTGGGCTTGGTCGTCACGTAAGGATCGAAAACCTGCGCGATGGCGCCGGTATCGAAACCGGGCCCGTTGTCTTCGACCTTGACCTGCGCAAACTCGATCCCGCCGAACTCTGCAGCGCTCGCATGCACGTCGATCCTCGGGTTGGGCGTCTGCTCGAGCGCCTCCATGGCGTTGCGCAGCAGGTTGTGCAGGATCTGGCGCACCCGCCCTTCATCGGCCTCCAGCAGCGGCATCGACGGATCGGAGGTAACGACGATCTTGACGTCGCCCTCCTGCGACCGGTACAGGTCGACGACCTCGTGGACGAGTTTGTCGAGGTCGAAGCGGTTGATGTCCATGTCCGGCGCCCGCGCGTAATCGCTGAAGGCGTTGACCATTTCCTTCATTGCCTCGACCTGCTGCACGATCGTGTGCGTGGCCCGATCGAGAATCTGCGCCTCTTCGCCCGACATCTTGTCGAGGTACTTGCGACGCAGCCGCTCCGCGGACAGCTGGATGGGCGTCAGCGGGTTCTTGATCTCGTGTGCCAGCCGGCGCGCCACCTCGCCCCAGGCGGCGTCGCGCTGCGCCTGCAGCAAGCCGGTGATGTCGTCGAATACGACCACGTAGCCGCCCGCCTGGTCGCCCTCACCCGGCAGCGCGGTGCACGCGCAGGTGAGCACGCGTCGGCCGACCTCGCCGCGCAACACGATTTGCTCGCGCCATTCCGTCTCGCCGGCGTCGAGGTGGACGCGGGCCACGTCGACGAACTGATCGAGCAACGGTTCGTTGCGCGCGATGTCGGGCAGGTATTCGCCGACGCGCGCCTCCAGATCCACGTTGAGGATCGCCCCGGACGCCTGGTTCGCCGTGCGTATGCGCAGGTCGGGGTCGATCGCGACCACCCCGGTCGACAGGCGCGCCAGAATGACCTCGAGGTTGGCGCGCTCCGCCTCGACCAGGGCCTGGCTGAGGCGCGTCTCGCGGCGGGCTGCCGCCAGCCGCTGGGTCATGTCGTTGAAGGAGTTGATCAGGAAGCCGATCTCGTCTCGCGATGGCGAGGGCAGTCTCGTGTCGAAGTTACCCGCGGCCACCGCGCGCGTGCCGGCGACAAGGTCCTGGATCGGCGCGACCAGCCGCCGCGACAGCATGAGCGCGCCGTAGATGGCCGCCAGCAGTGACAACATGAGGACGACGGTCAGGGTCAGCGTAAAGGTCACTTTCAGACCTTCGCGCAGGAATACCAGTCGTTCGTAACCCGTCTGCGCGTCGCTCACGCTCGATGCGAGGCGACTGACGCGTTCGGTCGTGGGGAAATGTGCCTGCAGTACGCCGACCGGCTCCCTGCGGCTGCGTGGCGTGAACAGCACCGCCGTACGAATTTCGTAGAGTCCCTTTTCATTCTCATCGAGGGCGACGTGATTGGGCCTGTCGACCGTCAGCATCTCCAGCACGTCGATCGGCGGCCTGGGGAGTCCCGCTGTGGACCGATCGGAGCTGGTTGCAAGAATCTGGGCGTTGTTGCCGAACAACGTCATCTCGCTGGCACCGGCCTCCCTGCGCAGCATGCTGAGTTCGAACACGAAGCGCCGCTCAGGCACCGCCGCCAGCCGCTCCGCGATCTGGCGCGTCGAGGCGAGATTCTCGCGCATCTGAACTTCGAAGACCGCCTGCACCACTTCGATAGCGCTGCCAAGCCCATCCTCGATCTCGACGTCGAACCAGGAGTCGATGCCGCGGTTGATGTATTGAACCGCGAAGTAGAACACGACGAACAACGGCAGCGCCGCGAGGCCCACGAACATGCCGACCATCCGCGCCTTGAGTCTCGCGCCGGGAACGTTTTCGCGATAGTCGCGCAGCAGCCGGATCAGGTTGCCTACCAGTAACACGAACAACAGGATTGCGCCCGCGATATTGACGCCGACCAGCACGTTGTGGAGACGATCGAAGTCGTCGGAGTTCTGTGCGGTAACGCTCAGCAGGAACAATGCGGACAGCGACAGCAGCACGCCGCCTGCCGCGAGAAGGCCGATGAAGGCACGCTTTATCGTTCGAGCATCCATTCGTACCAATCACTCTTGAGCTGCCACTCATCGCGCCAGAAGAAAAGGAGCCGCAGGGGCGCAGAATACTGCTCCGTCGCCAGCAGCGCTCGAAGCCGGACCCGGTAATCGCGGTCGGGGAGGAGCAGCGACTCGTCGATCACCGGCAAACGCTGCACGCGGCCGAGATTGTTGAGTGCGGAATACAGGGTCGCGAAGGAGTCCTGGTCACCGCTGTTGAGGTTACGCACGATGTATCGCTGGCTGATCGGCCGGTATTCGAGCTCGAAGCGGAACGCGAGCTCGGCATCGACGGCATCGAGATAGAAGCGCCGCGAACGAATTACCTGCATCTGCAGTTCGATCGTCAGGGGTACACCGCTGTTGAGCGCGTTCAGCGCCTCGCTGGAGAGCACCAGCTGAAGCCGCGCATCGAGCATGTGGACACCAGCGGCGAGTTCGGTCGAGGCCGAGCGGACCTCGAAGTAGCCGGCGCGCTCCACCGGATCCTGCGCCAGGGCGACGCTGCCGAGCAACGCGATGCAGGCCGCGATCAGCGCGCCGCGTATCGTCCCGCCCAGCCCGTGCTCTCGTGGTGTCGACATGTTTGCTCAGCCAGCCTTTTCGAGGCAGGCGTAGTAGAAACCGTCCATGTCCGCGGTGCCCGGCAGAACCTGGAATCCACACGCCTTGCGCTGCATTACATCGCGGATGTTGTTATTTTGCAACGCATCGTTCTCCCGTGCATCCGGCGTCGTCTCGAGGTACGGGCGCAGCACCTCGTCGTTCTCCGCGGCGAGCACCGAGCAGCTTACGTACAGCAGCCGGCCGCCCGCTGCCAGCAGCGGCCAGGCGCGGTCGAGCAGGCGGCGCTGCAGGCCTGCGAGCGCCGCGATGTCCGCGGGGCGGCGCAGCAGCTTGATGTCCGGGTGCCGGCGGATGACGCCGGTCGCCGAACACGGCGCGTCCAGCAGGATGGCGTCGAAGGCCGAGCCGTCCCACCAGGCCTGTGGCGTCGATGCATCGCCGCACACGAGCGTCGCAGATCTCCCGAGACGGCGCAGATTGTCTTCGACCGCCCTCAGCCGTTCTGGGTCCCGGTCCACGCAGGTCAGATCGATGGCCGTACCGCCGAGTTCGAGCAGGTGCCCGCTCTTTCCGCCCGGCGCGGCGCAGGCGTCCAGCACCCGCCCGCCGCCCCCCTGCAGCAGCCAGGGTGCCGCGAGCTGCGCCGCTGCGTCCTGCACCGACACGAGCCCCTCGGCAAAGCCCGGCAGGTCGGCCACGGGCAGCGGCTCGGCGAGCTTCACCGCCCCGTCGATCAGGTCGAAGGGCTCCGCCGCGATGCCGGCCTCGGTGAGCTGTTGCACGTACTCTGCGGCCGTCGCGCGGGACGCGTCGACCCGCAGCCACATCGGCGCCCGCGCATTGTTCGCCGCCAGGATGGCATCGCCGTGACCGGGCCAGTCGCGCTGTATTGCGTCGATCAGCCACTGCGGGTGGTCGTGAACGGCCTCGGCGCTGTCGGGCGCGGTGGACCCGGTATCCTCGCGGAGGAATCGCCGCATGACGGCATTCAACAGGCCGGCAAGCTTCGGTCGCCGCAGGAGTCGCGACGCTTCGACCGTCTGCGATACCACGGCATGATCCGGTATGCGGGTCTCCGTCAGCTGATAGAGGCCGATCGCGAGCAGCGCATTGATCACGCTGTCGCCGGGCTTCAGCGGCCGCTCCAGCAGCTGCCCGATCCAGAACTGCAGGCGCCAGTGGCGCCGCAAGGTCCCGTAGCAGAGCAGCCGCAGCAATGCGCGATCGTCGCCGGCCACCCGCGACTCGTGAGCCGGCAGCGCCGTGTCCAGGGATTTGCCGGAACGGACGACGGCATCGACGACTTCCGCCGCTGCAGCCCGAACTCGCGCGCCCTGGCGGTTTGCGCTCATCGTCAATCAGCCCAGGCGCCGGCCGGCGATGGCCACCGCGCCGGCGAACTCGCCCGCGGTTACCGGGCGCTTGCCGGGGCGCTGCAGGCTGTCGAGCCGCAGGGCCTGCTGGCCGCAGGCAACGACGATGCCGTCACGACCCGCGGACAACACTTCGCCCGGTACCGCTGTCTCGTTCCCGGCGACGACGCTCGCCCGCCAGCACTTGACCGGCGTGTCGTCCAACAGAAAGAAGGCGCCGGGAGCCGGGTTGTAGGCGCGCACCTGGCGCTGCAGCGCCTCCGCGGGCTGCTGCCAGTCCAGCCGCGCATCCTGCTTGTTGATCTTCCCGGCATAGGTGGCCCGCGATTCATCCTGCTCGACCGCTGCGAGCGAACCGCCCAGGATCGCATCGAAGTGACGCACCAGCAGTTCCCCGCCGAGCACCGCGAGACGATCGTGCAGGTCACCGGCCGTTTCGTCGGGACCGATGGCGAGCGCTTCCTCGACGTACACCGGCCCGCAATCGAGTCCCGCGGTCATCGCCATGAGGCTGATGCCGGTCTCCTCGTCGCCGGCGAGTATCGCGGCCTGGATCGGCGCCGCGCCGCGCCAGCGCGGCAGCAGCGAGGCATGCACGTTGAGGCAGCCCTGCGCCGGGATATCGAGAACGCTCTGCGGGAGGATCACGCCGTACGCAGCGACGACCAGGATATCCGGCTCGAACGCGGCGACCCGCATTACCGTCGCCCGGTCTTTCAGCGTCGCCGGTTGCATCACTTCGATGCCCTGCTCGAGCGCAAACTGCTTGACCGGGCTCGCCGTGAGCCGCTTGCCGCGTCCGGCCGGCCGGTCCGGCTGCGTCAATACCGCGAGCGGTACGATGCCGGCATGCGTCAGTGCCTCGAGCGACGCGAGCGCGAATTCCGGCGTACCGGCAAACAGCACTCTGCTATCGCTCATGATCGGGTGCGGCTATTGGCGGTGATGCTCAGGCGACCACGGCGGTCGCCTGGTGGCGCCGCTCTTTTTCCAGTTTCTTGCGGATACGGCTGCGCTTCGCTTCGGACAGGTAGTCGACGAACAGCTTGCCGTCGAGGTGATCGACTTCGTGCTGCACGCAAACGGCCAGCAGCCCCTCCAATTCATCCTCGCATTCGCGGCCGTCCCGGTCGAGATAGCGCACACGGATGTGCTCTGCACGCTGCACTTCCTCGTAATAGCCGGGAACCGAAAGGCAGCCCTCTTCCGTGACCGTCACACCGTCTTTCTCGACGATGACCGGGTTGATAAAGACGTGCGGATCGTCCTTCGCGGACGACACGTCCGCGACCAGCAGGCGCCGATGCACGTCGACCTGCGTGGCCGCAAGGCCGATACCCGGCGCGTCATACATGGTCTCGAACATATCGTCGATCAGCGTCCGCAGCTCGTCGTCGACCACATCGACGGGCACCGCCTTCTTGCGTAATCGCGGATCGGGAAATTCCAGAATCGTCAGTTTTGCCATAATTCGCCTGCAGCAATTTCCAGGTTGCTTTGGTCACTATGACCCCTTGAGGACATAATTATTCCACCCGGATCTCGCGTCAAAATCTACAAAAATTCTCTAAATGTTTGACTTAATTGAATAAGTTTCAGAAAATGCCACCAATCATACAGCGTCTCCGAGCGCTTTTTGGGCCGGAAATGTGACGTAATTGGCAGCCGTGGCAGTGCCGGAACGACATATTATAGCAACGCCGCGCAAGGCCCGGTTTGAAACCGCAAATATGGAGCACCCGCGAACTATGGTCCCCCGCACACAAAGCCTGAACACCATCATTCGGCTCACCGCTGTTGCGCTGGCTGCCGCCCTGGCCGGTTGCTCCCTGAACCCGTTCGCGGACGACGACGAACCCTCGGTCCCGACGCCGGCCAGCGCGCCGCGACCGAGCTATGACAGTTCATCGCAGTCGCCCGTTCCCGAATACAGCGGCCCGGTCGTCGAACGCGTCAGCCAGCCCGTACCGCTCGCGGACAACCACCCCAACGAGTACGTGGTAAAGGTCGGCGATACGCTGTGGGATATTGCTGCAGCGTTCCTCAGAGACCCCTGGTTCTGGCCGGAGATCTGGCACATCAACACCCAGATCGCGAACCCGCACCTTATCTACCCCGGCGATGTGCTCGCTCTCGTTTACATCGACGGACAGCCCCGCATCACCAACGTGCGCGCGTCGACCTACCGGCTTTCGCCGCAGGCGCGCGTCTCGCCGATCACGCAGGCGGTCACCAGCATCCCGTACGAATCCGTTTCGGCGTTCCTGTCGAGCGGCGCGGTGCTCGAGAAGCGCGAGACCGATCGGCTGCCGTATCTGCTCGAGACACGCGGTGATCACCTCATCGCGGCGGCCGGTAACGTGGTCTATGCCCGCGGGCTCAACGACGCCGCGCTGGGTTCGCGATTCAACGTCGTGGAAGTGGGCGAACCCCTGATCGATCCCGATGACAACAAGCTCATCGGCTACCAGGGCAAGTTCATCGGCGAGGGGACCCTGCGCCGAACGGGCGACCCGGCAACGGTCGCCTTGACGGACACCAGCCAGGAAGCAGTACCTGGCGACAAGCTGATCCCGGAGTCGGTGGACATCCCGTTGAATTTTTACCCGCGTGCGCCGAGCAGCGCCATCGACGGTCGCATCATTTCGGTCGTGGGCGGCGTCACCCAGATCGGCCAGTATCATGTCGTCGTGTTGAATCGCGGCTCGCGGGATGGCCTTTCGGTGGGCGACGTACTGACCGTATTCCAGACGGGTGAGACCATAAAGGACCGCTTTGGTGGCGGTAAGGTTCGCCTTCCCGACGAAGAAGCCGGCACTCTGATGGTCTTCAAGGTTTACGACCGCATTGGCTACGGCCTCGTCATGGAAGCCACGCAGGCGATCCACATACACGACACCGTGCGCAATCCGACCTGACCCGGATTCGTCGGGAACGGCAAAACGGCGCTTTCGGGCGCCGTTTTTTTTGCGAGTTGCGCCGAGAATGATCGGGACGATACCCACCGGCGCCGCGGTATGATGTGCCGACCTTGGCGCACGATGCGGGATTCGCGGTGGACGAAGACGAGTGGTTACAACACGAGAATCACCACCTGCTGAGACTCGGAGATGAGCGTTACCCCGAACTGCTGGCCGGCATAGCGGGAGCGCCGGAACGGCTCTTCATCATCGGCGACCCGGAGGTTCTGCACCTGCCCGCTCTCGCGATCGTCGGCAGCCGTAATCCTACGAAGGGAGGCGCTCGGAACGCATTCGAGTTCGCCAGGCACCTCGCCGGGGCCGGTTTCTGTATCGTGAGCGGCCTCGCACAGGGCATCGATGCCGCCGCACACCGCGGTGCGCTGGCGGTGGCTGCTCCGACGATTGCTTTTCTCGGCCACGGTATCGATCGCGTCTATCCCGCCGTCAACCGCGATCTCGCGCACGATATCGCTCGTGACGGCGCGCTCGTCAGCGAGTTTCCGCTCGGCACCGCGCCGAACAGGACGCTGTTCCCGCAAAGAAACCGCCTGATCAGCGGCATCAGCCTCGGTACGGTGGTCGTCGAGGCTGCTCGGCGCAGCGGATCTTTGATCACCGCGAGGCTGGCCGCGGAACAGGGCCGCGAAGTCTTCGCCATTCCGGGATCCATCCACAATCCTCTGTCACGCGGCTGCCATCAGCTCATCCGCGAGGGCGCAAAACTGGTCGAGGCCGCCGACGATATCGTTGCGGAACTCGCGCCGCTCACGGGCCACCTGCTGCAGGCGAGCGACGAACCGGCATCGCCGCCTGGAGCGAACAGCGATGCGGACGATGAGTATGTAAAACTGCTCGAAGCGCTCGGTCATGATCCCGTGAGCACCGACGAGCTCGTGGATCGCTCTGGATTGACGATTAATCAGGTTTCCTCCATGCTTCTGATCCTGGAGCTTGAAGGAAAGATCGAGAAGCTGTCCGGAGGACGCTACTCCGTATTGAGCTAGATATTTAGTCAAACGCCAGCCACCAAGGGAGCCGCTCCAGGCATGAAAGAAAACGTACTCGACGTATTGATGTATCTATTCGAGACGTACGTCGACACCGACGAAGACCCGGAACCCGATCACGACGAGCTTCGCGGCGAGCTGGCGAGCGCCGGCTTCGGCGATGCGGAAATCGATCGCGCGCTCGACTGGCTGGAATGTCTTTCCGAAGATCAGCGAGACCTGACTTTCAACTCGCAGACCGCACGCGGGACCCGCGTGTACAACGCCGTGGAGCAGGGGCGGCTCGACGTTTCGTGTCGCGGCTATATTTCTTACCTCGAGCAGATCGGAATACTGTCACCGACGCAGCGCGAAATCCTCGTAGACCGGCTGCTGGCGCTGGATGCGCCCGATATCGACGTCGAGCAGATCAAGTGGGTCGTGCTGATGGTCCTGTTCAGCCAGCCGGGACAGGAGCTGGCGTACGCGCGCATGGAAGATCTCGTTTTCGAGGAAAACACAGGGGCGGTTCATTGACGTGAACTGACTCGTTTATCCAGCGCGTGGGGAACGCCGTTTCTTGACACGCTGCAACGAAGTATGTAATTGAACCGCGGCACTGACCGCGGTTTCTCATTGTATGTCCAAGAATCTCGTCATCGTCGAATCGCCCGCCAAGGCGAAAACCATCAGCAAATACCTCGGCAAGGATTTCGAGGTGATGGCGTCCTATGGCCATGTTCGCGACCTCGTGCCCAAGGAGGGTGCCGTCGATCCGGATAACGATTTCGCGATGAAATACCAGATCATCGAGCGCAGTGAGAAACACGTCAATGCGATCGTGCGCGCACTGAAAAAGGCCGACGCACTGTATCTCGCGACGGACCCGGACCGCGAAGGCGAAGCCATCTCCTGGCACCTGATCGAACTGCTGAAAGAAAAAGGTGCGCTCAACGGCAAGCCCGTGCATCGCGTCGTTTTCTACGAAATCACGAAGAACGCGGTAAATGAGGCGGTCGAGCATCCCCGCAATCTCTCCGACGATCTCGTGGGCGCACAGCAGGCGCGCCGTGCGCTCGATTACCTCGTCGGATTCAACCTGTCGCCCTTGCTGTGGAAGAAGGTCCAGCCAGGGCTGTCCGCCGGCCGGGTTCAGAGCCCCGCGCTGCGGATGATCGTCGAACGCGAGCTCGAGATCGAAGCGTTCAAGGCACGCGAGTACTGGACCATCGAAGCGGATCTGAGCAAGGACCGGCAGCCGTTTGCGTCCCGCCTGGTTCGTTACAGGGGTGACAAGGTCGAGCAGTTCAGCTTCGAAAACGAGGCAGCCGCGCGTGAGGTGGAAAAAACGGTGCTGGACGCGGCAGACGGGAAACTGAAAACGATCAGCGTTACCCGCAAGCAGCGCCGCCGCAATCCCGCACCGCCCTTCACGACCTCGACGCTGCAGCAGGAGGCATCGCGCAAGCTCGGCTTCAATACACAGCGCACGATGCGTACCGCGCAGCGTCTGTACGAAGGCATCGAGCTCCCCGGCGAGGGCAATGTCGGCCTCATTACCTACATGCGTACCGATTCGGTAACGCTCGCCGAGATCGCTGTCGACGAGATACGCGAGGTCATCGCGGATCGCTACGGCAAAAAGAACGTCCCGGACCAGCCGCGGCAGTTCAAGACCAAGTCGAAGAACGCGCAGGAAGCGCACGAGGCCGTGCGGCCGACTTCTGTTGCACGCCATCCCGACGACCTCAAAGGTGTGCTCGAGGAAGATCAGCACAGGCTGTACTCCCTGATCTGGAAGCGCACGATGGCGTGCCAGATGGTCCCGGCGGTTTTCGACACGGTTGCGATCGATTTTGCGGCGGGCCCCGAGGATGCCGGTCATGTGTTCCGTGCAAACGGCTCCGTGCTCGTCGAACCCGGGTTCATCGCCGTTTACCAGGAAGGCAAGGACGATGCGAAGGACGACGAGGGTGACCGGCTGTTACCGGACATCGCGGAAGGCGACATCGTCGACCTCGAGGAGCTTCGCCCCGAGCAACATTTCACGGAGCCGCCGCCGCGCTACACGGAGGCAAGCCTCGTCAAGGCCCTCGAGGAGTACGGCATCGGCCGACCGTCGACCTATGCAAGCATCATCGCCACGCTGAAGAACCGCGAGTACGTCGAGATGGACGGCAAGCGATTCCTGCCGACCGATATCGGTCGGATCGTCAACGGCTTCCTTACGGATCACTTCACACAGTATGTGGATTACGATTTCACGGCACGCCTCGAGGACGATCTCGACGCCGTGTCGCTGGGCGAAAAGGACTGGGTGCCGTTGCTGGACAGTTTCTGGCGGCCCTTCCAGAAGTTGTGCGAGGAGAAGGAAAACTCGGTCACTCGCGAACAGGTCGCACAGGCCCGCGAACTCGGCACCGACCCGAAGACCGGCAAACCCGTCACGGTACGCATGGGCCGCTTCGGGCCATTCGTCCAGATCGGCACCAAGGATGATGAGGAAAAGCCGAAGTTCGCCGGGCTGAGGCCGGGCCAGAAGATGAACGACATCACGTTCGAGGAAGCGATGGAGCTCTTCAAGCTGCCGCGCCAGCTCGGCGAGACCCCGGACGGCCAGCCGGTGTCGGCCAGCGTCGGCCGCTTCGGTCCTTACGTTCGTTATGGCGACAAATACGTATCTATCCGCGGCGACGACGATCCTTACACGATCGAGCTGCCACGCGCGCTCGAGCTCATCGAGCAGAAGAAGATCGATGATGCGAACCGCATCATCCAGGACTTCGAGGAACACGGCATCCAGGTCCTGAACGGCCGTTACGGACCGTACGTCACCAACAAGCAGAAGAACGCGCGCGTGCCCAAGGACCGCGAACCCGGGTCTTTGACGCTCGAGGAGTGCCAGGAGTTGCTGGCTGCCGCCCCGGAGCGCGGGCGGCGTGGCAAGAAGAAAGCGACGAAAAAAGCGGCTGCGGCCGAGGCGCCGAAGAAAGCAGCCGCAAAGAAGAAGGCGGCAAAAAAGAAGACCAAAAAGAAAGCGGCGAAGAAAAAGTCCGGGAAGAAGGCCGCGAAAAAGAAACCGGCTGATTAGCGGAACAGACCGATGATGATTGCTGCCAGGCTGGCTTCCGAGGTACTTCTGGGTGGCGGCGTCATCGCGTACCCGACCGAAGGCGTGTTCGGCCTGGGTTGCCTTCCGGACGATACCGACGCCGTCGAGAGAATCCTCTGGATCAAGCGACGCAGTCCGCACAAAGGTCTCATACTCATCGCGGCGCGGCCGCAGCAACTGGACGACTGGATCGATCCCGCGGTACGCGGCACGCTGCCCGAACCCGACCCGCGGCAGCCGATCACCTGGATCGTGAGCCCGGCGGCGCGGGTGCCGGCCATCGTCACCGGCGACAACCCCGGCGTTGCCGTTCGTATCACGACTCATCCGATGGCGGCGGCGATCTGTAACGCGGTGGACATGCCGATCGTCTCGACCAGCGCAAATATCGCGGGCAGGCCCGTTGCCCGGAACACTTTTATATTGCATCGCAACTTCGGTCGTCTTGTGGACTTCGTCGTCCCGGGCGGGTG
>JBFIHC010000042.1:0-23513 GCA_041601995.1 Woeseiaceae bacterium | reverse complement strand
GAGCGGGTGTCGACGGGGTCGATGACGCCGTCGTCCCAGAGGCGCGCACTGGAATAGTACGGATGGCCCTGCTGGTCGTACTGCTCGCGTATGCGATTCTCGAATTCCGCCTGTTCCTTCGACGGCCATGTCTCGCCGCGAGCCTCGAGCCCTTCACGCCTCACGCTCGACAGCACCAGCGCCGCCTGCTCGCCACCCATGACCGAAATGCGCGCGTTGGGCCACATCCACAGCATGCGCGGACCGTAAGCACGCCCGCACATCGCGTAGTTTCCGGCACCGAAGGACCCGCCGATCACCACCGTGAATTTCGGCACGGTCGCCGTCGCCACGGCATTGACCATTTTCGCCCCTTCCTTCGCGATACCCGCGTGCTCGACCCGCTTGCCGACCATGAATCCCGTGATGTTCTGCAGGAACAGCAACGGGATGCCACGCCGGTTGCAAAGCTGGATGAAGTGCGCGCCTTTCTGCGCCGATTCCATGAACAGGATGCCGTTGTTGGCGACGATGCCGATCGGGTAGCCGTCGAGGTGTGCGAACCCGCACACCAGCGTCGAACCATAGAGCTTCTTGAACTCGTGGAATTCCGAGCCGTCGACGATTCTCGCGATCACCTCGCGCACGTCGTAGGGGAAGCGGTATTCGCGCGATACGATGCCGTAGATGTCATCGACCGGGTACTGCGGATCCCGGGGCTCCTGCATCGCAAGCGACACGTGTTTGCGGTGATTCAGGTTCGACACGATCTCGCGCGCGATCGACAGGGCATGCGCATCGTCGTCGGCGAGATGGTCGGTCACGCCCGAAATCCGCGAGTGCACGGCGCCGCCACCCAGTGACTCGGCATCGACGACCTCGCCCGTCGCCGCCTTCACCAGCGGCGGCCCGCCGAGGAAGATCGTGCCCTGGTTGCGTACGATGATCGCTTCATCGCACATCGCCGGCACATAGGCGCCGCCCGCCGTGCACGAACCCATGACGGCTGCGATCTGTGGAATCCCACGGGCCGACAGGCGCGCCTGGTTGTAAAAGATCCGGCCGAAATGATCGCGGTCGGGGAACACCTCTTCCTGCCGCGGCAGGAAAGCACCGCCGGAATCCACGAGGTAAATGCACGGCAGGTAGTTCTCCGCCGCGATCTCCTGCGCCCGCAGGTGTTTCTTGACGGTCAGCGGATAGTATGTGCCGCCCTTGACGGTGGCATCGTTGGCGATGACCATGCACTCGACGCCGTGTATCCGCCCGATGCCGCAGATGATCCCGGCCGCGGGCACCTCGTCCTCGTAGACTTTCCAGGCCGCCAGCTGGCCGATTTCCAGGAACGGCGAGTCCTCGTCCAGGAGGGTGCGCACCCTGTCGCGGGGCAGCATTTTGCCGCGCGTCACGTGCCGTTCGCGGGAGCGCTCGCTACCGCCCTGCATCACCTGCTCGCTCAACGCTGCGAGATCCTGCGCGAGCGCCTGGTTCACCGCGAGGTTGGCGGCAAAGTCGTCAGAATTGCGATCGACCTTGGTCTTGATCAGGGGCATCTGCGGTCCCGGGTTCTGCTAAAACTGTCTGCTCATGCGCCGGTGGCATCGAAGAGCTCGCGCCCTATCAACATGCGGCGAATCTCGCTGGTACCGGCGCCGATCTCGTAGAGCTTGGCGTCACGCAGCAGCCGGCCCGCGGGGTACTCGTTGATATAGCCGTTGCCGCCGAGTGCCTGGATCGCGTGGCCAGCCATCCAGGTCGCCTTCTCGGCAGCGACGAGAATACATCCTGCGGCGTCGAAACGGGTAGTCTGCCCGCGGTCGCACGCTGCCGCCACCGCGTATACGTACGAGCGGCAGGCGTTCATCGTCGTATACATGTCCGCGATCTTGCCCTGCATCAGCTGGAATTCGCCGATCGGACGGCCGAACTGCTTGCGGTCGTGCACGTAGGGCATCACGAGGTCCATGCATGCCCGCATGATACCGAGCGAGCCGCCGGCGAGGACGACGCGCTCGTAGTCCAGCCCGCTCATGAGTATTTTCGCGCCTTTGCCTTCCTCCGCCATCCGGTTGGCAACCGGGATGCGGCAATTCTCCAGCAGGACCTCGCTGGTATCCGAACCCCGCATGCCGAGCTTGTCCAGTTTCTGCGGTGTGGAGAATCCCGGCGTTCCGCGCTCGACGATGAACGCGCTGAGACCGCGGCTACCGGCGTCGCTGTCCGTGACCGCGTAGACGATCATGACGTCCGCCTTGGGCGCGTTCGTGATCCACATCTTGGAACCGTTGAGCACGTACGCGTCGCCGTCCCGGGTTGCCGTCGTGCGCATGCTCATGACGTCGGAGCCCGCCCCGGTCTCGGTCATGGCGAGCGCACCGAGGTGCTCCCCTGACACCAGCTTCGGCAGGAAGCGCCGCCGCTGTTCGTCGTTGCCCCATCGGCGCAGCTGGTTGACGCACAGGTTCGAGTGTGCCCCGTAGGACAGTCCGACCGATGCAGATGCACGGCTGATCTCCTCCATCGCAACCACGTGCGCGAGATAACCGAGGCCCGAGCCGCCGTACTCTTCCTCGACCGTGATACCGAGCAGGCCCAGTTCACCGAGTTCCGGCCACAGGTCGCCGGGAAATTGGTTGCTCGCGTCGATGTCGGCGGCCCGCGGTGCGATGCGGTCGGCCGCGAACGATGCAACGGATTCACGCAGCAGGTCGATATCTTCGCCAAGCCCGAAATCAAAATCGAACATACGGATTGCTCCCGAATTAAATCAATTACTTGGGACCCCAGTGTGCGGCAACCCGCCGCGCAGCTGTATACCATGCTCGCGGTAGGCCGCCGTTACAGTGCGTCGATAAACTGCGAGAAAAGCTCGTATTGGGACGTGATGCCGAGTTTGGCAAACAGGTTGCGCTTGTGGACCATGACGGTGCCCGGGGCGATGCCCAGCTCGCGCGCGACCGATTTTGTCGAATGACCGCGCAACAGGAGCTGCGTTATCTGCCGTTCGCGCTCGGTGAGCAGTCCCTCGCCGAAATTCTCGAAGCATCGCGTCAGGCGCTGGTGCAGGCTGCCTCCGGGCTCCTGCCGCCGGTCACTCGCGCTGCTCTGCCGCCAGATCCTGCACATAGCCGCGTGCACCAGCGGCTCGAGGAGCCGCAGACGCTCCAGCTCGGCTTTCGTAAAACGGCGAGTCCGGCGGCCGACGACCAGCGCCAGGGTACTGCTCGCCGAGACGTCGAACAGGAAGTCCATCTCGTCCCTCAGGTGGGTGCGCTCGCAATACTGCCGGTAGTACTCGCTGGAACGAAACCGGTCCGGGGACTGGTCCCGGAAACGGCACACGCCGGGTTTCTCGTCGCCGACGGCAAGCTGGTACAGCGGGTCCAGCAGGTAAGGACCCGCCACGTATCGATCCAGGTAGTGCCGCCGCCCCGCGGGCTCGAGGGTGTGGTGAAACACCTCCGGCGGTGCGTCGCGATGAAAAGCGAGCAGACAGGTGCCCTCGTGTTCGACGGCGACATCGATCGCGTCGGCCAGGGCAGCGGCTGCGGTATCGACGTCATTGCCCTGCACCAGCCGCGCCAGCGCCGCGAACCACTCGGCCGATTCGAATCTCGACGGCAACGACCGGTCCCGCCTAGGGCTGATACAGCGCCGCGCTGGCGCCGCTCGGGTCCTCGATCACGCAGAATCGGCCGCCCGCCAGCCCGCGGGGCTCGGCCAGGATCTTGCCGCCTTTCGCCGTGCACGCGGCCGCGCCTGCATCCACGTCATCGACGATGAAATACACCAGCCACCCCCCGGGGAGATCCTTGTTGCTGCCGCGCGCATGGCAGATGCCGCAGACCGGCTCGCCGCTCGCCGGCATCGTCATATTGAAGTCGTCGTACTCGCCCATGCTGACCGCATCCGGAACCAGTCCGACGACCGCGGCATAGAAGTCACGCAGCCCCTTGGCGTCGTCGACCGTGATATCGATCCAGCCGATCTTGCCCGTTTGCTTGCTCATGGCGTCTCCGCTTCAGAAGGAGGTCAGGAAGGATGCGGCGTTGCCGCCGATCGGGCCCTCGCCGGCGCGCGCGAGCCGCAGGTAATCGGCGCCTTTCGGATACTCCGCAGGTTGCGGGTTGCAGACGCGCAACACGCGGTTGCGGTGATACAGCTTGAGCTGGGAGCGGAACGGAATCACCCGCTCAGGGTCGTTCGCAGTGAGTTCGCGGTGCCGGTCCGGCAACCGGTACCACGGCACGTTCATGTCCGAATGATGGGCGTTGTGATAACCGAAGTTGAGCGTCAACCAGTTGAGCCTCGGGAACCGCAGCGACATCGGGTTACTGAAGGTGTGCTCCTGCTCCCAGGCATCGTCGCCCTTGTGCGGCGGACGAGCGTACTCGAACAAGGTCGCGTTGTAGGGATAGTCGTGCTGCAGCATGTCCATGAAACGCAACACATGCATCATGACGAGGTAGGCAACGACGTACAGGATCGCCGCTTTCGGAGCGAACACCAGCAGCGCCAGAAAGATGCCGCCACGGACAACGATCACGGCCAGGTTGCGGCGGCGCTGCTCTCGCCGCTGGGGGATGATGAACGAAGTGAAAACCATCACGAAATGCATGACCAGGTCGTGCGCGGGAATGTAGAACCACTCGAGCAGCCTGACGGCCCCGAGGATGAACGGGTGTCGCTGGAAAAACTTTTCGTGTTCGAACCAGACTGCGTCGTCGTTGTCGACGTGGTGCCGGAAGTGCTTGTAGCGAATGTCTTCGTAAGTGCCGTAGGAAGCGCCGCACAGCCAGCTCATCGCACGGCCGAGGGCGGCGTTGAGCCGGCTGCGGCTGAATACGAGGTTGTGCCCGCACTCATGGATGAGGTAGGCGGCAATGACCATCGAGTGGGCCAGCAACACCGTGGCGAGGGCGTTCACGACCCAGGACTCGTGGAACAGGCCGGCGAAGCCCACGACATAACCGGCGACGGCGTACAGAGTCGCGCCGCCATTCATGAGCAGACTTGCTGGTTCCTTGAACAGCTGGGCGGTCGCCGACATCAACTCCTCACGAAGACCGATTTCCCTGCCCCCAGTTGTACACTTAGCGCTATCGTATTGCTAGCATAGGCTCGCAGCCTGGCGCAGAGAGAAACCGTATGAAACTGGTTACCGCGATAGTAAAACCGTTCCGCCTCGACGATGTGCGCAACGCCCTCGGCGAGGTCGGCATCCAGGGCATGACGGTCAGCGAAGTGAAGGGCTTCGGACGCCAGCGCGGCCACACCGAGCTGTACCGCGGCGCCGAATACGTGGTCGACTTCCTGCCGAAAGCGAAGATCGAAGTCGCGGTCCCGGACGACCTCGTGGAACGCACCGTGGAAGCCATCATCGACAGCGCGAAAACCGGCAAGGTGGGCGACGGCAAGATCTTCGTCACGCCGCTGGAGCAAGTGTGGCGCATCCGGACGGGCGAGTCCGGCGACGGCGCGCTGTGACCGCGCGCTAGCTGCCCGCGGCGAGCAGCAATGCGCGGCCGAGCATGAACCACAGCACCAGCGCCGCCGCGAAATAACTCAGGAACCGCAGAACGACGATATTGACCGTGCAGTGGATGATGCTGTGCGCGGTTCTGAACGCCAGGAATGCCCATGCCGACAGCACGTGCAGGCTGTCCGCCGACTTCGTCACGTACAAATACAGGCACAACGCGTAGAACAGCACCGGCAGCTCGAGCAGGTTCCGCAGGTTGTTGGCGGGCAGCGCGACGGTGTCCGGAAGCAGGGCTGCGGCTTTCTCCGGCGTCGTCAGATCCTGCGGCCGAATCCTGTTGGTCTTTATATAGGTGAGGCGACGCGTATACATGTAGGCCCACACGATCGCGGTAAGCAGCATCATGCCGAGAAACGGCGCGAGAATGGCGCCGGATTCAGCCACGGGTCATGCAGAATGCGTTGAGCTTGTTGCCGTCCAGATCCCTGAAATAGCCGGCGTAGAATTGCTCGCTGCGCAGGCCGGGTGCGCCCTCGTCCGTGCCGCCCAGTTGCAGTGCTTTCGCGTGTATCGCGTCGACTTTCTCAAGGCTCTGCATCGCCAGCGCGACCATCACACCGTTGCCGACCGTCGCCGGATTGCCGTCATAGGGTTTCGCGATTATCACGGCAGGCGATGTCATTCCGGTGCCCCAGGCAATGAACCGGTCGCTTTCCATGATTCGTCCGGCGCCGACCTCGGCAAGCAGTTCGTCGTAGAATTCTGCCGCTTCTTCAAAGCGGTTGGTTCCGAGTGTCACGTAACCGATCATGTGCGCCCCCCTTCAGGCCAGGCTCGATTATGCCACGCCAGGTCTCGAGCTTTTCGGCCACCGTCAGCGATGCGTGCGCGGGACTCGTCGATGGCAGCACGACGAATTCCAGCCCTTCGATCGTGAGCCCCGGGTGCACGAAACGGCGGAACATCTCCTGCGCCTTCCCGCCGTTGAAGCACACCAGGCGAACTTCCGGATGGCCGCCGAAGAACCCCTCGAAGTCGTTCGGCACCGCGGACTCCATGTCGATGTTGGCGTCCAGGCTTCCGGGCCGCACGGAACTCGACAGGACGTCCCACAGCGCAATACCTCGCTCCCGCAGCGCGCCGCAGCGCGACCGGTAATCACCCGTGGCGCCCGCGATTTCTCGCATGATTTTCCAGAAAGCGTTGCGCGGATGCGCGTAGTACTCACCTGCCTGCAGCGACCGCCGGCTGGGCAAACTGCCGAGAACCAGTACCCGCGCATCCTGGCGCGCCACTGGCGGAAATCCCTTTGTCGTTGAAATGGACGGTTTCTGCATCAGCTATGGCGGAGGCCCCGCAGTATAAACGGGAGTAACGAGGAACAGACCATGAACACCCGGTTGATAGCTGCGCTGGCGCTGCTTGTCCATACGCCGCAAGGCGCCGCGAAACCCGACTGCGACGCGCTCGCGTGCGCCGAGGTCAAACAGGCGATCCGCGAGATCGAAGCCCGGATGCGCGCCGGTTACTCGCGAGCACAGGGTGAACGATACGAAACCCGGCTCCGCAAGCTCAAGCGCAAACGCAGCAAACTCTGCCGCTGACCGTCCCCGCAATCAGTACCCTTTCTCGGGGTCCACGACATTCAGGAGCGCGTCGCCGGCGATAAACCGGCGGATGTTCTCCCGCGCAAGGGCAAACTGCCGCTCGCGGTTGTTGCCGTACCACGCGATGTGCGGGGTGATGATGACGTTCGGCATGCGCCACAGCGGATGATCCGCCGGCAGCGGTTCCGGGTCGGTGACGTCGAGACCGGCGCCCGCGACGCGCCCGTCGGCCAGCGCAGCAACGAGGTCGTCCGTCACGACGCTCGCACCCCGAGCCACGTTGATGAAAAACACCCCCGGCTTGACGGCGTCGAAGAACGCCCTGTCGAACAGCCCCTCGGTCTCCGGCGTCAGCGGCAACGCGTTGATGACCACGTCCGCTTCCGCGGCGAGTTCCAGCAGTTCGTCCGACAGGCCGACGTAATCGACATAGTCCGGCCCGGATCTGGAGCTGTTGCGGGTCGCGACGACGCGCATACCGAGCGCCGCGGCCCTCCTGGCGGCGGCCCTGCCGATACCGCCGAGCCCGGTGACCAGCAGCGTCTTGCCGTTCACGGATATCATCCCGATGTCGTCGCCAATGGAACGATTCCACGCGCCATTCGGCATGGCCTTGGCCTGCTGCGTCAGTCCGCGGGTCAGGCTCAGCATCATCGCGATGGCGTGTTCGCCGATAACCGGGGACGCCATCTTCTGCATGTTCGTCAGCAGTATCGCGCCGCTGGCCATTTCCTCAACGGCGAGGCAGTGCTCCGCGCCTGCGCTGAAGATCTGCACCCAGACCAGCCGGTCGGCCGCGGCGGTGAGTTCCCCGGCGCAGTAGCCGAGGACCGCATCGGCGTCGCCGGCTTCGGCCACGGCATCCGAGAGCGACGGCGCCGCAACGAAGCGCACACCGGGAAATTCGGCCTGCAGGGACTTCACGAGGTCTCCGCCATCCCGAACGACGAGCTTCTGCGGCGGTCTCCAGCCCTTGAGGTCGCGGCTCGCAACGGGCCCTTCATTCAGGCCGGCTTCCTCGATGAGATCGTCGATCGAAATGTCGCCACGGACAGGCGCGACGGCCGCGGCCGCGGCCGCGGTGAAACATAGTAGCGAGGTTCGTAACACGGCTCTTTCCCGGCATGTCGATAGTCCATGCCGAGGATACGGAACCCCGGGCCGCCAGGCCAGACCGCGGGATCAGGCCGGGAAGAAGTCGATGGGCTTGGTCGTCGTGATCGGCTCCACGTCCCTGGCCTCGAAGCGGAACTGCTTGACGCGCAAAACCAGCTTGCGCTCGAGTTCGGGATCGCCGAGATCGCTGGACACCACCTCACAGAAAGTGACCTCGCCTGTCGGCGCGATCGTCAGCCTGAGAACCAGTTTTCCTTCCAGCGTCGGGTCGGCCCGCAACGCACGATTGTAGAGCGCGAAGATCGCACCCTTGTTGCGGTCGAACACCAGCTCGATTTCCTCGCGCGAGCGCGACGCCTTGCCACTGGTGCCGGTGCGGCGCGCACCGCCGGCTACCTGCTGCTCGATGCCGGCAACCGGGCTCTCCACCTTCGTCGTCGAACGGCCGGCGATGCCGGTACCGCCGGTATTGCGGCTCATGCTTGCCGTGTTGATGCCGCCGGACGCGGCGCCGGCTTTCGACGTGATCATCGAGCGCTCGTTGCGCTGTGCCTGGCCGACGGAAGCCGTCAGCTGCCGGTCGTCCACCGTCTGTATCAGGTCCTTGTCGACCAGATCCGCCAGGTCCTCGGCAAATGGCATGAGCGCCGCCTGCGCGCGCTCGCGGGCAACCTCTTCCCGCGTCGGCTGCGGCTCGGGCTCGGGCTCGGGCACCGGCTCGGGCTCCGGCTCGGGCTCGGCCTCGGCGACCTGCTCCGGCTCGGGCTCTTCCTCGGGCTCCGGTTCTTCCGGCTCGGGCTCGGGCGGTGGTGGCGGCGGCAGAGGTTTCTCTTCCAGCATCAGCTGCGCAATGCGCGGCGGAATCTCGATAACCTCGGTCGGGTCCGGTTCAGGGGTGGGAATGAACGGCCAGGCGATGCCGAGCACGAAAGCAATCAGGAACGCGATGCCCAGCAGGCGCTGGAATCGCTTTTCCTGGCTCCTGCCCGTTGTCCAAGGCAGCTCGTACTCTCTGTAAAACGGTAAGTCCAAAGCCGTTTCTCCTGGATTTCTATCGCGCTTCCCGCGCGACGTCCCTTGCGAGACCCCTATCGCGCCGCCTGCAGGCCATCGAGCTTGTCAGAGCTCTTCTGCAGGACGGCGAGCGAAATTTGTCCATAATCCGACTGCGTGCAGGTCGCCATCACCTTCTTGAGGAGCCGGTACGGGATTTCCTTGTCGCCCATGATCGTCACCTCGCGGTTGGCGATTTCCTGGTTCGCCTCGCGGCGCAGGACACGGTCGTTCTGCGACAGCAGGGCCTCGCGCAGCGCGGGGATGTTATTGCCCTTGATCGCCATGACCTCGTCGATTTTCGCGATCGGCTTGCCCTGCACGATGATGTCTTTCTCGCCGATCAGGATGACGACCGTTTCGCGGGCCTTGTCTTCGGCGATCGACTCGGGCAGCTGCAGGTCCTTCGTATTCGGCAGCGTCTCGACGTCCGACGAATTGACGAGCAGGAAGAACACGAGAATCGTGAAAATGTCCATCAGCGAAACGAGGTTGAGCCCCGCGCTCTTGCCGTGGCGCTTGTGGTGTTTTTTCATCCGCTTGGCGCGGGCTGACTTGACCATCCCTAAGCACCTCCACCGATGACCGGCGCATCGCCGATCGATATGTCGGGGAACAGGTCGAAACGTTTGACCGCCTGTTCTTCCTCGTCCACTCGTTCCGCGATCCTCACACGGTCCATCACCTGGACCAGCGTGTCGTACTCGATGTCCTGCTCCAGCAGGATCGCCGCATCCGTCTTCGACGGATACCGCCGCTTGAGTTCGGACAGCTTGCTGCTGAGCGCCTCGTAGTCGTAACCGTCGACCTTGTTCGGATACACACCGAGCAGGCCCTGATTACGATCGCCGACTTCGATCTTGTCGGCCCGGATGATGACTTCGAGCTGGAATGCCTGTTCCTGCGGTTCGACGGGCTCGCTCGAGGAGCCGGGCAGGTTCAATTCGAGAACCGCCAAACGCGAGAACACCGCCGTAATCAGCAGGAACGGAACCAGGATCACCATCAGGTTCATGAATGCCGTGATATTGAGCTCGGCCGTCTCCACGTTGCGACGACCGCCCTTTCGGCTGCGAATCATGACTACGCTCCGGCGCCCTTGAGCTGCCTTTCGGTAACTGCGTTGAGGAACTTCACGCTGGCCATTTCGAGGCTATCCACGAGCTGGTTCGTCTTCGTCTGCAGCAGCGCATGGACGAGCAGCAAGGGAATGGCGACCATCAGGCCGAACGCCGTGGTGTTCATCGCGACGGAAATACTGGCCGACAGCAAGTCCGCCTTGTCCGCCGGGTTGGCATTCGATACCGCCGTGAACGCCCGGATCAGGCCGATGATCGTGCCGAGCAGCCCGAGCAACGTGGCGATGTTCGCGAGCGTCGCCAGGTAGTGCGTGCGCTTCTCGAGGCGCGGCAGGACCTCCATGAGGCTTTCCTCCATCGCCTTCTCGATATCGTCACGACGGCGCGCCGACTTCACCCGGTACAGGCCGTAAGTGAGAATCGAGCCGATGGCGGCCTTCGATTTTGCCGTGTGCGCCGCAGCCTCCTGGAAATTGCCGGCCTTGAGAAACGGCACGATCTTCTTCCACAGGGCCCGGTTGCTCGCTCCGGAAATAGTCAGATACATCCAGCGCTCGACGGCGATTGCGACGCCGAACGCGAATACGAACAGGATCGGGTACATGAACGCACCGCCATCCTGGAAAAACCGCACAATTGTGCCCATTTGACTGCTCCTCTTTGATCAAGTCGCGCGCCGCGGCGCGCTCCTACCTACATTTCGCGGCTCGCCGCTAGTCTTCGTCGCCGTACAGCTCGCCGTAATAGTCGACCTGCCGCGTAAATTCTTCCCGGTCCAGCGGCGCCAGCACCTCGTCCAGCAAGGTATTCACGGGACGCCCCGTCAGTTCGCCCGGCTGCGCTTTCTGCCACGGCACGATGTAAAGCACCTTGGGCAACTCCTGGTTGCCGGTGATCTCGGTGCGTCCCAGTGTCATCTCGTCCATCACGCCGCCGTACGATTCCCGCCGCGTGACGTCCTGCGCAATCATCGCGTCGGCCTCTTCCGTTGCCGCAGCTTCCGCCGAGGTATCGACCGCCGGTTCGAGCGCCTCGGCCTCGTCGAATACTGCGGACGTATCCACGGCCGGCTCCAGATCGTCGGCTTCCTGCGCCGCGACCGCAAACGCGGCCAACGTCGCGGCCAGGGCAATCGCGGTACCGATCAGCTTGCGTCCATGAAGTCTCATCCGCGTCATTCCGTAATGTTCGCCGTGCGCTGCGATGCCGCCACGCGACGCTGCAGATCGGTTATCCACTTTTCGACCTGCTCATCGTCCCCGACGATCTGCTGGTAGCGCTCGAAATGTTGCAACGCAGAATCCAGCCGTTGCAGGTACAGTTCGTTGAGGACACCCAGATTGTAGTGTGCCAAGGCGTAATCGGGGCTCGCTGTGACGGCCTTCAAATATGCGGCCTCTGCCTCGAGGAATTTGCCATTTCTGCGAAGTAGCATGCCCTGCTGGTTAAGCGCCGGCGCGTAATCGGGAGCGATCGCGAGTGCCGCGTCGACAGCCGCCTGCGCATCGGCGTCGTTGTCATTGTTTACGTGGATGATGGCGAGGTTAACGTAGGCGCCCGGATACTCGGGATACCGCAGCAGGAACTCCTTGAAGCGCAGTTCCGCGTCCAAAAAATCGCCGGCCGCCATCACGGCCACTGCCTGCTCGTACATCGTCAGCGCTTCCGGCGGCACTTCGGCCGCTCTCGGGTCGGCCTTCGCCTGCTCGCCGCCGGCACGATCGGGCTGCTCCGGCCGCGAGCCGTTCGACGCGCAGCCGGAAACCGCGAGCACGAGCCCGAGCAGCGCCAGCCGCAGGACGGCATTGTCAGTAAAGTGCCGTGACCACATCTTCGCTGCGCTCCGCTTTTGCGTATCGTGCCGGCAACAGGCCGGCCAGCCGGTTGAAACTGCGTTCTACCCATTCATCCCAAATGCCATCGGACGCACGATTGGTGTTCGTCTTGTAAAGATCGATGGCTTTCTCCTCGATCGGGAACACCTGTTCCTCGAGCAACAGTTCGTACTGCTCCAGGGCATCCGCATCGAGATCGCCGGGTCGTTCCGATTCGAGCACGTCGTCGGCGAACGCTTCGTAAACCTGCGCCAGGCGAAAGGTCGACTCGGTCGTGACCTCCGCAACGCCGTAGTCGGCCGCGTCGGTGTAGGCCTCGATGACGTCCTCCATCAGCGACCGTTTTAGCTTCATGCTCTCGGCCAGTGGCTGCGTGAGCCGCACCACTTCGAAACGCTCGCGTATCGGCTCGGCGAGTCGAATCGAGGCTTTCGCCGCGAGGAAGCGCGTGCGGTCCGTGCGTTGTGCGCCGGCGCGCGCGTCCACCTGGATAATGTCGTTGAGCCGCGCTGTCACCTCGGCGCTGTTGCCCTGGGAATCGGCGATCTCCAGCAGCCGGAAGCGGGCTTCGACCGATTCGGACAACGGGTCCGGGTAGCGCGCGACGATGTTCTCCAGCACGCGCTTCTCGCTCGAAACCGCTCCGTTTGCCTCGTAGAGTTCCGCGGCTTTCCAGAGTGCCTCGCGACGCACGTCTTCGCTGCTGCCCTCGGCAACCGCAATCCGTTCGAACTCGGCGGCCGCCTCGGCGCCTCTGCCGGTTTCCATGTAGGTCACGGCCAGCTTCTGCGCGATGTCGTCGGCGAACTCGCTATCCGGGTAATTCGTACGGTACTGCTCGAGCATGCCGGCGGCGCGGTCCCACGCCGCCATGTTGATCAGCGCGGCCGCCGCGTCGTACTCGGCCGTCGCTCGGATGTTCGAATCGGGCACGGCCTGGCCGAGCCGCGTGAAGTGTGCCACCGCCGTCTCGAGATCGCCCGCGTCGCGGGCCTGCTCGCCTTGCTTGTAGATCGACGAGGCGATCCGTTCCTTGACCTCGTCCGACGCCGCGGCGTCGTCGACCGGCGTCAGGCCACGCAGGCTGTAATACGCCGTCTCGGCCTCTGCATAGTTGCCGAGATCGAATTGCGAATGCGCGACCACGGTCCATGCCGTACGCGCGAACGTCGGCTCGACGGGCGGCTGCTTGGCGATCACGGCCTGGCCGACGGCAATCGCGAGGTCGAACTGGTTCTGCGCGAACAGGTCCTCGGCCACGGTGGTCAGCACCGCCCCTGACTCCGGATGCTCAGGATAGGTGTCGGCGAATCGCAGACCGCTGTCGAGATACTGCTGGTGCCACGCCGTCCGCGCGTCTCCCTGCAGCGACTTCTCGTGTTCCTGGTACGAGAGCAACGCCGCGTATCCGGCCTCGGCCGACTTCTCGTGCATCGGGTAGGCATAGGCGGTGCGCTCGTACTCGGTCTTCGCCTCCGCGTAGTCCTGGCTTTCGAACAGGATTTCGGCGAGCAGGAAGTTGGTGTTCGCCGTATCTTCTTCGCCCGGGAAATACGCCAGGTACTTGCGATACCAGCGCGCCGCCTCCTGGTAATCGCTGCGCTTGCCGCCCTCCTGCGCCTCGGCGTGATAGTACTGCGCAAGATCGGTCAGGTTGGCTTTCAGGTGTGCGGCGACGGCATTGTTCTGCTCGCGCGGATTGCGCACCCAGAAGTTTCCGTCCATGCCGTAGCGCTCGACGAAACCCTTCTTGCCCTCGAGCACCAGGCTCGGGAAACCGCCGCGCTTGTAGGCCTCGATCACCTCGACCTGCAGCAGCGGCGCCTTTGGATGGAACGGATCCTGGTCGACGAATGCCTCGTAAGTCTCGGCGGCATCGACGTAGCGTTCCTTGTCGAGGTACAGGTCGCCGAGGTTCCTGTAGATGACGTACGCGTACTCGGGCTGGCCGCGCTTGCCGAAGTACTCGTCGATGCTTTGCGCACCGGACCTGTACGAGAAGCCGAGCGACAGAACCCGGAACGTGTCTTCGACCAGTTCCTGCTCGGCGCGGCTCAGCGCCGCGAGCCTGTCATCGCCGTCGCGCAGCTCCACGCCGCCGAGCCTGCGGTCGAGCAAGTCGAAAAACGGGTCGAGGCTCTCCTCGTACCAGGCAAGCTTGAACTGCGACCACCCCAGCTTGTACAGCGACTGCTCATAAAAACGCGACTCGTCCCCGTATTCGACGACCGCCTGGTAGGCCTGCTCCGCCGGGTTGTATTGCTTGCGCAGGAACAGCATTTCACCGCGGCGGAACTGCACCTCGTCGATCATCGGCGTCGCCGGGTACCGCGCTACCAGCTCGTCGAGCACCTGCAGCGCTTCGTCGGTGCGCCCGCCTATCTCGTAGGCGCGCGCCAGCTGGTAGAGGACGGTGTCGTTGCGCCGGTAGCTCGGATAGGCCTCCAGCAGCCGCTGGTAGAGGCCGACGGCATTGTCGTAGCTCGTCCTTTCCAGTCCCTCGATGTTTTCCGCGAGCTGTGCCGCTTCGCTGGCTTCGAGCTCCAGGTCGCCGAGGCGGCGCATGGCTTCGGCACTCAGCGACGGATCGTCCGTCACGAGGTCCAGAAATTCCCGGTAGTTGTCGCGGGCCAGGTCGGAACTGTTCATGATGACCCTGCCCGGACGGATTTCGACGGTCTGCTTCTCGAGGCTCTTGATCGTGTCCTTTTCCCGAACGTCCGCGCGAGCCGCCGTCGCGAGCAGCAGCGCAATAGCGACGATCGTCATTGTCGGCCTGGACAGCATCATTTGACCGCTGCCTCGGTGACAGTCGCCGCACGATCATAGATCGCAGCGAGCGCGAATCGAGCCTGAACGGTATAGGTGTCCAGGCGCCGCTGCTGCGCCTGCAATTCGCCGACCGCGATAGCCTGCAGGAATGCCCGCTGCTCGGCCATCGCGTCACCGACGCGCATCTTCATGGTCTCGATGCGCGGCTCCAGGCCGTACACGCGGTCGTCGAAAGCGTGGAATTCCAGCGGTTGATTCCGCATCGACTCGTCGACCTGGCGGCGCGCCCGCTGCGTTTCCACGAGCGCTTCGCCCGTTTCCCGCAGGTCCCTGCGGATACGCCACAGGCGGTCCCCGAAGTCTTTTTCAAGGCCCCACTGCAGGACGCCCTTCAGCAAACGGATCTTGTCGCGAACCTCTTCCGCTTCGGGAATGTTCGCCGACAGCGCCGGCGTCTTCTCCAGGCCGGTGATCTCGCCCCACATTTCGAATTCCCGTTCATTGGCGAGCGCCAGCCAGTCGCCGCTTTGCTCGATATCGTTCAGCAGCGCGTCGAACTCCAGTTTACGCTGCACCATGCCGTCGAGATCCGCGCGGGACAGGGTTTCCCGGACCCTGGGCAGGCGCTCTTCATAAGCAAGGCGCCGCGTTTCCAGCATGTTGGCGTAGACGTCGACGCTCTGCTGCCAGCGATCGAGGTTTTTCCACAGGTAGCTCAGATCACGGTAGTTCTTCAGGCCTTCCTGGAATTCATGCGTTGCGAGAAGGTGAAACAGGTAACGCGCTTCCGGTCCCTCGGGCAGCGACTGCATGCGCCAGTACCAACCGGTGCTGTCCAGCGGATCGTCGCTGATGAACTGGTCGAAAAAACGGCCGGATTCGATATGGTTGATCGTGCGATCGATGCGGCTCGACTCTTCATAGAACGCCTCTACCGCGTTCAGGTAATGATCGGCGGCCTGGCTGATGGAATCGAGACTGGCGAGCGCGTAGGGAATCGCGAGCATGGACTCCTGAACCGCGGGGTCGAGCAGGTCCCGGCCGCGCAATTCCATCCACGGCACGAGGGCGCGCTGGTATCGATCGAGTTCCGCGTCGGCCCAGCCGACGCCGAGCAGCGCCTTGTTCGAGAACGGCCCCTCGAGCCTGACGCGCTGCAGCGGCTCTTTTGCCGCGTGCGGCTGGCCCGACTGCAATAGCGCATAGCCGAGCGCAAGATTGGCCTTGTCCCGAAGCGAGGTCAGCTCGTCGTTCCAGGGATCGATATCGCCGAGCTCTTCCAGGATCTTCTTGGCTTCGCCCACACGGCCGCTGCGCACCAGTGCGACGCCGAGATTGAACTGCGCATACCGCGACCACTCGGTCTTGCCCTTCCAGTCCTGCAGCAGCGCGATCGCCGCATCGTATTTGCCACCGTCGATCAGCAGCTGCGCCTGCAGCATCGTCGCTTCGCGCCGGATATCCTTCGGCAGGCCGTCCCCGATATTGTCGAGCGCCTGTTGCGCCTTGTCGAGGTAACCGCGCTGGCGCCAGATCTTGGCGAGGAAGAACCAGGTGCGGTCACGGACCTCCGGGTTGACGTTGTCAGCGAGCAGGCGTTCGAAGATGTCGGCCGCCTCGAGGTGGTGCCCGTAGGACAGGTACAGGCCGCCCTTGAGCAACTCGGCCTCCGCGGCATGCTCCTCGAGTCGGCCCTGATCCTGCGCCGCGAGCACCCGCACGATCGCCGGGAAGTAGTCTTCCTGGAAGAAATAAAAGAGGATCTCGCCGTAATGGGCTTCCTTTACGACGATCGGCGCCGGGTCGTCCTTACCTGCGAGCGCGGGCGACCCCGGCGCGAGGGACGCCAGTATCAGGCAACAGCAGACGATGATGGCGCGGCGAGTGACCAATAATCACTCCCATTCCTTGATGACGAATTCCGGCTGCTGCTTCTTGACCCGGTCGGTAATCTCCAGTTCGACGTACTTGGCACCGATACCCTTCGAAAAGTTCAGCGTCGCACCGCGCCGGTAGTCGCGGGTGTGCGGCCCCTGCCCGGTGAAGATGGCCACCAGCTCATGGTCGCCGGTCTTCAGGTTGGCCATGTGCACACGATGCACGCCGCCGCGCAGCAGCGATCCTGCTTCGCGGTCCGTGTACAGGTAGTTGGCGACTTCCTTGCCATTGATCTTCAGGCTCACAGAGTCCAGTTTGAAGTACTCGCCCACGTCCATCGAGATGAAGAACGCGACCTGCGAGTTTGCCGGGAACAGCAATTCCTCCTCCAGCAGGAACAGGTCGCGGTTCAGATCCAGGACTTCCTTCTTCAGGGACTGCACGTCCTGGTCGAGCTGCCGGAACTGGTCGCGCGATGCCGCATCCTCCGCGTCGCGGGCCATCGATGCTGCACGGGCCGCATCCGCGTCCGGCGACGCGGCCTCCTGGGCCGGCACCGTTACCGCGAAGGCAAGCGCGAGACCCGCCGCCAAACTCGTCAATAATTTTCTGCTCACCCTATTCTCCTGCCGGCCGCATTCGATTACTCACGCAACAGAGCGCGTACCTGGTCGAGGTATTTCTGTTCGTAACCCGGCTTGTAGCCCTGGTGGACGTGACGGACGTTGCCTTCACGATCGACGATAACCGTCACCGGCATCGCGTCAACCTGGTAGAGGCGGCTGACTTCCTTGCTCGCATCGAACAGCACGGGGAAACTCACGCCAAGCTCGTTGATCATTGCCATCGCCCGGTTGGAATCGTCGTCGATATTGACACCGAGCAGGTTGAAGCCGACGCGCTGGTAGCGCGAATACAGTTCGTCGAGCAACGGCATCTCCTGCCGGCACGGACCGCACCACGTCGCCCAGAAATTGATCATGACGACGTCGCCACGGTACTCGGACAGCCGCAGGTTTGCGCCGGTCGAGCTCTTGAGTGCGAAGTCGGGTGCCGGCTGTCCTGTGAGGCCCGAGGAGGCCAGGCTGCTGGCCGCAAACACGCTGAATACGAAGCCTGCTAGCAAGTTTCTGATCTTCATGGATTCTTTCCTTGTGTTACCCGCCGAGTTACGTCCTTGTTCTGTGCCGGTCCGGCGCCCCGCGCTGCGTCGCAGCGATGCGCCGGAAGGCGCGCAGGTCCGCCCGCCCGCGCCTTGCGCGCGCGCCACCTGTCGATTGGGAATGGTGACAGTCAGGCCCCGCGAGGGCCGTGATAATCGTCACAATTGCCTCCATAGCTCTGAACATAATCGACGCCGCAACACGGCAGCGAATAGTCGTATCGAGCCCGAAACCGACGAATGACGCCTTGTTCCTGACAGGCACGCCGTAAAACCACCCTCGGTAGATTACGTCAAATCGGTGCCTGTTTGTGCCGCGGCGGGAACGCGGGCGAACCTGCCACGAGGCCGTATCCGGAGTCCTGCAAAGGTCTCTGTACGGATACCCTATGATAGGCGTATCAAGCTGAATTTAAAGTGAAAAGTCGTCGCCTTTCGGCGACATTTCGGGTGTTTTTTTACGACAGCCTAGGGGTGCGCGCCGTCGCAGATCTCCGGCGGAACCGTCGACAACGGCGGGTCGTCGGCATCCGAGCCGGGGTTCGCGAGGCCGGTCGAGTAGAAGATCTCGCCCCGCGCGTCGAAGACGATCGCTTCGTAGTCCGGCAGGCAGCCGATCAGTTTCAGGCCGTCGTCGACGCCCATCACGAACACCGACGTCGACAACGCGTCCGTCATGACCGCGTCCGGACCGATCACGGTTGCGCTGTGAATCCCTTCGACAGGCCGGCCGGAACTCGGCTTGATGATGTGGTGATAGCGTGTGCCGTCCTCGTCGAAATAGCGTTCGTAGTCTCCCGAGGTCGAGATCGCCTCGTCCTCGAGCGGCACCGAAATCGCCACCTCGCCTTCCTCACGCGGGTGACGGATGCCGATCATCCAGGGGCGCCCGCGGCGGTCGCCGAGCAGACGCGAATCGCCGCCTGCCGTCACCACACCGTACTTCACGCCGTGCCGTCGCAGGATCTCGACGCCGCGCTCGACGACATAGCCTTTCGCAATGCCGCCCAGGTTGATGCGAACGCCGGGCTCCACGAAGCGAACGGTCCCCTTCCCCTGGTCGAGCTTCACGTAGCGGAAGTTGATGTGCTCGCGCTCGGCTTCCACGGTGGCGTCATCCGGGCGCCGCCGCTCGTGAAAGTCGTAGTGCTGGCCGACACTGTCATAGGTGATGTCGAAGGCACCGCGCGTCAGGACGGAAATATCCAGCGAGCGGCGGATCAGCTGAAACAGTTCCTCGCCCGCGACCACGGGCTCATCCGCGGCGCGGCGGTTGATGTCCGAGATGCGGCTTTCGTCCACGTAGGTGCTCATCAGCGCATTGATTCGATCGACCTCGGCGAAGATTTCCTCGATGACTGAGTTTCCCTCGTCCTCATCCTCGTGCCAGAAATAGACGCTGACCTCGGTGCCCATCTTCGGCCGCGCATCAGCGTGCCAGCTTCCCCAGGCCGTGGCCGTCAACAGGAAAAACGCCACGATTCCTAGGCTTGCGCGTGCGCACGCATTAGACTTGCCGCCAGGGCTTTTGGAAAAGGAGCGGGACGGTGAAATCATTCCTGGTTTTCCTCGCGATTATCGCGGCGATAGTGATCTGGGCGATCAGCATTTACAACCGGCTGATCAACGAACGCAACCGTGTCCGGAACGCGTTTGCGCAGATCGACGTGCAGTTGACGCGACGCTATGACCTGATTCCCAACCTCGTCGAAGCCGTCAAAGGCTACATGAAACACGAGCGGGAGACCCTCGAAGCGGTCATCAACGCCCGAAACGCGGCTCAGCAGAGCCTTCAGACCGCCAAGGTCGACCCGGCGAACGCGGAAGCTATCAAGCAGCTCGGCGCTTCCGAAGGCGCGCTCGGCGCCGCACTCGGCCGCCTGTTCGCGTTGTCGGAAGCATATCCCGACCTCAAAGCGAATGAAAACATGATGCAGTTCCAGGAAGAGCTGGCCAGCACCGAGAACAAGGTGGCATTCGCGCGCCAGGCATTCAACGATTCGGTACTCAGCTACAACAACACGGCAGAGAACTTCCCGAACAATGTCATCGCCGGAATGTTCCGTTTCGAACTCGCGAGCTTCCTCGAGATCGAGTCTGACGAGAAACGCGACGTGCCGGACGTCGCCTTCACCTGACAACCCGCCAGCGGGCATTGAACTTCTTCGACGCGCAGGACCGGGCTCGCAGGGCCACGCAGTGGCTGGTCGTGGTCTACGTCATCGCGACGGCGCTCATCGTCCTCGGCGTAACCGCGATCGTTGGATTCGCGCTGTTCGGCACCTCGCTGGAGGGGCAGCGTTACTCGCCCGGCGAGATTCTCGCGGCGAACCCGGGACCGCTGACTGCAACGGCGGTAATAACCGCATTGTTTATCGTCGGCGCCAGCATCTACAAGACCGCGGTCCTCGCCGGCGGCGGCGGGCGTGTCGCGCAGCAGATGGGCGGTACGCTGGTCGCGGCAGACGTGACGGACCCGCTGCGGCGGCGCCTGCGCAATGTCGTCGAGGAGATGGCCATAGCTTCGGGTGTCCCGGTACCGGAGATCTACGTCCTCGAAGAGGAAAACGGCATCAATGCGTTCGCCGCCGGTTACGCGCCCGGCGATGCGGCGATCGCCGTCACGCGCGGCACGCTGGAATTATTGAACCGCGACGAACTGCAGGGCGTCATCGCGCATGAATTCAGCCACGTCCTGAATGGTGACATGCGCCTGAACATCCGCCTGATGGGTGTGTTATTCGGCATCCTGGTACTGGGGCTAATCGGTCGCATGATCGTGCGCGGCGGGCATCACGGCCGGCTGCTGTCGAGCCGCCGCGACAGGGGTGCGCCGGTCGTGTTGCTGATCGGTCTCGGGGTGGCGATTCTCGGCTGGGTAGGCGTGTTCTTCGCCCGCCTGATAAAAGCTGCCGTCTCGCGCCAGCGAGAGTACCTCGCCGATGCATCGGCCGTGCAGTTCACGCGCCAGACCGACGGCATCGCCAACGCGCTCAAGAAGATCGGTGGCTACAAGGAGGCCTCGTACATCCGGGCAGCCGACCCGGAGGAGATCAGCCACATGCTGTTCGGCAGTGGCGCGCGCTTCACCGGCCTGTTTGCGACGCATCCGCCGCTGGGCAAGCGCATTCGTGCGCTCGACCCGTCATTCCGCGAATCGGATTACCCGACGGTCGTCCCGGCATCCGTAAGCGAGAGAATGGCGGACGATACGACAAGGGCGATGGCCGCCGGGGAGGCGCCGGCTTCCCCGGCGGCGCCGGCGGCGCTGCCCGACTCGGTCGCCGCGTCAGTCGGCAACCCGGATGCGCAGGATGTCGCCTACGCACGTCAGCTGCGGCAGTCGATACCCGCCGCGCTCTACGACGCCGCCCATTCGGCGGAACTCGCCTACCTGCTCGTCGTCGCCCTCATCATCGACCGCGCGCACGAACAGCGTGCACGGCAGCTCAGGCTGGTCGAGGAACAACTCGGCAGGGAACGCGCACAGATCGTGACCCGGCTGCACGATGAGGTGTCTGCGATGAGCGCCGAGCATCGTCTGCCGCTGCTCGAAATCACGTTCCCGGCGCTCAAGCTGCGGCCGGCCGCTCAGCTGGAATACCTGGTCGAATTGTGCGGCCGGCTGATCGACGTCGACGGCCAGGTCGACCTTTACGAGTATTGCCTCTACCGGGTATTGCGGATCAGCCTCGGCCAGGCGGCGAATCCTGCGCGGTATCCCGGACCCCGGCACGAGAGGGGGCGCGAGTTGCGCCGTGCCGCCATCGACCTGCTCACGGTGGTCGCCGACTACGGTCATCGGGACGCAGCGAGCGCCGGGCAGGCATTCGAGGCGGGCAAAGCCTACTTTGGAAAGTGGGCCGCGGAATACGCCTTCGAGTCGAAAGACCGTTACACCCTGCGCGCGCTCGAGCGCAGCCTGGACCTGCTGACGGCGCTGAACGGCAAGGGCCGTCGCCTGGTGGTCAAAGCCGTAGCCGCCGTCGCCGTGCACGACAACCGGGTCACCAGCGCAGAAACGGGCCTGATACGCACGGTCTGCGCCTCGCTTGACGTGCCAGTGCCGCCGCTCGCCGCGGTTCCGCGGGCTGAAAGTGAGTAACGACCGGAATTCGAGTATGATCAGGCTCTTGGGCGATTTTGGGCATCAGGGGAGCAGGCGCTGGCGTGTCGCTCCCGTCATGGGGAAGAAAATCATGCGTAGTACACACATTCAGGCTTGCCTGGCAGTGGCCGTATTGCTGTTCGCGTTTCCGGCAGCGGCTGCCAGTACGGAAGAGCAACGCGTCGCCGATGCGGCCGACGTCCTCGACCAGTTTCTTCGAATCCCGGAGCAGAGCATCCCTCCGGCATTGCTCGCGCGCGCGTACGCGGTTGCCGTTGTACCGGGCGTCGTCCGGATCGGTTTCGGGCTGGGTGCGCGACGCGGCAAGGGCATCCTCGTGGTGCGTCAGGATGATGGCTCCTGGAGCAATCCGGCGTTCATCACACTGACGGGTGGCAGCCTCGGATTCCAGGCGGGTGTGCAGCGCACGGACGTTGTGCTCGTGTTCAAGACGCGTCGTGGTGTCGACGATATTGCCAGCGGCAAGCTGACCCTGGGCGCAGACGCGTCTGTTGCCGCAGGACCGGTAGGCCGCAGCGTGGAAGGCGCGACCGACATCCGCTTCCAGGCGGAGATCGTTGCCTACTCGCGGGCGCGCGGCATCTTCGCGGGAGTATCCTTCGCCGGCTCGGGCGTCTCCATGGACCGCAGGGCAAACGCGGCCTTCTACAGCTCTCCGAGCATGACGCCTGAGAAAATTTTCGCCAGTTCTCCGAACATCGCGCCCGATATCGCGAATCGATTCGTCCAGGTCCTGACCGCGCAGACGACGCGCCTTGCAAAGGCGCCGGGTATGCAGAGCCGGCCGTCGCCAGCGCCTGCCAGCGAACCTGAATCCGGCGTACAGACCTTCGGGATGCCGGGACCCGGGGACGGGGACGAGAGCACCGCAGTAGACGAGTCCTACTTCGACCCGAATTATTGAGGGCGGCGCCCTACTCCTCGTTGCGGCGCTTCAGTTCTTCGCGAATCTCGTCGAGATTGCGGGCGGCATCCGGTTCCGGATCGACCTCCGCGACCGGCGCGTTGCCGGATCCTGACGGCGCCATGCTGAGAGGCGCGCTGTAACCGCCATCGGCGGTACTCGAGCTGTCGGCGGCGGCGTCCGGAATAACGGCGATGGGCTCATTGCCGGTGGATTGCTGACCGGCCGAGCCGCCGTCGTCGGCTGGCAGCTGACCGAATTGCGCCAGGTATTCGGCTTCTTCGCGGCGTTTTCGCGCTTCCTCGGCGAGGCGCCGGGCCTCGGCAGCCGCTTGCTGTGCTCGCCGCAGTGCCTGCCGCTTGCGCTCGGACTGCGCCTCGAACTCGGCACGCCGCTTGGCCTCTTCCTGAGCGGCCACAATCTTGTTCGCCTCGCGGGCGTTGATGCACTCGGCTTCGTAACGGCTTTCCGAGCGGTTGCGCGAACAGCGCACCAGTGCCGCCTCCAGCACCAGCGG
>JBFIHC010000041.1:0-24185 GCA_041601995.1 Woeseiaceae bacterium | reverse complement strand
TACTACTGCCAGTCTCTTGATCAAGGGATGTTCGCCAGGTTGATAGATGCCACGGAGGGGCCGGTCGATCGCAGAACGGGGCCGCCATTGTAACTGACGCCGGTTCGACAACGACGATCGGGTTGCCTGCGGTGCCGTGAGTACGGGAGTATTTCGGTGGCGGTGCCGGCCGCAGGCAGGGTCGCGGTGCCGCATCGACCCGGCTATACTCCCTGCTGGAGAAATTTTACCAATCTAAACAACAGAGTGCAGAATCTTCCCAGAAAATACTCGAGTAAGCCTGCCGACCGGACCGCAGCGGCGCTGATGCTCCTTGTCTTCCCGACGCTGCTGCTGCTCGCGAGCTGCGCCACGACGCCGCCCGAGAACGTCGAGAATATCTGCGCGATCTTCGAAGAGAAGCGCAGCTGGTACAAGGCCGCGAAGAAATCCGAGAAGCGCTGGGGCACCCCTGCACACGTGCAGATGTCGATCATTCGCCAGGAGTCGACATTCAAGTTCGACGCCAAGCCGCCGCGGACCAAACTGCTCGGCTTCATCCCGTGGAAGCGGCCGTCCGACGCCTACGGTTACGCACAGGCGCTCGAAAGCACCTGGGATGCTTACAGGAAGGACACCGGCCGACGCTTCGCCGACCGCGACGATTTCGACGACGCCATCGACTTCGTCGGCTGGTACACGCACAACACCCACAAGGCCGTCGGGATCTCTAAATGGGATCCTTACAACCAGTACCTGGCCTACCACGAAGGCGCGACGGGTTGGAAGCGGGGCACGTATAAACGCAAGGGCTGGCTGAAGGACACCGCTCGACGCGTCGACTACCGCGCCCGCGAGTGGGGCGCGCAGCTAAGACGCTGCGAAGAGGACCTCGATACCGGCTGGTGGATTTTCGGCTGAGTTGCGGCTCGTGATCTAAACCGGCAATTCGCTGAAATCTTCCAACGAGGACTCAAGTGACTTCTTGTCGCGCTTGAAGGTCGGGTCGCTCTGCAGGTAGTAGCCGAGCAGCTCGCCGAGCGCGATCAGGCTGTTCTCGTGGCATCGCTCGTATCCGTGGGTGGCATCGGTACCGAAACAAACCAGTGCCGTGCGGATGTCGTTGCCGGCCTCGATTGCCGATGCGCTGTCACAGCGGTAATAGCGGAACACGTCTCGCTTGTGGCGAATATCGAATTCGGCGCACAGATCCAGGAGCTTGTGTGTCAGGTGGTAATCGAAAGGTCCTGAAGAATCTTTCATGCAGACCGTGACGCCGAATTCGTCCGTGTTCTGTCCGGGGGCCGACGGGCCGGCATCGATCGTGAGCATCTCCGACACATCGCCATGCAGCACACCGGAGGCGCCCGAGCCGACTTCTTCGGAGATCGTGAACAGGAGATGGCAATCCATCGGCAGACGCAGTTTGCGCTTCTTCACTTCGCGGGCGACCGCGAGCAGGACCGCTACACCCGCCTTGTCGTCGAGGTAACGCGAACAGATGAACCCTGATTCCGGCATGTGCGTCTCGGTATCCAGCGCAATGAAGTCACCGACATTGACACCGAGATTCATGAGGTCGTCGCGGCTGTACAGGGGATGATCGATGCGCATCTCCACGGTATCCCAGCTGACGGGCAGCGTGTCGATCTCGGCATCGTAAGTGTGTCCCGATGCCTTTATCGGCAGGATCGTCCCTACGAATTTGCCTTTGTCGGAGTAAATGGTGGCACGAGCGCCTTCCGCGAAGCGGCTCGACCATGTTCCGATCGGGCTGAGCGTGACGCGGCCGTTGTCCTTGAGTTCCTTGACCATCGCTCCGAGCGTGTCGAGGTGCACGACGATCGACCGATCCGGACTGTAAATCTCGCCGCTCAGGTCCGCGCGTATCGCACCGCGGCGCGTCATCTCGTAGGAGATGCCGAGACGCTCAAGCTCCTCGCAAGTAAAACGCACCGCTTCGTCGGTGAAGCCGGCGGGGCTGGGAATGGCGAGAAGCTCGCCGAGAATTCGCCGGACGTAGCTCATGTCCGGAGTGATTCGCTCCATTACGTTTATTCCTCTCTGGCCGCAGCAGTTTGCGGAAACAGGTAGTCGATAAATCGCTCCGCGGTGGGCTGCGGCTCGTGATTTGCAAGCCCGGGCCGCTCGTTCGCCTCGATGAGCCGGTACTGCGGCTGATCCGGTGCATCGACGATGAGGTCGAGACCGACGACGGGAATATCGAGGGTCCTTGCCGCGAGCAGCGCCGCGTCCGCCAGGTCGGGGTGCAGCCTGTCCGTCACGTCGTGCAGCGTTCCGCCGGTATGAAGGTTGGCCGTATCTCGTACCTGTATGACGCGGCCTTCCTCGGGAACGGAATCCATTGCGAGGCCCGCCTTCGCGAGGCAGCGCTCGGTCTCGGAATCGACGGGTATTCGGCTCTCGCCGTCCGTTGCAGCCGCGCGCCGCCGGCTCTGCTTTGCGATCAGCGTCTTTGCGGTGTCCACGCCGTTCCCAGTAATACTGGCCGGACGACGCACCGCCGCGGCGACGACGGCACCATCGATTACGATGATGCGGAGATCCTGTCCGGCGACGAATTCTTCCAGCATAACCTCGTCATCATGGTTTTCCGCCAGCGCTATCGAGGATCGCAGCTCGTCCGCGTCGCTGATGTCCACGCTCACGCCGTTACCCTGTTCGCCGCGTACCGGCTTCACCACGACTTGTCCGTGCTTCGCGAGGAACGCCTGGTTGGCGTCGTCGTCTCCAGCGACCTGGTTCTGCGGCACCGCGATACCTGCACTTTTGAAGAGTCGTTGCGCGACATTCTTGTCATCGCAGCGGCTCATGGCAACCGCCGACGTCATGTCCGACAGGGATTCCCTGCAGGCGATTCTGCGCGCGCCGAAGGCCAGTTCGAAGTAACCACGAGCGGCGTCTACGAGATCGACCGCGATACCGCGCCGTCGCGCCTCATCGACGATGATGCGCGCATAGGGATTCAGGTCGTCGTCGGACGCCTCCGACCCCGAATACAAAGGCTCGTTGATGGCGTTCTTCTTCTTGATACAGAAGACGGGCACGCGCTGGAAGCCCATTTTTTCGTAGAGGTTGATGACCGCCGAGTTGTCGTGCATCACGGACAGGTCCATGTAGTCCCGGCCGCGTGCCGCGAAATGATCGGCGAGGCTCGCAGTCAGCGCGCGTCCGACACCGGGTTGTGACGCCTGCGGGTCGACGGCAAGGGCCCACAGGCTGGCGCCGTTCTCCATGTCGTTGAAGGCACGGTAGTGGTCGACGCCCATCACGGTGCCGATAACTGCGCCGCTTTGCTCGTCTTCTGCAACGAGATGCGTCAGCACCTTGGAGGTGATTTGCGACAGGATGAAACCGGCGTCGGCAGGCACCATGTTACGACTCGCGAGCAGCCGACCGATGGCCTCGGCATCGGTTGCCCCCTGGGCCCGGCGAACCCGGAAACCGCGGGGCAGGACGCGGGATGCGCGGTAGGTGTGCAACCAGAGCCGGTAGGTATGCGACGGATCCAGGAACAGGTCGTGCGGCTGCAAGGCCAGCACCACGTGCGGGTCCTTGATGTAGAGCGCGATGTTGCGCTGCTCGGGCTCCTCATCGCAGATCGCATCGGCGAGCCGCCGGTTGTCGTCGTAGGTGTGCGCGAAAATCAGCCGCCCCCAGCCGCAATCGATGGTCGCTTCGCTCACAATCGGCTTTCCGCTCGCGCGCCTCGGTGAATCCCAGTTGCGCAGCGTCGGCGCGCCCTGACGATCGACACGGTGGCGTATCTTGTCGGCCTTCACGACACGCGTCCGTCGACGTGACGCTGAAGCCATGCCTCGAGAACGGCGACCTGCCATAGCTTCGAGCCACGCAAGGGCGTCATGTGCTCGTGTGGCTCGTCGATCAGCTCCTCGACGTATTCGGGATTGAACAGGCCACGATCGCGGGCCGCCGAATTGGTGAGGGTGTCCTTGACGAACTCGAGGCTCCGCCCGCTCAGATACTTAAGTTCCGGCACCGGAAAATAGCCCTTGGGTCGGTCGATGACGGCGTCCGGGATGACCTGCCGGGCCATCTCCTTGAGCACGTACTTGCCGCCTCCGTCGATCTTGTGGCCGGGCGGAATGCGCGCTGCCAGCTCCACCAGTTCGTGATCGAGGAACGGCACCCGTGCCTCCAGGCCCCAGGCCATCGTCATGTTGTCTACCCGTTTTACCGGGTCATCGACGAGCATCACGGTGGTGTCGAGGTGCAGGGACTTGTCGATCGGCCTGTCGGCCTGCGCCGCGTCGAAGTGACGCCCGACGAATTCACTGCTCGCATCGCCGTTCGCGTAGGCCGGGGTGACGGCCCGGCAGTATTCCGCGTGGTCCCTGTCGAAGAACACGCGCTGGTACTCCGCGAGAGGGTCCTTGCTGTCCATCAGCGGCGGGTACCAGTGGTAGCCGCCGAACACCTCGTCCGCACCCTGCCCGCTCTGTACGACCTTCACGTGTTTCGACACTTCACGGCCGAGAAGGTAGAACGCAATGTTGTCGTGGCTGACCATCGGCTCGGCCATGGCGTCAAGGCAGTCGGGCAGGTGTTCCAGCAGTTCGGCCGAATCGACGTGGATCTTGTGGTGTTGCGTGCCGAACTCGCGTGCGACGATATCGGAGTACTCGAACTCGTTGCCGATCTCGTCCCCGCGATTCTCGAATCCGACCGAGAACGTTTGCAGCTTGTCCGGGATGAGGCGCGCCAGCAGCCCGACGATCAGGCTGGAGTCCAGGCCGCCGGACAAAAGCGCGCCCACAGGCACATCACCTGTCGTGCGGAGACGTACCGCCTTGTCGAGCGCCGCGGCAACGCGTTCACGCCACTCATCGAAACTGACCTCGGCGTCCCCGTTGAGGCGACGGAACTGCGGCGACCAGTAGACTTCCTGGTCGCGGCTGCCGTCACGCCTGATGGTGAGCCGCGTCGCCGGCGGCAGCTTGCTGACTTGCTTCAGGATCGTTCGCGGCGCCGGTACCACCGAATGGAAGGTCATGTAATTGTGCAGCGAGACCGGATCGACAGTCAGTTCCGCATCGCAGGCTTTCGTCAGTGCCGTCAGCGAGGAGGCGAAACACAGTGAGCCCGGCTGCTCGGAAAAGTACAGCGGCTTGATGCCGAGCCGGTCGCGAGCCATGAACACGTCGCCGGATGCCGGGTCGTGTATCGCGAACGCGAACATCCCGTTCAGCCGCTCGACGCAGCCTTTTCCAAACTCGCCGAACGCTCGCAGGATGACCTCGGTGTCGCTGCGTGAGAAGAAATCGTGACCGCGCGCCTGTAACTCGCGCCGCAGTTCGTCGTGGTTGTAGATGCACCCGTTGAACACGATGGCCCGGCCGGACCTTTCGTCCTTCATGGGCTGTGCCGCCTTGTCACTGAGATCGACGATCTTGAGCCGGCGATGTCCGAACACCACGCGCCCGAAATCGGCGAGCCCGTGACTGTCCGGACCTCGCCGCGCCTGGGCATCCATCATGCGACGAACGCGGCCATTTGACGCCGGCCGACTGTCGAAGCGGATTTCGCCCGCGATACCACACATCTGCTGTGCTCCCCTTTGTATCCGGCTCAGCTGACCGTCAGGTTGCCGCCAGCGTCAATGTCGAGACTTCTGTCCTTGAACAGCGGCCCGAGCGCCTCGGGCAGTGCGAGGATGACCTGGCCCTGATGCGTGAAGGTCGAATCGGTGCTGTCAGGCTCGGCAAGCGTGAGCGTGAGCGTCTTCTCGTCCTTGGGTACGATCCTGAAGCACTTGCCTTCGTCGCTGATTGCATCGGAGTTGTTCAGGCTCGCATGGAGTTTCTTTTTAGCGGAATCGGTCAGTTGAAGCATCGGTATCCTCCTCGGTTCGATAATTGAGATTCGGGCTGGTTAGTCGACGCGCTGCGGCACAGCGCGGCTGGGGGTCGCAACGGTGTTTCCCGAGATTCCCGGCACCTTCATGCGGTCTCCCGTCACGAAATCACAAAGCGTCCGTCGCCGTTCACATCGAGCGTCCTGCCCGCGAGCGATTCGGCGACCGTCGCGGGGATCGCGAGCACCGTGAGCCCCTTGTGCTGAACGATCTCGTCATCGCTCCTCGGGACCTCGAACGAGATCGACGCGCCGTATTCGTCCCTGACAAGGCGCAGGCACTTGACCGCACCCTCCCCGACCATCTGCCGGATCGTGGCGGAACAGATTCGTTTTGCGTCCTTCGTGATGTGCAACATCGTGTCGTGGCCTCCCTGCCTGTGGCGTCGAATGGTGGCGCACGCCGAATGCCGCCGGTGTGGCGGCTGCGGTCCGGTTGACCCCTGTCTGCGTGCCCAAGCTTGAAAAATAGTTTACTAAACTAATTAAAAATGAGCAAGTAGCACCCGAAGAGTCTGCCAAAACTTTCGGTCCGAACCCTGAGCACGTAATTAGACTATCTAAAACAATGATTTACTGTTACTTTATGGCGAGGCCAACCATTCACTTGAGCCAACCGAAGCTTTATACGATTAATTAAAGTCAGCGCGTCAATCTCCTGATTCTGGATATTCCCCTTCAAATCTGTCACAAGGCCCTGTGTCTGGCCCGAACCTTGCGGCAATGAATGATCGATCGAATACCGCGCTTATCGCATTGCGACGAATCCTGCGCGTCACGGAACTCAACTCGCGGAAGCTGGCACGCGAATCCGAACTGACGACGTCACAGCTGCTGGTGCTGCAGCACGTTTCGCGGCAAGGCAGCGCGCTGCCCAGCGAAATCGCGAAAGCCGTCGCCCTGAAGCAGGCGACGGTGACCGTGGTGGTCAACAAGCTCGAGGAAGCCGGGCTGGTCACGCGCAGGCGCGACACGGATGACCGGCGCCGTATCTGGATCGAACTGACGGACGCCGGTGTGGCCGCGCTGGAAAACTCCCCCGACCTGCTCCAGCATCGCTTCGTGCACGGCTTCGAGAATCTCGAGAACTGGGAACAGTCGATGATCATCGCGGCACTGGAGCGTGTCGCGGCACTGCTCGACGCCAGGGAAGTCGACGCGGCTCCCGTGCTGGATGTCGGTGATCTTGATCGACTCGTGCTCGAAGAGGAGCGCCAGAATGACAAATCGTGAATCGCGCCGGCCTCGCTGGCTGTTTGCGACGCTGGTCGCCGCGCTGCTACTCGCCGCTTGCGGACGCGCCGGCGAGCCCACCGAGCAGGCGCCGGTCACTGCCGCGGAGACCGTCGAACGCGCGGCCGCCGTCGCGATACCGGACAAGTACGGCGCACAGGTTGCCGAGGACGTCCTGCGTGCCGGAGGCAACGCCGTCGACACGGCTGTCGCCGTCGGATTCTCGATGGCGGTGACATTCATCGATGCCGGCAACATCGGTGGCGGTGGCTTCATGATGATTTACATGGACGGCGCGCCCGCTTTCCTCGATTACCGGGAGACCGCTGCGCTCGCCGCGCATCGCGACATGTACCTCGACGAGCACGGCGAGGTGATCGAAAACGCGAGCCTGATCGGCGCGCGGGCCGCCGGTGTGCCCGGCACCGTGGCAGGCCTGTGGGACGCCCACCAGCGCTACGGCAGCCTGCCGTGGAAAGAGCTGGTCATGCCGGCCGTAAAGCTGGCCGAAGACGGCTTCCTGCCCGCCAGGGCGCTCGTCCATGACATCCATTCGATGCAGGGCTGGTTCGGCGCATCCACCAATTTCCACGATTACTTCGGCCGCATCAGCACCGAGCAGCCGTTCAGGCAGCCCGAGCTCGGCAGGACACTTCGCCGCATCGCGGAACGGGGACCGGATGATTTCTACCGCGGTGAGACGGCTGACCTGATCGTTGCGCAGATGCAGCGCAGCAACGGGCTGATTTCCGCCGAAGATCTCGAGCGATATCGCGCCGTGTGGCGCGAGCCGCTGCGAACGCACTGGCGCGATTTCGAGATACTGGCAGCGCCGCCGCCGAGTTCGGGCGGTTTCGCCCTCATCCAGCTGCTCAAGATGAAGGACTATCTCGCCGACGAGTTTGCCGGTGTGCCGCACAACTCGCCGCAATACATTCACCTGGTCGCGGAAATGGAGAAGCGCGTTTTTGCCGATCGCGCCGAATACCTGGGCGACCCGGATTACGTCGACAACCCGATCGAGCGGCTCATCGCCGACGACTACGTTGCAGCGCGTGCACGCGAGGTGAACGCGAACGAGATCTCGCAGCTGAACGCGGTACGGCCGGGGCTCGAATCACCCGACACGACCCACTATTCCATTGTCGACCAGTGGGGCAATGCCGTGTCGAACACCTACACGCTCAACTGGAACTACGGCAGCGGCGTCGTCGTCGAGGGAGCCGGATTCCTGCTAAACAACGAAATGGACGACTTCAGCGTCAAGCCCGGGGTTCCGAACGTTTTCGGCGTCGTCGGTAACACCGCCAACGAGATCCAACCGGGAAAGCGCATGCTGTCATCCATGTCGCCCACGATCCTGCTGCAGGATGGTGAGGTCGCGATGGTCGTCGGCACACCCGGCGGATCGACGATATTCACGTCGGTATTCCAGACCATCGTAAACGTCCTCGATTACGCGATGTCGCCGCTCGAGGCTGTGGGCGCAACACGCTTTCACCACCAGCTCCTGCCCCCCGACCTGATTACCTACAGCGTCACGCGCCCGCTACCGCCGGACACCGTGTCGGTGCTCGGTGAGATGGGCTACCGTGCGGAACCGCACCCGTGGGAGTTCGGTGATGTGCAGATCGTCTGGCGCAAGGACGGTGCCTGGACGCCCGCGTCGGACCCGCGCGACCGCGGCGACTCGCGCGTTATTCGAGTGGCGCCTTGAATGCGGCACCCTCTGCCGGGCGCATCGCGGCTAGCGCCGCCCGCCGTTGCGCCGCTCGAGTTCGGTTTCGCGTCGGTTGTGCTGTAACCACATCAGCAGGCCCGAGATACTCAGCACGATCATGCACACAGCAACCAGGTCCATGATGGCCGTCCCGCTACTCGCAAAGATCCGGCCGCTGTGGAGATCGGCAAGGACTCGCTCCACGGTCAGCCCGCGCCCGCGGTAGCTGGCCTGGATAGCCGCCAGCTGCGCCGCGTCCGGCGGTGTCGCGGCCGACCATCGCAGATCATCCAGCAACTCGCCGTTCCAGGTCTCGAAGCCGGTGATCTCGGGATCGCTACGGAACAGTCGGCCAGCGCTCTGCAGCAAGACACGATCTCCGGCACGCCCGACACGTTCGATCGGGCCCGGCAGCTCGATACCCGCATCGATCGCCTGCACCAGATCGCCGGCCGTCGTTATGACGTACACCATGCGTTCCGAGCCTACGAGGACGAGCGGGTCTAACGTGGCAATCCCGGAGAGGCCTGACACGTCTTCCGCTACTTCCCTGCCATCGAAGTACAGTCGTTCGCCGAGCAGGGTGGCGCGATAACCGCCGTCCGCGAAGCTCGCCGTCGGCGGCGGCGCCTCGATCCCGTAAGCATCCAGCAGCCATGTCCAGGCCAGGTAGCGGCGGTCCAGCCCCCAGTCGGAAGCATGGTTCAGCGCAATGCCCGTGACGCTCAGCAGCAACACGAACAACACGAGCACGACGCCGAGCCAGCGATGGCCTCGCCGGAGCCAGATACGAAGGCGGGCGCTGCCCCTAGCCCTTGGTATTGATTTTGTCATCAAGGAGGAGCGCGACTCGAGCGATGCGGGTCACGGCACCGACGGACAGCGTAGCGCCGGTTATACCGTCGATCCGCCGGTCGAGTCGTCCGTCTGCTTCGAGCCGAGCGTCCACAAACTGATCCGTGAAAAACGGATAGCGTACCTCCCAACCGCGGCTCTCGCGAAATTCGAGCACGCGTACGTTTTCGATCGCGCCCTCGGTCACGGTGACGCCGATAGTGATAGGCAGCTCCTTGCCGATCTCGTCGAGGATCCACACGCTCTTTGCACCCTCGTGCCAGTAACGCACCCGCAGCGCCGCGAACCGGTGACCCAGCACACGCTCAACGGCGTCGCGGAGATCGCCCGAAACCCACAGCGTGCGCGGCGCCGGCGAGCCGTCCGAAAAAGCGGCGCTGACGTAGTCCGCCGTTTCCATGTAACGCCCGGCCTCGCCGCCGGGCCCGGCCAGAGCCGAGCCCGAACTTACCACAAGGAGCAGAAAAAACAGACGCAACATGGAATCAGTATTGATATCAGAAGTTGTAGCCGAAGCCGAGACTGAGCGAATCGAAGTCGCGTACGGCGAGCGCCGGCAGCGAATGATCGCGCATGCGGTAGTCTACCTTCAAGACGACCCCCGGTACCGGCCAGTAATTGAGCCCGAACTCGCTCTGGGTGAACTTGTCCTGGTCGCGCGCGGCGTCGAGGTCCTCATAGCGGGCATAGACGCCCCAGTTGTCCGAGAGCCTCAGGCTCGGCTCGATGTACCAGCCGTCCTGCTTGTCCGCGCCCGCTGCCTCGACGGCAACGCCGTCGAAGTTCCAGCCGGCGTAGAGTGCGCGCAAACCGAATGGGCCTCGGCGGAAGATGGCGTGGGCCGTGAACAGCTGCCCCGAGTCCAGCCCGTCGCCGGCCACCTGGCTCGGATCGGCCTGGTACTGGTAGCTCGCGGCAAGCTCGAGCCCGCGTACGCCCGTGTATTTCAGGCGCATGGTGTAGGCCGGGTCGCTGGCAATCGCCTCGGCAACCTTCTGGCGCCCGCTGCGGACGCGGAAAGCGCTGCCGCCGTCCGTCGGCATTGCGAGCCCCGAGTGCAAAGCAGCGTCCCAGCTGATGCCGTTGTCCAGCCGGCCTGTCAGCGCGGCGCCCGCTTCCCACCACGTGGATGGCAGGATGATGCTTTCGACGTCGTTGCGCTCGACGCCGTAGAAAGTGGTGGGTTCGTGCGTCTCGTTGAGGATGCCGAGCGGCAGCAGGAACAGGCCCGTCTTTGCGAAGGTGTTCTCCGTGAGTGCGAATTCGGCGTATGCCTGCTCGAGCTCCACCTCGCCCGGCGCGCCGTCACCCGCCAGCGAGTGTTCGAGTTCGAACTCGGAGAAGAACCGCACACGATCCGAGAACTCGTGGCCGAAGAACAACACGAAGCGGTGGAAGTCGATCTCGTCGCTATCGCCGGCGTCGGATTTCGTGTTGTTGTAATGCAGTTCACCGTAACCGCCGATCGTCGTCTTCTGCGCGCCGGTGTCCGCGCCGGCGAGTGTCTCGACGTAGTCCCCGGTCGCCTCGATGCGGACTTCGGTCTCCTCGACCCTTTCGTTGGTGGCGGCCATCGCCGCCCGCGCTTCGCCCAGTTCGAGGCGCAGCTCATCGATCTCGGCTTGTTGCCGCTGCACGATCTCCCACAGCTCTTCGATCGTGGTGGGTGCTTGCTGCGCCTGGCCTGCCGTCGAGGCCAGCAATAGCGCCGCGACCAGCGGTGTGGTTTTGCGAATGTTCATGACTGTCGGGGTCCCCGTTTCTGGTGTTTTCGTTAGCTTAGGGAAGCGTATTGCAAATGACAATCATTCGCATTCGTATATGTACGTATTCCCCCGGGGATCCGGGGACGAGCCCGGGGAGCAGTGCTCAGACCCCGCGGTTGATCAGCAGGTGCATCCAGATGCTCGCGGCATAGCCGAGCGCGATGACCGGTGTCCACCGCAGGTGACGGAAGAACGTGTACTCGCCGCGCGCCTGCCCCATCAGTGCAACGCCCGCCGCAGAGCCGATGGACAGCATGCTGCCGCCGACACCGGCCGTCAGCGTGACCAGGAGCCACTGCTGCGTGTCCATGGTCGGATGCATCTCGAGGACCGCCACCATGATGGGTATGTTGTCGACGATGGCCGACATCACGCCCACCAGCACGTTGGCCGTCGTTGGTCCCAGTTCGCCGTAGATGTAGGCTGACACGTGCTCCAGGTAGCCGATAAAGCTCAGACCGCCGACGCACATGATGACCCCGAAGAAGAACAGCAGCGTGTCCCATTCGACGCGCTCGACCTCTCGGAAGCTGTCGAACGCTACGACGTCACCGGCTTGACCGTACTGGGGAGTATCGGTCGCCACCGGGACGTGCGTTATGCGCAGGTAGTAGCCGAAGAACTTGAGGTATGCGAGACCGGTCATCATGCCGAGGAAAGCCGGCAGGTTCAGGAAGTTGTGGAACGACACGGCGGTCGTAATCGTACACGCGAACAGAAACATGATTCGTTTTGCACCGCGCTTCATTTGTGTCCTCTCCGCGCTACCGATGGCCGTTTCTCTCGGCACCGCGAATGACATCACGAGCGCCGGCAGCAGGTAATTCACGAGTGACGGGATAAACAGCGCAAAGAAGGTCTGGAACTCCACGATGCCGCGTTGCCACACCATCAGCGTCGTGATGTCGCCGAACGGGCTGAAGGCGCCCCCCGCGTTCGCACCGACGACGATGTTGACGCAGGCGACGCTGATGAATCGCGAGTTACCTTTGCCGACCGCGAGCACCACCGCGCACATGACGAGCGCGGTGGTGAGATTGTCGATGAGTGGCGATAACACGAAGGCGAGTGAACCCGTGATCCAGAACAGCGCCCGGTACGAAAGGTTGCGGCGCACGAGCCAGTCTCGCAACGCGTTGAACACGTTGCGCTCGCTCATCGAGTTCACGTAGGTCATTGCCGTCAGGAGAAACAGGAACAGCTCTGCGAACTCGAGCACGAATTCCTGCACCGCTTCTTCCGCTTCGTGCGCCATCCCGCCCTGCGCGTAGCGGTAGCCGATCATTGCCCAGATGATGCCGGCGCCGAGAATGACGGCTTTCGACTTGCGGAGGCTGGTGTACTCTTCGGAAATTACGAGCGCATAGGCCAGCACAAACACCGCTAGCGCGGCGAAGCCCACCCAGTGAGCGGTTAGATCCATCTGCGTTCAACCCTTTACGGAGGGCACCAGGGCCCGGTCGGCCGCGAAATCCTAACGCCATCGTCGCCCGCGAAGTATAGGTGTTTACCGCGGCAATGCGGGGTGCCGGGCAACGTTCAGGGCCGGGTCATTCCCCCGTAGCTGATGCCGGTCAGCCGTGCCATTTCGGTGTCGAACGTCGTGAGGTCTTCCACGCAGAATCCGTCCAGGTGATCGTGCCCGGCCGCCCTGGCCAGCACGCTCATCAACTCGACGGACGCGCCGAAGAATCGCGCCAGGCGCTCGGCCGCGGCATCGACCGGCAGTCGTTCGCGCAGATGCTCCTTCTGTGTCGCGATACCGACGGGGCAGTTGTTGGTGTGACAGGCACGCATGCCGAGGCAGCCAATCGCCTGGATAGCGGCATTGGATACGGCGACCGCATCCGCGCCGAGCGCCATTGCCTTGGCGAAGTCGGCGGGATGACGCAGCCCGCCGGTAATGACCAGCGTCACGCCAGCGGCGTCACTGGTATCGAGGTGACGGCGCGCCCGCGCCAGTGCCGGGATCGTCGGCACGGAGATGTTGTCGCGAAAGATCAGCGGCGCGGCACCCGTGCCACCACCACGACCGTCGAGGATGATGTAGTCGACGCCGATCTCGAGCGCGGCGTCGATGTCCTTCTCGATGTGCTGCGCCGACAGCTTGAAGCCGACCGGGATTCCCCCGGTCCGCTCGCGAACCTCGGCCGCGAATTCCGCATACTGGCCCAGTGACGTCCAGTCCGGGAAGCGGGACGGCGAGATCGCGGCCTGCCCTTCCTCGACGCCACGGACCTCGGCGATCTTCCCCCTGACCTTGTTCCCCGGCAAGTGGCCGCCGGTGCCGGTCTTGGCGCCCTGCCCACCCTTGAAGTGAAACGCCTGCACTTTCTCGACCTTGTCCCAGGAGAAACCGAATCGCGCCGACGCGAGTTCATAGAAGTAGCGCGAATTCGCCTGCTGCTCCTCGGGCAGCATCCCGCCCTCGCCCGAGCAGATCCCGGTGCCGGCCAGCTCCGCGCCCCGCGCCAGGGCGACTTTCGCCTCCTCGGACAAGGCGCCGAAGCTCATGTCGGATACGAACAGCGGCATATCGAGCTTCAGGGGTTTTTCTGCATTGGCGCCGATGGTCACCGCGGTGCCGACGGGTTCGTCGTCGAGCAGCGGCAGCCTGTGGAGCTGGGCGACCACGAACTGGATGTCGTCCCACTTCGGCAGCTTATTACGCGACACGCCCATCGCGGCAGACGGGCCGTGATGCCCGGTCTTGCTCAGTCCTTCCGATGCGAGCTTGCGGATGAACTTCACGTGGGGCTCGTCCGACGTTCCGGTGGGGTCCTGGTACGCGCCCTGGTAGGCATCGCGCTTGTACGGCTGCGGATGATCCTGGGACCAGGCCTCTATCTCGTCCTGATCAACGAGCACCTCGCCATCCTCGATCCAGCTGCCGAATTTGTGCAGCGTTTCCGAGTTGTTGTATTCGCTGACGCCGGAATCCAGCCGGTAGTCCCAGTAGTGAACGCCGCAGATCAGGTTGTCGCCGTCGACAAAGCCGTCGGCCATCAACGCGCCCCGGTGCGCGCAGCGCCCGTACAACACCGACACGCTGTCATCGTAACGCACGATAACCAGGTCGACGCCGGCCACCAGGGCGTGTGCCGGCTTCCGGTCTTCAAGGTCGTCCCAGTTCGCAATGCTGATCCTGTTCACGTCGTTTCCTCACCGTTCAAGCTGTTGGCCAAGAGCAATCTCGCGTCCGAGCATACCGGTCGTTGCACGAAACTTCGAACGCATGGGGGGCGGCGAGGCGTTTTGCCTATAATGCCCGCTGGTCGACGCAATACATGGATCCCCCGCGGTGACAAATAGCCGATTTGCTCATATTCGATACTCAGTGTGGCGGCCAGGCTGCCTGGCTCTGCTGGTCGCGGCAACGATTGCTGCGGGCTCGGCGCGGGCCGATTCCCCGATTCCGCGCCTTCCCGCCGACGGCCCCGTCTCTGCCGAACAGATCGATTCGGCGATTTCCGCCATCGAAGCCCGCGAGGGGCTCACGGAGGAGACCCGTTCCAGGGTCATCGAGCAGCTGCGCGATGCGCGAGTACAGCTGCAAAATGCAAAGTCCGCGCAGGACAGCGCTGCTGCATTCGAAGCGGCCATCCAGACAGCGCCCGCCGAGACCGAAAAGCTGCGCAAGCAACTCGATCAGCAGGCGCCACCAGCAGCGACTTCCGAATCGCTGGGTGTCGGGGAGTCGACGCCGCTGGCCGACCTGGAGCAAGCGCTGGCCGCAAAGATGGCGGAGGTCACCGGCGCCGAGGCGAGGCTGGCCGACCTGGAGTCGCAGATCGCGGCGCAGGCGGAACGACCCACCAAGGCTCGCGCGCGTATCAACGAATTGCGCGCCGGCATCGACGAACTGGCAGCGATGATTGCGTCCCAGCCCCCGCCGGGTGAGCCGGCGATACTGACCGATGCGCGCAGACTTGCGGCACAGCTCAAGATGGAGGCCAGAACGGCCGAGCTGGCCCGACTCGACCAGGAGATCGTCAGCCACGGCGTTCGGCTCGAACTCGCGAGGGCGCAACGCGACATCGCCGCGCGGACGCTGGGCACGTTGCGACGCCAGCTCGACGTGTTGCAGAGCGCAGTCAACGCGAAACGCCAGATCAGCGCAACGCAAGCGCTGCAGGAGACGGCTCTCGCCGAACTCGAAGCAGCCGACATGCACCCTATCGTGCGGGAACTCGCCGAGGGCAACGTCGAGCTGACGCGAGAGCTACCGGCGGTGGCGGCCGATATCGAGCGCGTGACCACCGAGCTTGCGAGGATCGAGCAGCAGGCTCGCACGATTGAACAAGGGCTGGCGCGATCGAGGCAACGCCTCGAAGTCGGCGGTGTTACCCAGGCTATCGGGCGCCTGTTTGTCGAGGAGCGGCGCAACCTGCCGCAGGTATCCCAATACCGTGCAGAAGTCCGCGAACGGCGCAGGACGCTTGCGGACATCGGCCTCGCTCAGGTGCGAATCGAGGAGCAACGCCGCGAACTCATGCCGCTGGACGAGCGCATCGAGCGGGAAATGTCGGCGGTCCGCAGCGAACTGGGTGACGATGAAGAGCTCGCCAGGACCCGCGACGCAATCGAGCTTCTGCTCAAGAACCGGCGCGACCTGCTGGCCCAGGTCGCCAGCACCTATACCAGTTACATACGTGCGCTGGGCGACCTCGACGTCGCACAGCGGCGGCTGCTCGATGCCGCCGAGGAATACAAGCAGTTCCTCGACCAGAACCTCCTCTGGATACCCAGCGCCGCGCCTTTCTGGATCAAGAATGTCGAGAACCTCGGACCTGCCATTGCCTGGGCATTGTCGCCTGTGTCGTGGTCAAAGACATTGGTATCCGTCGTCGAGACGTTCCGGTACAGCCCGTTGCCGTTCGCCGCGGCATTGTTAGTTCTGCTCCTGGTCTTCCTCGCGCAGCGCCCGCTCGGCAACCGTTTCAAGGCGTTGAACCAGCGAGTTGGCCGCCCCGCGACCGACCACATCGGTCTGACGCTCGGCGCGCTCGGAATCTCGGCCGCACGCGCCCTGCCCTTGCCCCTGTTGCTCGCCATCCTCGGTTGGGCGCTTGCGCGCAGCCCGCTGCACAGCGATTTCACGGCAGCGGTCGCCGCATCCCTGCAGGCGGTCGCGCCGTTCCTTTACAACACACTGCTGTTCCGCATCCTGTGCGCCAGGGACGGGTTGATGCAGGTCCACTTCGGCTGGAGTACCGATCGTCTGCCCATCATTCGCAGACAGCTCGACCGCCTGACCGTGGTCGGCATTCCGATCATCTTCGCTGCCGTGCTGTTGTACGGCTCACCGACGTCGGCCCACCGTGAGAGCCTGGCGCGGCTCGCATTCGTCGTCCTGATGGTCATATTCAGCGGCGTGGTGCACGCGCTGCTGCACCCCCGCCGGGGCGTCGCCGCTCCGTATTACGAGTCACATGCCTCGAGCTGGATCAGCCGCTTTCGCTGGCTCTGGTATGCGTCGGGGGTCGGCAGCCCCATGCTGCTGGCCGTGGCTTCGCTCGCGGGCTACCTGTACACCGCTGCGATCCTGACCGGCCGGGTCGTCGATACGTTCTGGATGATCCTCGTGCTCATCGTCGTGAATCTCATCGTCAAGCGCTGGCTCGCGCTGGCAAAACAGAAGATCGCCTGGCAGATAGCACAGAAAGAACGCGAAGCCCGGCAAGCCGCCGCCGGCACGGAAGGTGAGCCGGCTGGCGAAGCACCACCACCGGCCCCGGAAAACAAGCCGCTCGACCTGGACGCAGTCGACCAGCAAACCACGCGGCTGGTCAACGCCGGCCTGTTCTTCATCGGCGCCCTGATGGCGTGGGGCATATGGTCCGAGGTCGTGCCGGCGCTGGGCGTCCTCGACCATGTCTCGCTCTGGTCGCAGACGACAACGATCGACGGCCAGGAGACCATTGTCCCCGTAACCCTGGGCGACTTGTTGCTGGCCATAATCGTTGCCGGGGTTACGGCAATCGCCTCGATCAACCTGCCCGGCCTGATGGAAATCGCCGTGTTGCAGCGGCTCACCCTGCAACCCGGCAGCCGTTACGCAATCAACACGCTGACTCGCTATGTCGTCGTGACGGTCGGCGTCATCGCCGTGCTGAATATCGTCGGCTGGCGATGGTCGCAGATCCAGTGGCTGGTCGCGGCGCTCAGCGTGGGCCTCGGCTTCGGCCTGCAGGAGATCGTCGCCAATTTCGTGTCGGGCCTCGTCATTCTTTTCGAGCGGCCGGTGCGGGTCGGCGATACGGTGACCGTAGGCGAGCTGACCGGTACCGTCTCCAGGGTGCGGATCCGCGCAACGACGATTACCGACTGGGACCGCAAGGAGATCATCGTTCCCAACAAGTCCTTTATCACCGAGCAGGTCATCAACTGGACGCTTTCGGACCCGATAACCCGCATTGTCATTCTGGTCGGTGTCTCCTACGGCTCGGACGTAAAACTCGCGCACCGGGTGATGGAGGAGACCCTGCTCGCGATGCCTATCGTGCTCGACGATCCGCCGCCGAAAGTCTATTTCGTGGGCTTCGGCGAGAATTCGCTGGACTTCAGGCTGAACGTGTACTCCAGGGAACTGGCGGACCGGTTGCCGCTGACGCATGCCGTGCACGAGGAAATACTTGGCGCTCTGCGCAAAAACGGCATCGAGATTCCGTTCCCGCAGCGCGACCTGCACCTGAGGTCGGTGGACGACAAGCTCACCGCATTCAGGCGCGACGGGGGAGACAACGGCGAGGGGGCCGACTGAGAGGCTGTTTCAGCGTCAGGGCTTGAGGATCATCCGGCCCGCAAAATCGACTCGCCCCATCAGGGGGCGGAGTCCGTTAGCTGCGAAATACTCGTCGACCGCTTTGCGCGCACCCTGCCAGTAGCCGTAATCGTCGAGAATCAGTACGCCGTTTTCTACGAGCACGGGATACAGGTGCTGCAGCTCGTGGCGCGTCGATTCGTACCAGTCGGTATCCAGCCGCAGAATAGCAATCGGCCCCGCCGGAATCGTGCCGGGTATCGTGTCCTGAACCTTGCCCTTGACGAAGTGGACTTTTTCCAGGGGATAGCCTGTGCTCTCGAGATTGCGCCGCACGTCGTCGAGCGGCGATCGACACCACTCGGACGAGTCTTCCGTCAGCTGGCGTTGCGAGAACTTCATCTCCGCGGAACGGCCGGCAATATCGACGTCTTCGTCTGTGGGCGCACTCATGCCTTCGTAGGTGTCGTACAGGAACAGCTCGCGCGAAATGTCGCCCAGTTCCTTCAGGGCCATCGCGGCCGCCATCGACGAACCGCCGCGCCAGACGCCGCACTCGACGAAGTCACCGGGAATGTCGTTCGCGACGACATAGCGCACCGCCTCGACGAGCGCCGCGATTCGCTCCGGACTCGTCATCGTGTACGGATTAACGGTATTGAAGATTTTCGTCGTCTGCTCGTCGAAGTCCGGCGGCAGCCTGACGGCGCGCTCACGTTTGCGCTTGATACCGATCGCGCTCGTGAATTGCTTGATGCGCGGGCGCACCCTCGTATAGAAAAAGCTACTCATTAGCCATCGCCTGCCGATATAGATCCAGGTACTGCTCCGCCATCGCTGCTGCCGTGAAGTCGCGGGAGAATTCCCTGCCGCGAGCGCCCATCGTCCGCCGGAGATCGGGGTCATCATAGAGGCGCACAATTGCCTGTTCCAGCTGGTCAGGCTGGCGGGGATCGATCAGGAGACCGTTCTCGCCATCCTCGACGATTTCCGGCAGGCCGCCGACGCGGCTGGCGACAATCGGCAAGGCGCGATCCATCGCATCGAGCAGGATGCCGCCGATGCCTTCCTTGTTCGACGGCAGGATGAACAGGTCGAACGCGGCCAGGTGGTCACCGACGTTGTCGACCCAGCCGGTGAATGAAACGTTCTCGAGGTCGCCGGCCATACCGCGCAGCATCGCTTCGTCCTCGCCGCCGCCGACCAGCACGAACTGGATCTCCGGGTGCGACGACTGCAGCCGCCGTGCAACCTCGATGATGTACTCCTGGCCTTTCTGCGCGTTGTCCAGTGCACCGACGTTGCCGACGATCCACTTGCCCGGAAAGCGATCCCTGATCGACTTCACGGTCGCAGGGTCCACGGACAGGCCGCTGCTGCTGCTGTGGATGACGCGGCTTCTGATGCGCTCGTCGAAGTCCTGCACGATCCGGGCGACGTCCGCCGCAACCGAGGCGACGAAAGCGGCTCGAGTATAGGCGCGCCGCGTCAACCAGCTGTCACCAAGCGGGTTATTCACCCGCCGCGTGATGATGTAGGGCGTACCGGAGGTCTCGCTGCGAAGCCAGGCGGCATAGACGCCGCGGCCTTCGTGCGAGTGGGTGACGTCGGCTCCGCGGGTCGCCCGGAACGCCGCGAGCAGCCCGGAACACGGGCGGATCTCGACGCCCGCATCGGCGAGACGCTCCGCGAGCGGGCGGTTCGCACGGGCGACCAGTATTTGCTGATGACCCAGCTCACCGAGCGCGCGGATCAACAGTTCGGCCTGGCGTTCTCCGCCACGGTAACCCTTTGCCAGGTTGATGTGGGCGATGCGCACGTGAAAAGAAGCTCCCCGGCCCGGAATGGCGGCTAGCGTATCACGCCCGCCGTCGAATTCGGGTGCGCGCATTGCGGGCCAAAGAGCAAGCGAATAGAGTATTCAGCCATCGGCTCCGCCGGGAAACGGGAACTTCAACATGTGTGGCTTCGTCGGCGGAACGGACGCCTCCTGGGATTACACTACCGCGCTCGCGTCCATAGAGCACCGCGGGCCGGATGACGGCCGTTTGCACCTCGATGGTCCCGTGCGGGCGGGCTTTCGCCGGCTCTCCATCATCGACCTCGATGCGGCCGCGATGCAGCCCATGTTCGCCGATGACGGGCAGACGTGGATCGTCTTCAACGGCGAGATCTACGGTTTCCTCGCGCTGCGCAGCGAGCTGAAGAAACTCGGCCATTCCTTCCGCACGCTATCGGATACGGAGGTGCTGCTGCGTGCCTACCTCGAATGGGGCGAGGGTTTCATCGACCATCTCGACGGCATGTTCGCCATAGCACTGTGGGACGCCCGGGACCGCAAGCTGCACTTGTATCGCGACCGGCCTGGCATCAAGCCGCTCTACTACTTCTACGACGGCCGGCGGTTCGCGTTCGCATCGGAGCTGAAAGCCATCGAGGCGCTGCTCCACGGTAACGATCTCCAGGTTGACGAGACCGCGCTCTACGACTTCCTCGGCTACCGCTACGTGCCTGCGCCGAAGACGCTGTACCGGAACTGCTTCAAGCTGCCGCCGGCACACTACCTCATCTACGACCCCGCCTCGGGCAAAGCGACGGACCCGCAACCCTACTGGTCGATTCCCGTGCCGGATATGCCCCGCAAGCTGTCGGTCGACGAGGCCGCGGAGGAACTCCGCGGTCTGATCGATGATTCCGTCCGCGACCAGATGATCTCGGACGTGCCGCTCGGCTTTTTCCTTTCCGGCGGCGTTGACTCGAGCACGATCGTTGCAGCCGCATCCGGTCTCGGGGCAGACATCTCGACGTTTTCCATCGGTTTCGATTCCGATGAGAAATCGGAAACGCCATACGCCCGCGAAGTCGCGCGCCTGTTCGGTACCCGGCACCACGAACGGATGCTGACGCAAGCGGCGGCCGGCGACCTGTTGCCCAACCTCAAGCAATGGTTCGACGAGCCCTTTGCCGACGAGTCGGCGATGCCAACCTACCTCGTATCCAGGGTTGCACGCGAGAACGTGACCGTGGTGTTGACCGGGGACGGGGGCGACGAAGTGTTCGGCGGCTATCGCACCTATCCGCGGTTCGAACGCTATGCGCGGCTGCCGTCGTGGCCTGCGGCGATGGACCGGTTTGCGTTCCGTCTGCAGAAGCCGTTCGGCCGGCGCAGCGCTGTAACGCGGATGACGAGAGTGCTGGAATTCGCCTTTGCCCGCGGGCCCGCGCTGTGGGCGAAGATCATGCACGGCATGTCGGAAGCGGCAAAAGCCGACTACAGGGTGCGCTTCGGAATCCCGGATGACTATGACGACTGGTGGCATTACCGCGAGCACTGGCGCGACGACCTGCCCGTTCGCACCCGCCTGCAGCTCGTCGATTTCCACACCTTCATGCCCGGGATGGTGCTCACCAAGGTGGATCGCACGAGCATGGCCGTGTCGCTCGAAGCGCGGGTGCCGTTCCTCGCTCGCAAGATCATCGAGTTTTCGTTCGCGCTCCCGGAGAAGATCCGTTACCACGATGGCGAGCTCAAGGGCATCCTGAAGTACGCGTACAAGGACATCCTTCCACGCGACATCCTGATCAGGCGCAAGAAAGGCTTCGGCATCCCGCGCTACTACCTGCAGGATCTCGACGGCGGCAAGCCGACGCAGGAGCACCTGCTGGAGAGCCTGTTTCTCTGAGCGCCCCGACCGGGGTTGCATTCGGCGCGCAAACCACAAATTCGATATCATCACAGAGGTTTCGGACAGCGGCGGAAAGTCGGTATGCAACGTCGGTTCCTTGCAACGATTTCGCTGGCGTTGGTCGCCACCGCCCTCGACGGCTGTGCCTCGGGCGGCCGGAACCCGGAGCCGTCGACCGGCTCCGAGCACCCCCCTTTCCTTGCCCTCAGTGTCGCGCGGCAACCATCGGCGGAGTTTTCGGCGACACCTGCTGCCGCCTCGGTGCAGACCAAGGAAAACCAGGTGTATGCCGGCCTCTACCGACTGGCCACCGGCAAAGCGATCCTCGATGTCGAATTCGACTACCAGTACACGCGCTATGTGTATGACGGCATTGACGGCCGCAATCGCGACCTGCACCGCTTCCAGTTCCCGTTCAGGTACCGGGGCGAGACTGGCGGCTGGGCGATCGACGCCAACGTTGCGCCCGGCCTGTCGACCTCGTCCAACGTCCTCAAGAACTTTTTCGACGAGATCAGCGGCGACGACCTGTTCGCCACCGCGCGCCTGCAGGCCCGCCGCGCGTGGCGGTCGCGCAACTGGGTACTCGGCCTCGCCTACGATCGCGCGTTCGGAAAACCGTGGCTTTACCCTGTCGCCGGTATCGAATTGATGCCGAACGATGCACTGGACGTCCGGCTGGCGTTCCCGGACTCCGGTTTCCGCTACCGGTTGTCGGACCGACAGGTGCTGTCAGGCAGGCTGTTCCCAGCCGGCCATCAGTGGCATGTCATGACGGACGACTTCGACGCGGAGTTCGATTACCGCGTCGAAGGCTGGCGCGCCCAGCTGGGCTGGAGCGTAAGACTGTGGAAGCAGCTGTCGCTGGATATCTCGGGCGGTTACGAGTTTGCACGCAGGCACTCCCTGACCGACGATCTCGGGTCGCGCATCGAGTCTGAGGTCGGCGACCAGTGGCTGCTCCTCGTCGGGCTGCGCGCCGGCCCAGCGCCCCTTCCGTATACGCATGGCGGTCAGCTATGGTGAGTGGGCGCAGCGCAGCGCGCCACCAGGATTCCCGTTTCGTAACACGGCATCGCGCCATGGATCGGTTGGGCGCTACTTTTTCGTTACGTAGCCTCGTCCGGTTGAATGTCCGCATTTCCCACGACCGGATATTCAGAGGCGAGTAAATGACCCATTTTTACTGTCCGCTAACGGCCATAAGCGGTCGGTCAAGAGAGCATTTTTTGACCCGGACTGTCTTCAATTCTCTTGAACTTGGTCACACATGCGTTGAGGATGAAGTGTAAGCATTTCAGGGTCTAGTCGGCAGATTGGGCTCTGTCCGCTGTGTGAGATCCTGACCTGTCTACGAAATAGGAAAGCGAAGGGGCGTGAATGATAGGTCGAAACGTCATAGCCGCATGTGTCATCGGATTGATCGGAACTGGCACACTATTCTCATCGAAAAGCTACAGTGAGCCGGATCAAGAGTTCATCAGGCAGGCGAAGATCGATACTGAGAAAAGATTTATTGACTACCATGCAGACGAATTGCGTGAATTCATACTAGGCAGGAATCCTCATTTGTCGAGTCAAGAGATTGAATCGATCGTTGTTGACGCCTTGAAACAAAGAGCAGATTGCGAAGTCGACGCGATGATCGCCCTTGCTGAGGACAGACCGGAACTCTCGCTCGCTGCTCTACTTAACGACTTGGCGGGGAGAGAGACTGCCGATACGGACCACCTAACCTGGAGCCGCGTAACAAAAGATCAATACGAGAATGCTATGCGGCATTGTACGGAGCAGTACTACACGGCCACTACGCTGTAATTTATTGGTGCAAATGCAATAACGGCTAAAATCGAATTGAATAAGATGTTTGCTGCTCGCGCTCTCGCGACAGGCTGGTTTGGGTCAGTGGCGGCTGTCAGGGCCAATCCTAGCTGAATGGCGGCTTCAGGGTGGAAAGCTGCCGGCCAAGCAGGACGAACGGCAGCTCTTAGCCAAACTGGACATTCAGTGACGCTGGGAATGCGCTTGAAACCGCCATCTTACTGAGAAACGCCCATGCGGCTGGAGACGGCCACGAGCGGTAGTTTCATTCGAGGCCGATAGTCACGGCTCCCGTTTCAGTAATGTCCGAAGGACAGCGAATGGCGTATGGGTAGATAGTGGCTCCGACCCTTCACCTGACACAGCTGCATTGCCTCCGTCAGCAATCTGATATCGAGCATGCTCATTGTCATGGCAATAAAGACAGAGCAGCTCCCAGTTACTGCCGTCCGTTGGATTATTGTCAT
>JBFIHC010000040.1:0-24522 GCA_041601995.1 Woeseiaceae bacterium | reverse complement strand
CGGGTGGTAGCGAATGCCACCTTTGCCCGGCCCGCGTGACGAGTTGTGCAACACCCTGAAACCGTGAAAGGTCTGCACGGTATCGTCGTCCATGTGAATGGGGAAACGCACATGCACGGTGCGCTTGGGCGTTACCAGGTAGTCGATGAGCCCGGACTTCAGTTCGTCGATCCAGGACAAGGCGCGATCGAACTGCCGTTGCGCGATGACATAGAGGTCGAGGCCATTGTCGGCCCCCGCGGTGTCGCTCATGGGGTGCCTCCTCTGCAGGAACAGGCCTGCCGACCATGATGACATTTCCGCCCCTGCATCGCGCTACGTAGAATCGCTTACAGTGCAATGCCGGGATTCCCCGCCGCCGCCGCGTCGGCATTGCGCGCCTCGTCTGTAACAAATTGTCTCATTTTCAGGGATTTACGGTCTGAACCCGGCACCTGCCCGTATACTGCCGCGCAATCGATGGCCGGTCGCTGTGCCGTCAGTCGGCGCCACACGCTACAAATCCTGACGGCCTGAATCACCCGAGGTTTGCCCAATGTCGAGACGTGTGTTCACAACGACAATCACCCTGAGCGCGCTGCTGGTTGCCGCCTGCTCGGAGTCACCGCAGGTATCGCGTGTCGCGGTCGACCGCGGCGTGCCCGTCATCGTCGAGCCGTTGCGGTTCGAGCGTGCGCGCACGCGCGCGGAGGCTGTCGGCACGTCGCGCGCCGTGCTGTCAGCGGAAATCCACCCGGCCACCTCCGGAGAGGTGACCGGCGTCAATTTCGAACCCGGGCACTACGTCCGCGAGGGCGATGTTCTCGTCGAACTCGACCGCCGCAAGGAAACGCTTGCCGTCGAGCAGGCCGCGCTGCAGCTCGAAGATGCGGAGCGACTGTACGATCGCTACCGACGTTCTGCAGGCAGCGGTGCCGTGGTGCCGACCGTCGTGGACGCAGCGAGAACGGCCGTCGAGCTGGCGCGAGTCGAGCTCAGGCGTGCGCGGATCGCGTTGCAGGACCGCAGCATAATCGCCCCGTTCGACGGTTTCGTCGGCTCGACCGATATCGATCGCGGCGACCGCGTTACGCCCGACACCCTGGTTACAACGCTCGACGACCGCAGTCGTCTGTTCATCCGTTTCGACATCCCCGAAGTCTTCATCGGCGAACTCGATCCCGGCGATGAGGTGGCACTCGAAACGTGGGGTCCCTCTGGGCCGCGCGCAATGGGCAAGATCGTCGATATCGGTAGCCGGATCGATCCGCAGACGCGGACCTTCACCGTCCGCGCGCAGGTCGAGAACGTCGGCGATCGCCTGCGTCCCGGTATGAGTTTCCGCGTGGGGGTCGACGTCGAGGGAGAAATTTTCGCGGTTATCGCGGAGACCGGCGTGCAGTGGGGTACCGAGGGCGCTTACGTATGGTCGATCGACGACGGCAAGGCCGCGCGCAAGGCCGTAAGGATCATCGAGCGCCGCGAGGGCCGTGTCCTCGTGGACGGTGACCTGGCAAGCGACGACATCATTGTCGTGGAGGGCGTGCAGCGCATGCGCGAAGGCATTGACGTCAGCTACGACCTGCCCAGTCTGGCCGACGAGCGCCTCGCCCGGCCCGCCAGCTTCGGCGTGACCGGCGCCAGCCCGTCGCCGGCCGTCCTCAACTGATTATCGTCCCATGACTGCGCGTAACGACCTTCCCGGGCTGAGCGTCAGGCGTCCCGTGCTGGTGCTCGTCGCGAACCTGCTGATCGTGCTGGCGGGGATCGCCGCGATACTCGCGGTCGAGGTTCGTGAACTTCCGGATGTCGATCGCCCGTTCGTCACCGTGCGCGTCACCTACCCCGGCGCATCACCGGAAACCATGGATGCGGAGGTCATCAGCCTCCTCGAGGGCGCGGTCGCCCGAGTCTCGGGCATCAGGAACATTCGCTCTGCATCCGAAGAAAACTCCGGACGCATGTACGTGGAATTCCGCCCGGGCGCAGATCTCGACGCTGCGGCCGCCGACGTCCGCGAAGCCGTGAACCGGGTGTCGCGCCGCCTGCCGGACCGGGTCGAACAGGTCGTGGTCGTCAAAGCCGACGACGATGCGCAGGCCGTGGCCAACCTGGCCGTCAGCAGCGATGCGCTGACGCACGAGGAACTGACCCGGATTGTCGAGAAAGACGTCATCCCGATGCTGATAACGATCGAGGGTGTGGCCGACGTGCAGCTGTCGGGCAACCGCCAGCGCGTGCTGCGGGTCGCCCTCGATCCGTTGCGCCTGACGAGTTTCGGACTTTCCGTAAACGAGGTCGCCGCCGCACTCACCCAGGCACCGTTCGACGTTCCGGCAGGCAGCTTCCGTTCCCGGGATCAGCAGCTGCTCGTTCGCGCGAATGCGTCGGTTACGGAAGCAGACGAGATCGCCCGCATCGTCGTTCGGGACAGTATCCGCGTCGGCGATGTGGCAAACGTCTTCTTCGGTCCCGAGGATGCAGAGACGCTGACGCGACTGGATGGCCAACCGGTCCTGGGCCTCGGCGTGATTCGCCAGGCCCGATCGAACACGATCGAGATATCGAACGGCATCAGCGCAGCCGTTGCGCGAATCAACGAGCGCTTCGACAATCTCCAAGTCGTCGTAACCGACGACCAGGCAACATTCATTCGCAGCTCGATTACCCAGGTATTGATCACTCTTCTCATGGCTGTGGCCATCGTGGTCGCAACAATCTGGCTATTCACCGGCAGTCTGCGCGCCACGCTGATCCCCAGCTTCGCGATTCCGGTAGCGCTCGTGGGTACGATTGCCGCGATCTGGCTGTTCGGGTTCTCGATCAATATCCTCACGCTGCTCGCGCTGGTGCTCGCTACGGGACTGGTCGTCGACGACGCAATCGTGGTGCTCGAAAATATTCAGCGGCGGCGCCAGGAAGGCCTTCGCAGCAGGGCGGCGGCGGTGTTGGGGACGCGTCAGGTTTTCTTCGCGGTCGTGGCGACGACCGTCGTACTCGTGTCGGTATTCGTTCCGATTTCTTTCCTGCCGAGCACCGCGGGGCGGCTGTTCCGGGAGTTCGGCATCGTGCTGGCCTGCGCGGTCATCATCTCGAGCTTCGTAGCGCTCTCGATCGTCCCTGCCGCGGCTGCGCGACTCATGCGCGACGGTGACCGCAACCGGTCGCCGGAACGGCTGTTGCGGGCTGGCCGACAATGCGCCGCAGGCTACCGTCGTTCGTTGACCGCTGCGGTGGCACGGCCCGCCGTCACGATCGCCGCGGCGTTCACGTTCGCCGTGGCCGCCGCGTTCGCCTACCAGGCCCTCGACAAGGAACTGATCCCGCCCGAAGATCGCGGCATCGTCCGTGTCTTCGCCAGCGGACCGGACGGAACCGGCGTGAACTACATGGATCGGCAGACGCGGAAGATCGAGGATATCCTGAGGCCGGTGGTCGATGCCGGCGAGGCACGATCAATCTATGCGCTGGTGGGCATGTGGGATCCGAACCGCAGTTTTCTCTCGATGCCGCTCGTCGACTGGCGCAAACGCCAGCGCAGCCAGCAGCAGATCAGCGAAGCATTACGCGAACCATTGTCAGCAATCCCCGGTGCGCGCGTCGGCGTATGGGGCGGCAACAGCCTCAACCTGCGCGGCAGCGGCGACGGTATCCGGGTCGCGCTGCTCGGCAACGACTACGACGATATCTTCGACGCCGCAAAGGCGCTCGCTGCCGCGGTAGAAGACCAGTCGACGATTCTCTCTAGCCCGCGCATCGCTTTCGACCCCACGCAGCCGCAGTTGTCGGTCAGTATTGACCGGCGCCGTGCGGCGGACCTCGGCGTCGACCTGCCCTCTCTCGCGTCGACGCTGCGCGCCATGGTCGACGGCGACGAACTCGTTGACCTCAATATCGATGACGACGCGGTGCCGATTCTGCTGGAGTCCGCCAGCGGCAAGATAAACGATCCCTCCGACCTGGTGAACCTGTATGTCGGCACGGCCGACGGCGGGTTGCTTCCACTCTCCAGTATCGTGACGTTGCACGAAGACGGCGTCGCGACCGAACTGAACCGCCACGCACAGCGTCGCGCCATCGAGGTCGGCCTGGTGCTGTCGGAGAATGTACCGCTACAGTCCGCCGTTGACGAATTGCGGGGCATCGCCGGTAACTCGTTGCCCGAGGGAATATCGATGATCTTCCTTGGCGAGGCAGCCACTCTGGAGGAGACGTCCACCGAGGTCGCGCTGACCTACCTGATCGCGCTCGTCGTGGTATTCCTGGTCTTGTGCGCACAGTTCGAGGGTTTCACGAGCGCCCTGGCGGTAACGCTCATCGTGCCCTTCGGAATCGCAGCCGCCGTCTTTGCACTTTGGCTGACAGGTACCTCGCTGAACATCTACTCGCAGATCGGGCTGGTGCTGCTGATCGGCCTGATGGCAAAGAACAGTGTCCTCCTGGTCGAATTCGCCGACCAGTTGCGAGACAAGGGCATGGATACCCGGGCCGCGATCCTCCGCGGCGCCGACCAACGCTTGCGCCCGGTCATGATGACCGTGGTTTCCACGATCCTGGGTGCACTGCCGCTGGTTCTCAGCTCGGGTGCCGGCGCCGAGGCACGTAGCGCGATCGGCTGGGTCATCTTCGGCGGCCTCGGCATTGCCGCGATCTTTACCCTTTACCTGACACCGGCCCTGTACGTGCTGCTGGCGCCTTTCTCCAGGGGTCGTGCGGCCGAGGCCGACCGCCTTGCCCGGGAGCTCGAGGACGCTGCAACCGACGCGCCCTGACCGCGCTTGCCGGATCTATATCTATTTTTCCGTATAACGTAATTCAATTAATCCATTTGATCGATTGATCGGCCCGCCCTATGCTGCGTGTCGAGGTTTATTCGCCGCGTTCGGCGGCAACATCGAGGAGCGAATGTGATCGAACGAAAAGTGGATGTCGCGATCATCGGCGCCGGATCAGCCGGCCTTGCCGCGTATCGCGCGGCGCGCAAGTGGACGGACCAGTTGGTGCTCATCGAGGGAGGCGAATACGGGACCACCTGTGCCCGCGTCGGGTGCATGCCGAGCAAGCTGCTGATCGCTGCGGCGGAGGCCGCGCATGCCGTCCGGGAGGCACCCGGTTTCGGCGTCGAGGTCGACAGCTCGCGCATCGACGATGTCGCGGTGATGGACAGGGTACGCAGCGAACGGGATCGGTTCGTCGGATTCGTACTCGAATCGGTTGACGACATTCCCGCGCAGCATCGCATCAGGGGCAAGGCACGATTCCTGGATAATCACCGACTGGCGGTCGGCGACCGCCAGGTCGTCCATGCCGGGCGCATCGTGATCGCCACGGGTTCGTCGCCCAGCTATCCCGCCTCTTTCGAAGGGCTGGGCGACAGGCTGCTCGTTAACGACGACATCTTCGAATGGACCACGCTGCCGGACAGCGTGGCGGTGTTCGGTCCCGGCGTGATCGGACTCGAACTCGGGCAGGCGCTGCACCGCCTGGGGGTTTCTGTCCTGATGTTCGGTATCGACGGCATCGTGGGCCCGCTGACCGACCCTTCGGTCCGCGACGTTGCCAGGCAGGCATTCGAGCGGGAGTTCTACCTCGATGCCGATGCCCGGATCCGATCGATGCAGGCCTCGGAGCACGGTGTGAGGATCGACTATGCCAATGCCGACGGCAGTGATGCATCAGCGGAGGTCGACTACGTGATCGCGGCCACCGGCCGAATGCCAAACGTGTTCGGCATCGGTCTCGAAAATACCAGCCTCGATCTTGGCGCCCGCGGTGTGCCCGTGGTCGATCCCTCGACGATGAGGGTCGGGAATTCTCACGTTTTCATCGCCGGCGACGCCACGAGCGACCGTCCCTTGCTGCACGAGGCGTCTCACGAAGGGCGAATCGCCGGCGACAACGCCGGCCGCTATCCGAACGTCATCCCGGGTGACCGGCGAACGCCGCTGGCGGTCGTCTTTTCCGACCCCCAGATAGCCATGGTGGGCGCCACCTTCGCAGAGCTCGGCGGTCGAAATTTCGTCGTCGGAGAGGTCTCGTTCGAAAACCAGGGCCGCAGCCGGGTGATGCTGAAGAACCGCGGGTTGCTCAGGATTTATGCCGACCCACGGGACGGCCGGCTGCTGGGCGCGGAAATGGTCGGACCGCGTGCCGAGCACCTCGGGCATCTGCTGGCATGGGCGCAGCAATCGGGCATGACGGTTGCGGAAATGCTTCGCATGCCGTTTTATCATCCCGTCGTTGAGGAGGGATTGCGCACCGCGCTTCGCGACGCCTGCCGTCAGCTCGGCGATTGCATGCTGAGAGCCGCATAAGTGACATTACCCTGCCCCGTCACTGCCGGCGGCTCTTTATGTGCTCCACGTGCTCGATCAGCGTGTCGACCGTCTCTTTCAGGAGATCCAGTTCCTCCAGCGACAGCTGATCGAGTTCCTCGAGGCTGTACTCGATGGATTCGATGATCTGGTCCGGCGGGCGTTGCACCGGTCGCATGAAATACGCGGTCACTGTGCTCACGATGATGCCGAAGAACAGGACGGAACCGATGATGATCCAGGTACCCCCGATCAGTTTGGCTGCAGCCGAGACCGGGGCGTCGGCGATGCCCGCGGTCGACAGCGCCGCAATGCCCCAGTAGAGGGCATCGCCAAGGGACCGAATAGAACTGTCCGCGGCGCCGCGCTCCACAACAAACAGGGCTGTTGCGAAAACGAGCCACAGGAACGCCAGCAAGCCGCTCAATTGCAGGAACAGCGTCCGGCTGATGATCTCCGCGATAAACTTCCGAAATCTCTTTCCCAACATCACCAAAAACCTCGAGAAAGACGCTGGGCGCAAGTGCCAGCACCTGGGTATCCTGGCGGCGCACAGAAACGTCGCGTCGGCAATTCGCGTGCGTAGCAATGCTAATGCATAATCCGGGCGCTGTCGTTGTGGAAAGTGCGCACTATGATCCTGGTTTCATTCCTGTTCTTTACGGGCCTCGTGGCAGCAATCACCTGGTGGCTGACACGGAAAGATGACCACGAAACCAGCGAAGGCTACTTCCTTGCCGGCCGCAGCCTGACGTGGCCACTCATCGCCGGCTCGCTGCTGCTCACCAATTTGTCCACGGAGCAGATGGTCGGCCTGAATGGCGCGGCGTTCACCTACGGTTTCTCGGTCATGGTCTGGGAGGTTGTCGCCGTCCTGGCTCTTGTCGCCGCGGCGCTGTTCTTCCTGCCGAGATTTCTGAAGAGCGGCGTGTCGACGGTCCCGGAATACCTCGAGATACGCTTCGACCATCAGACCCGGCTGATCACCGACCTCATCTTCCTTATCGCCTACGCGGTAATCCTGCTGCCGATCATCCTGTACACCGGCGCGACCGGCCTGATCGGCATCCTCGACGTGCAGGGCATGCTGGGGCTGCAGTCGCACCAGCAGACGCTGTGGGTCATCGTCTGGCTGGTCGGCATCATCGGCTCACTGTATGCCCTGTTCGGTGGCCTCCGGACCGTCGCCGTTTCGGACCTGCTGAACGGCATCGGACTGCTGGCGGGCGGACTGATGATCACCTGGTTCGGTCTCAAGACGCTCGGCGACGGCAGCTTGTTCGAGGGCGTCGCCGCGCTCGGCCGCGGCAACGAGGGCCGCTTCAATTCCATCGGCGGCACGGACAGTTCGGTGCCCATCGGCACTGTCTTCAGCGGCGTTCTGCTGCTGCACCTCTTCTACTGGACCACGAACCAGCAGATCATCCAGCGGACTTTCGGTGCCAGCTCGCTCGCCGAGGGCCAGAAAGGCGTGCTGGCGACCGGGTTTCTGAAACTCTTCGGTCCGATGTACCTCGTGATTCCGGGCATGATCGCGTTCGCGATGTTCGCCGGTCAGGACGTCCGTGCCGACCACTCCTACGGGCTGCTGGTCAACAAGGTCCTGCCGACGGCCTATGCCGGTTTCTTCGCCGCGGCGATGATGGGCGCAATCCTGTCCAGCTTCAATTCGGCGCTGAACAGCACATGCACGCTGTTCAGCCTCGGGCTGTACCGCAACCTCATCAACAGGAACGCCAGCAATGAACAGGTGGTCCGCTCGGGCAAGATCTTCGGCTGGGCGATCGCGATCTTCTCGATGACGCTTGCGCCGTTGCTCGCCGGCCAGGACAGCATCTTCTCGTACCTGCAGAAAATGAACGGAATCTACTTCATACCGATCTTCTCAGTCGTACTGGTCGGCATGCTCACGCGGCGCGTTCCCCCGCAAGCGGCCAAGCTGGCGCTCGTCTCGGGATTCGTCGTGATCGCCGCGGGCTATTTCGTGCCGCCCCTGGCGCTCATCGTCGACTCGCTGCACGAATTCCACTTCCTCGGCCTCGTGTTCGCATACCTGGTGCTGTTGATGCTGGTCATCGGGGAGCTGTCGCCGCTCGAGGAAGAGTGGCGGCAGATCGACGTGAAAGCTGTCGACATGACGCCGTGGGCGCATGCGCGCAAACTGGGCGCAATCCTCGTGCTCCTGGTGCTGGCGATCTACGTCGTATTCGCCGACCTGTCGGTGCTCGCGTGAGCCTTGTCCAGGTGCCGCGCCCGGTACGTTAGACCATCGGCTAACAACGCCCCATGCGCCGCGGATTCTGGGGTACCCTTGCTGACAGGGGAAAATAACGATAACGGAGGGGTACACGATGGCGTTCACGGCGGACATCGGCAAATTCGAAGTCGGGGAAGCATACAAATCCGCCTTTGCAGGCAAACGGGTCCTGATCACGGGCTCCGGCAAGGACGGAGGCATCGGCCAGGCGCTGGCGCTGGCGGCAGCCGCCAACGGCGCGGACTCGGTCGGGGTTCACTTCCACAGCAGCTACCGGGACGGTTTCGACCTCGTCGACGCCATTCGCGAGCGCGGCGTCAACGCTTTTGCCCTGCAGGCCGACGTAACGAGCCTTTCGGATCTCTGGGCCTCGCGCAGCTACATCATCGAGCACATGGGCGGCAAGAGCCCGGACGTCATCGTCTGCAACTCCGGCCTTTCCGAGGGGGGCTACCGCTTCGGCCGCGCGCTGCCGGAAATCGAGGGCGAGAGCCGCGCCGAGCGCCGCGTGCGGGTACGGCAGTCCTTCATGGACAACCTGCGTGAGTCGCGCCTCGTCATGGATACGAAGATACAGGGCTTCGTCTCGTGGACGCACTTGTGGGCGGGCGAAGCCGTCTATCACAAGACGCCGCTGCAGCTGCTTTACGTGTCGTCGATGCAGGCGATCGAGCCAGGCATCGCCGTCCCCGGCTACGTCGTCGCCAACTGGGCGGTGCTGCGGCTACCGGAGATACTGCGCGTCAATCTCGGCCGCGCGTCGGACATGGTCAGCTCGTGTTGTATCATGTTCCCGTTCATCCGCACCGGCATGACCGAAGCCTACGCCGACAACCCGAAGGTGTTCGGCCGCTGGCAGTCACGCATGCTGGAAACCCACGAAGCGGCGCAGAGCGTGGCGCAGCTGCTGATGCAGCCGGCCGGGGAACTCAATCTCGGCAACTTCAAGCTCAAGGTCAGCGGCGAGCCCGACGACCTCGATCTGGCGTGGACCCGGATCCGCCTCGAGGTCGAGGAGGACGAGCTCGGCTGGGGCCCGTAACGCTGCCGCGCCTTCGGAGCCGACACGACCGACCCCGCCCGCGCCCGAGGCGGGGGCTGTGTCCTTGACTCGGCGTACGGAAATCCTATACTTGTCGCTATCTGTAAGTGCGCTTTTAACTATGCACATCCATTCGAAGTTCCTTCAGAAGTTTCTTCCGTAGTACCTCGTCCGGTCATTCATACGTACTAGCACCACTTCCAGCCAGAAAGGCCCTCGGACAGGGCTGTTATTAACGATCTATCAGGAAATACACTATGTCTACCACTACAGGTACTGTGAAATGGTTCAATGAAGCCAAGGGTTTTGGTTTCATCGCACAGGAGAACGGCCCCGACGTATTCGCGCACTTCAGCGCAATCCAGGGCGACGGCTTCAAGACTCTCGTCGAGGGTCAGAAGGTCCAGTTCGAGATCACCCAGGGTCAGAAAGGGCCTCAGGCGTCCAACATCGTCGCCCTTTGATCTCGCACACCGCATGAACCAGGAAGGGCCCCGATGGGGCCCTTTCTATTGGTGCCGCGGGCCCTTGCCCCAGGCGGCAACACCAGAAACAGCAACATTTGGAGCGTTCACATGAGCCAGGCGAAATCCGGCGATACCGTACAGATTCATTACACCGGCACCCTCGACGACGGCACCCGGTTCGACTCGTCACAGGGCCGGGAGCCTCTCGAATTCGAAGTCGGCAGCGGCCAGGTCATCCCCGGCTTCGACAAAGCGGTCGAAGGAATGGCGGTCGGCGACAGCAAGAGCGTGCGCATCGAGGCCGACGAAGCCTACGGCCAGCGCCATGAACAGCTGGTCCAACAAGTCGACCGCAGCCTGCTGCCCGACGACCTGAACCCCGAGGCTGGCATGGCCCTGCAGAGCAGCAGTCCCGATGGCCAGGTAACGCAATTCGTGGTGACCGACGTGTCGGACGAGAGCATCACCGTCGACGCCAATCACCCGCTTGCCGGCCAGGCGCTCAGCTTCGACATCGAACTCGTCGACATCAAGTAGCCGCGCTTCCGGCGACACGAATGTCGCGGGTCCGGGCCCGCTCCTGCGATCTCGATCGGAGCTGTAGGAGCGATTACCGAACCGCGACCGTCGCGTGCTCGCCTACCGGCTCGTCCGGTTCAGTTCGGTTTCCGCCTCGAACAACTCCTCCAGGAGCCTGTGCCATTCGGCATACTTGTCATCGACCCAGCTCTCGAGCTCGTCGATACGGGCTTCCATCGCTTCGACGACGGGACCGACCTCGTTATCGAAGGCGATGGCCAGCCGGTCCTGCTCCTGCGACGTCACCCGGTCCCACCTGTAGTTGTCGTAGAGGTTCTTGATCGCCTCATAGCTGCCGCGCGTCGCATCCGATCTCGTTTGCTCTGCGCGGCGCGCATTCTGCTGCTCGTATTCGAGCGATTTACGCCGGTATTCGCGCCACAAGGCATAGGTCGACGCGATCTCTTCGTGCAGCTCGCGGAACTTCGCGTCGACAGTGTCGGTAATGACGTACTCGGTGAGCCGAATCCGTTCTATCCTGTCGAGCATGGGGTCATTGCGCGCCGGCAGGCGACGCAGCGAATACATGCCGTGCTCGTCCGCTTCGAGGTATTTCTCGAAGGCAGATGGCGCCAGTTCGACCGCGTAACGCAACAACGAAATCTCGGCAATGCGCAGCAGCGCGGCTTCGTCGAGCTGCTGCCGTGCCTCGCGCAACGCCCCGGCGATCTCGTCGTACAGCGGCTGGAAAGGCGAGGCGGTCTCCGCATCGCCCGCATCCAATTGCTGCTCCGCCAGGCTGGCGCCGAAATTTCGGTCGAACCACAGTCGGCCGCTTGCATCGGATGCCCGCATACGCAATTCGAGGCGCTCGCCATCGGAGTGCACGATCGAGCCGTTTATCGAGACCTCGGCGGCAGGATCCGGCTCGCTCACGACCCTGACGGCACCCCATTGTCCGGTGTTGACGAGCGTCTCGCGCAGCACGAACGGCAGGAACCTGGACTCGATGTCACGAATTCGCGGGAAGATCCTCAGATCGCGATGCAGCGACCTGTCCGCCGGCACGCCGGGATCCAGCACGGCGATCGAGACATTGAGCGCGCCGGCAGCGCGCGAATCGGCTGCGGACGGGAACGGCAGCAGGATGCCGAACACGATCAGCAGCGCTAGCCATGACCTTGCTATCACAGCTCGATCTCGCCGGTGCTGCAGACCCGCTTCATGCTCAGGGTCTCGATGCAGTTGAAGTCGGGCGGCAAGCGTTCGAATCGTTTGTAGAAGCGGCTCAGTGTGAATGGCACCCGGGCCGTGCTGGACGACACGGTGGTAACCACGCGTAGCTGCTGTCGGTCCTCGGAAACGGTGAAGCGGTGGGTGACCTGCAGGCCGTCCGGCAAGATCAGGTGGGACACCAGCTGGTTACCGTCCCAGCCGCAGATCTCGGTGCCGTAATCGCTTTCCGTGCCCTTAGCGACACCGTCATAGAAGGCGCACAGCAGCGAGAAGTCGTCCTTGCGATCGACCGTGATCTCCTGGTCATTCTGGGAGATCGTCAGCACCTGCGGCCGGGTAATGAGTTCGGCCAGGCGCGCGAGCGCCCGGATCGACTCCAGTTCCCTGGATGACGGCTGCACGGGCCCGGGGCGCGTCGTGTAGGCGCGGTCTGCCGACGTTCGGCTCAGGTAGTAGTAGATATCGCGCAGCACCTGGTTGACGTCGTCGCCACGCGCGTAGTCGCGTTCCCACGAGCCGCTGAAATCTGCCGGCATTTCGCCATCGACGCGCATCATCTGCTCGTCGATGACGGGCCGTGCAGGCGTGCAGGACACCAACGCCACACACCACGCAACGATGGAGAAACTACGCAGCATGATTACTTCGAGTATCGGACTCCGGTCTTGTTCGGTGCCAATACTCTCATTAATCAGTGTGCGGCGACACGCCCCTGTCCGGCGCGACGTTTGCTCCCTTTCGTCCGCGGTCGGCGCTTGGGCCCGTTGTTCGATTTGCCCGGTGCGCGCTGTGTGCGCCCCTGCGAGACTGGCTCGGCCTTGATCCGTGGATCCGGCTCGTAGCCTGAAATCGTCTCCCGGCTTATCTTTCTCTGCAGCAGATTCTCGATATCGGCGAGCAGCTTGTGCTCGTCGACACAGACCAGCGATACCGCGTGGCCCTCGTTACCGGCACGGGCCGTGCGCCCGATCCGATGCACGTAGTCCTCTGGCACGTGCGGCAGTTCGTAATTGACGACGTGCGGCAGGCGCTCGATGTCGAGTCCCCGTGCCGCGACGTCGGTCGCAACCAGCACCCGCACCTTGCCCAGCTTGAAATCCCTCAGGGCCCGGACGCGGGCGGCCTGGGATTTGTTACCGTGGATCGCCGCGGAGTTGAGACCATCGGCCTCGAGCTGCGCAGCCAGCCGGTTCGCGCCGTGCTTCGTCCGTGTGAAGACCAGCACCTGTCGCCAGTTTTCCGCACCGATCTTGTGCGACAGGAGTTCCCGCTTGCGGCTGCGATCGACAGGATAGATGACCTGTCTTACGCCCTCCGCAGGGCGGCCATTGACCGCGACCTGTATCTCCTTCGGCGATTGCAGCAGGTCGGCCGCGAGGCGACGGATATCCGCCGAGAACGTCGCCGAGAAGAGCAGGTTCTGCCGAATCTCGGGCAGCGCTTTCATTATCTTGCGGATGTCGCGGATGAAGCCCATATCGAGCATGCGATCCGCTTCATCGAGCACCAGCACCTCGATGGCATCGAGCTTGATGGTCCCTTGCTGCATATGATCAAGCAGCCTGCCGGGCGTCGCAACAACGACGTCGACACCTTTGCGCAGATTGGCGATCTGCGTATTGATGCTGACACCGCCGTAGATGACCGCCGTTCGAAACGGCAGGTACCGACCGTAGTCGCGGACACTTTCCGCGACCTGCGCGGCCAGTTCCCGCGTGGGGACCAGTACCAGCGCACGAATCCGACGCCGGTTGACGCTGCCCTGCTGGAGCCGCTGCAACAGCGGCAACGTGAAGCCGGCCGTCTTGCCGGTGCCCGTCTGGGCACCCGCGAGAACGTCTTGACCGGCAAGAATGAGGGGAATGGCTTGCTGCTGGACCGGGGTCGCGTTGGCGTAGCCCTGTTCTTCGACCGCACGCAGCAGTTCGGCCGAAAGGCCAAGTTGATTGAATAACACTGGATATGATTCTCTGAATCCGCCCGACACGATGGCAGCTCGATGCTGCGAAAGTTTCGATCCAGGCAGAAATTCCGGGTTAGCTCCGGACATCGCAGGAGTGCGGCGCGGAGGCATTGGCGCAGACCGATGTGCGCCAGGACGGGGCGGACTATAACAGACCGGGACACAAAAGAAAGGATTGATTTGGCAGCCACGCCGGGTGCGGCAGGCGCGGTAGCGCCATGCGACAAGGCGCGACCCGCGCGGTAAAGTAACGTCATGCCGGCACCGCCCGACAAGCTCGAGCCCTCCAACCTGGCGCTTTTCCTGGACGTCGACGGCACGCTGCTCGACATCGAGGACCACCCCGCGGGCGTGCAGGCGGACCCGCGCCTGGTGGCGTCGCTGGTGCGGCTGTCCGCTGGACTCGACGGCGCGCTCTCCTTGATCAGCGGCCGCCCCGTCGCTGACATCGACCGCATATTTGCGCCGGCCAGGTTTGCCGCGGCTGGGGCCCACGGGGCTGAAATGCGGCTGCACCCGGACGATCGGGTCTCCACGACCGAGTGGTCGCTGCCAGCGCCGATCCTCGAACAGATACGCGAATTCGCAGCAGATGACCCGGGCCTGCTGCTCGAGGAGAAACGCGGTGGCGTATCCCTGCACTATCGGCGTGCACCGCGGCTCGAGAAGGCATGCACGGAATTCGTGCATCGGCTGTTGCCGGAAATCGAGACGGATTTTCGCCTGATAGCCGGTAAAATGGTCTTCGAGTTCGCACCGAGAGCTCACCACAAAGGTGCGGCGATCGGCGAGATGATGAAGCGCGACCCATTCAACGGCCGCCGCGCCGTGTTCGTCGGCGACGACGTCACGGACGAAGACGGCTTTCGGACTGTGAACGCGGTCAGCGGAATCACGATTCGCGTCGGCGGCAATTGCGACAGCGAGGCCGAATACTCCTTGCCGGACGTCGCGGCCGTGCGCCGCTGGCTCGAATCGATCGAACGGCGCCTACCGCACTAACGAAAACCAGGGAGAGAGTTACTTGTCCAGTCTGAACATCGGTTTGATCGGCAACTGCCAGGTGGCTTCGTTCATCGACGAACGCGCGACCATGGTGTGGTCGTGCATGCCGCAATTCGATTCCGACCCGGTCTTCTGCCGGCTGCTGCGAAACGAAGGAGAAACCGACCTGCCCGGTTTCTTCGAAGTGGAGCTGATTGATTTTTCGCACAGCGAACAGGCCTACCAGACGAATACCGCGATCCTCGACACGATCCTGTATGACACCAACGGCGGCGCCGTGCGCATCACGGACGTCGCACCCCGCTACGAGTACGTCGGGCGCATATTCACGCCGATGATGTTACTCAGGCGCATCCGGCCGGAAACCGGTTCGCCGCGCATCAGGATCCGCCTGCGACCGGCACGGGACTACGGCGCAAAAGCATGCGCATCGACGCACGGCAGCAATCACATCAGCTACGTATGCTCGGACACGACGCTGCGATTGACCACGGACGCGTCGCTGACGCACGTGATCGACGAAAACGCTTTCTTGCTCGACCGCGCGCTGCACCTCATTCTCGGTCCCAACGAGACCATCCCGGAGTCCTGCGCAGACGCCTTCCATACTCACTTCCGCTCGACCCGCGATTACTGGCAAGCGTGGTCGCGGGGCCTGTCGATCCCGTTCGAATGGCAAGAGGCGGTCATACGCGCGGCGATTACGCTCAAACTCTGCACCTTCGAGGACACGGGCGCGGTCGTTGCGGCCCTGACGACCTCGATTCCGGAGGCGGCGAACAGCGGGCGAAACTGGGACTACCGGTTCTGCTGGCTGCGCGACAGCTATTTCGTCGTGCAGGCGCTGAACCGCCTCGGCACGACGGTCACGATGGAGAGCTACCTCGCCTACATCATGAACATCGCCGCAGAAGCGGGCGACGAAGAACTCAAACCCCTGTACGGAATCTCCGGCCGCTCTGACACGGACGAACAGATCGTCGAATCGTTGTCCGGCTACCAGGGAATGCCGCCGGTCCGGCGTGGCAACCAGGCGTACGAACAGGTACAGCACGACGTCTACGGCGCCGTGGTCCTGGCCGTTACCCAGTTCTTCTTCGATAGCCGATTGATCAAGTCCGGAACCCTCGCCGAATTCAAGCGCCTCGAAGCACTCGGCCGATGGGCGCGCGAAAAGTACGATAAACCGGACGCCGGGCTGTGGGAGTATCGGGGACGGCAGCGCGTACACACCTTCTCCAGCATCATGTGCTGGGCTGCCTGCGATCGCCTGGCGAAGATCGCGAGCAAGCTGGGTGAAGACGACCGTGCCGCCTATTGGCGCAAGACGGCGGATGAAATCCGCGCCGACGTTCTCGAACGGGCCTGGGATCCGGAGCAGCAGTCGTTTACCGAGAGCTTCGGCCGGCCGGAGATGGATGCCAGCCTGCTGACGATGCAAGACCTCGGGTTCATCGAAGCGGACGACCCGCGCTTCGTTTCCACGGTCGAATGCATCGGCCGGCACCTCCTGCGGGACAAGCACATGTTCCGCTACATCGCAGCCGACGACTTCGGCGAGCCGGAAAACGCATTCAACATCTGCACGTTCTGGTATATCGATGCGCTCGCCAGCATCGGGCGGATCGAGGAAGCGCGTGAACTTTTCGAGAACATGCTGCAACTCCGGAATCCGCTGGGGCTGTTGTCCGAAGACATCGATCCGGATACCGGGGCGTTGTGGGGCAACTTCCCGCAGACCTACAGCATGGCGGGCATCATCAACGCGGCGGTCCGACTGAGTCGCTCCTGGGAGGAATCCCTGTAGTAAAGGGTAGGCCATCATGACCGACTCATCCGACAGACGCCTGATCATCGTTTCGAATCGCGTGGCGATGCCGAAAAAGAAAGGCGCGGCGGCAGGCGGTCTTGCCGTCGGTATCCTTGCCGCCCTGAAGGACCAGGGCGGCGTGTGGTTCGGTTGGAGTGGCAAGCTGACCGAGAAATCCGATTCCGATGTACAGGTCGTCCGCAAAGACAACATCGACTACGCGACGATCACGCTCAATGAATCCGATTTCGAGCACTACTACAACGGTTACAGCAACCGGGTCCTGTGGCCGGTCTGCCATTACCTGCTCGATTTCCTGCGATACAAGACCGAGGATTTCGATGCTTACCGCCGCGTCAATTCCCTGTTCGCGCGAAAGCTCGCGTCGCTGATGCAGCCGGACGATGTCGTCTGGGTCCACGACTACCACCTGATTCCGTTGGCGGCCGAATTGCGCAGCGCCGGGGTGGAGAACCCGATCGGTTTTTTCCTGCACGTGCCGTTCCCGTCCATCGAGGCGTTACGCGCCGTGCCCGGCTACGAATACCTGCTGCGGTCACTGTGTGCCTACGACGTGCTGGGCTTTCATACCGAGCGTGACCTCAGGGCCTTCAAGACCTGCCTGGACGAACCCATCGTCGACGCAAAGATCGTTTCCAAAAACATCATCGAGCTTGCCGGGGGCAGGCTGGTCGCAGACGTCTACCCGATCGGTGTCGATGTGGGGGAAATCCAGGCGTTATCGACCGAAGCGAACGCGACGAAGTCGGTGCGCAGGATGGTCAAGAGCCTCGACGAGCGTGACCTGATCATCGGCGTCGACCGGCTCGACTACAGCAAGGGCCTGCACCAGAGATTCCTCTCCTACGAGCGCCTGCTGGAAAAATACCCGAATACGCAGAACAACGTCACGCTGATGCAGATCGCGCCGCCCACGCGCGTCGGCGTACGGGCGTACGACGAGATACGCGGCGAACTCGAACAGGACTCCGGGCGAATCAACGGCCGCTTCGCGTCGTCAGACTGGGTGCCGATCCGCTATCTCAACAAGGGTATCGGCCGCAAACCGTTGATGGGCTTCTTCCGCAACGCGAACGTCGGTCTCGTGACGCCCGTGCGCGACGGGATGAACCTGGTGGCCAAGGAGTACGTGGTGGCACAGGATCCCGACGATCCGGGCATGCTGGTGCTATCGAGCCTTGCCGGCGCGGCCTGCGAACTGACTGACGCCGTGATCGTGAATCCTTACGATCGCGACAGCGTCGCCGACGGCATTGCGACGGCCATCACGATGCCCCTGCATGAACGGCGCGAGCGGCATGCCGCGATGATGCGCATTCTCGAGAAGAATGACATCACGGCATGGCGAACGCGTTTCGTGGACGCGCTGCTGGATCAATCCTGATTCACGGTAATGATGATTTTCCCGCGGGCGCGGCCGGATTCGGAATAACGAAGCGCCTCCGGAACCTGTTCGAGTGCAAAGCGGCGGTCGATGACGGGCTTTACCTGGCCGTTTTCCATCATTTCAGCAAGCATCACCAGGTCCCCGGAATCCAGGTGGGCCAGGATCGGGACGATCTCCTGCTCGACGAACGGGGACAGCAACAGCACCTGCAGCAGCCCTTTCAGCGGCTCGATCCAGTTGCCTTTACCCCCACCGACCAGGACCAGGGTCCCGCTCGGCTCCAGGACATCGAGGTTTCGGCGTACCGTGTGATTGCCGACCATGTCCACGACCAGGTCGTAGCGGCGCCCGCTCTCCGTGTAATTCTGCTGCTTGTAATCGAACACGTGGTCGGCGCCGATCGAACGCACCATCTCGACATTTCGCGTGCTGCAGACCCCGGTTACCTCGGCCCCGAGTGCTTTTGCGATCTGCACCGCGAACGTGCCGACGCCGCCCGATGCGCCGTTGATGAGCACTTTCTGGCCCGCCTCCAGATTCCCCTTGTCGCGCAGGGCCTGCAGCGCAGTGACCGCCGCGACGGGCACGGATGCCGCATCCTCGAAGCTCACGTTGGCGGGTTTCAGGGCGACTGCGCCGGACTCGCGCACGAGAACGTACTCGGCGAAGGCGCCGTTCGCCCCGCCGAACACCTCGTCACCCGGCTGGAAGCGGGTGACCGAGCCCCCCACCGCTACCACGGTACCGGCGAAATCGACACCGAGCCGCGTGTCGTCGGGCGATCCGATGCCCGACATCAGGCGCATGAAATACGGCGAGCCGCGCATGAAATGCCAGTCCAGAGGATTCACCGCGGCCGCACGTACCTTGACGAGCACCTGGTCGGCGGCGGGATCAGGGCGCTCGACGGCTGCGAACTCGAGCACGTCCGAGGAGCCGTAACACCGGTAGCTGATTGCCTGCATGGTCTGCGCGCCGTCGGCGACGCCGGGTGCGGGCTCGCACGCTGCGCTGTAGCTCAAAACGACTGCGAGGGACGCGGTTGCCGCGACCAGCAGGATAAGCAATGCTGCTCCAATCTTGTATCGCAATTTCATCGAACCATCCTGTTGACCGGCTCGCTGACAGGCAGCGTGCTCTCGGCGAAAAGGTCTGCAACAATAGTCCCCCGGCGGATCATTGTCGAGACTGCGAATCGGGCAGGGAATGTTACGCGAACTGGATGAAGCCGCGAGAACGCTCGTTGCCCCCCGCGTCGTACTGTTCGACTGGCACGCAACGCTGGTCGATACGCTCGACGCGATGTACCACGCCGTCGACGACGTGCTTCCGCGATTCCCCGAACTCGGCCTCATGCAGGCCCTCATCTCGCACGACCAGGCCAAGACGGCGGAAGACGCGCGCCTCGTCGATTACGTCCGCGAACACCTGCAGCTGCATCCGAAGATCAAGGCCGAACGCAGGATATCCCGCACCGACATTTTCGAAGTTCTGTTCGGCAACGACGAGGACGCCAAGCACGTCGCGCACGATGCGTTCAATGCGGCCTACCGAAATCACTACGGCGAGGTGCAGCCGCTGGAAGGTGGCGAACTCGATCTGCTCATCGAGATGAACGCCTTCGACGTCAGGCTCGGTATTCTCACGAACCGCGATCGGGAGTTCTTCGAGCGCGAGTTCGCCCTCGTCGACGGCGGTGCGTGGCTGGATCTTTTCGAAACGACGGTTTGCGGCGACGACAGTGGCCGGCGCAAACCCAGTCCTGACCCCATCTTGAAGGCGCTCGCCAACCTCGGCGTTCCGGCCGCGCCCAATTGCTGGTATGTCGGCGACAGCACGACTGACGTCATCTCGGCGAAGCGTGCGGGCATCACGTCGGTTTTCTTCAACGGCACCGGCTGGGATCACGCCTGGATCAACAAGATCTTTCCGGGTACCGCCGCGCACCCATACCAGCCCGATGCGATCGTCGACGACTTCACCGAATTCAAATGGCTTGTCGAGGAGTGCCTCGAGGTCGGCCACGACTGGCCCGGCACGTGACGCTTGCATTCCGCCTCGACGATCCGCAGGGTTGCTTGAAAGTTCCGGCCGTCGTCGCCACGTCTGGCCGTTCATGAGTACCGAGGCAGATACCATTTTCGTCGAAAAAGACAACTGCTGGCGCGTGTCGCGCGCCGATCGCTTCGGCTGGCTGGTCGATGCAGACGCCTACTTTTCGGCCTTGCGGGACAGCCTCGGCAAGGCGGAGCGGGAGATACTGATCGCCGGCTGGGATATCGACAGCCGCACCGAACTCATTCGGGACCCGGATCACCCGGACTTCCCCAGCCCGCTGGCCGCGACGCTCGAAGCGCTCGTCGACGACAAGCCGGAGCTGCATGTATATGTGCTGTCGTGGGATTTCTCCGTCATCTACGTGCTCGAGCGGGAACTGCTCCCGGCGCGATCCTTCGGTTGGCAGAAAAGCGACCGGCTGCACTTCGAGCTGGACGGGCGCCACCCCGTGGGCGCGAGCCAGCACCAGAAGATCGTCGTTATCGACGGTGTCCTGGCCTACTCGGGCGGCATCGACCTGACCAAGGCCCGCTGGGACACGCGGCAGCACGCGGCGGACGATCCCCGACGCGAAGACCCGGACGGCCACAGCTACCGGCCGTTCCACGACGTACAGGCGATCGTGTCGGGCGAACCCGCTGCCGACCTCCGCGAGTTGCTGAGCGCACGCTGGCAGAACGCAACCGGCGAGCCCCTCCCCGACCTCGATCCGGCGGCCGACGGCGAATCGCTCTGGCCGGAGGGCGTGAGCGTGCAGGGAAAGCAGGTCGACACGGCCATCGCACGCACCTGGGTCCAGCCGGACAGCGGGCGTGACATCCGCGAGGTCAGGCAGCTGTATCTCGACACGATCGCTGCCGCGAACCGATACATCTACATCGAGAATCAGTATTTCACGTCACCCGAGATTGCCGACGCATTGGCCGCACGGCTGCAGGACGACGACCCGCCGGAAATCGCCATCGTCATGCCGGGCGAAACGTCCGGCTGGCTGGAACAGGCGACGATGGACGTGTTGCGCAACCAGGCCCTCGATCGGCTGATACAGGCGGACCGCCACGGCAAGCTCAGGATCCTGAGCCCGGTTCTGGACGAGCTTGGAGACAGCGCCATCAATGTGCACGCCAAGATCATGGTCGTCGACGGCCGCAGCGTACGCATCGGCTCCGCCAATCTCAGCCAGCGTTCGATGGGGCTCGATACGGAATGCGACATCGTCGTTGCCGACGAGGGAAACGCAGGCCTGCTCGCGGCTGACCTGCTGGCAGAACACATGGGCGCGGACGCCGGTGAAGTCGCAGAGTGTCTTTCAGGCGAGGGGCTGCTCGCCGCCCTGGAGCGTTTCAATGGCGGCTCGAGGCGGCTGCAAGCGCTGCAGACGCAGACCGACGAACTGGAGCAGGTGGTCCTGCGGCCCATGGCGCAGATTGCCGACCTGGAGAAACCGTTGTTGCGCAGCGGCGAAGACGCGGACAACCGCGCTACCGAGTCCGCCGAGTCCGCCGAGTCGACGATGCACACGCCCGCCAGTGGCTGGATTTTTGCGGGCCTCGTTGCTGCGATACTGGGCCTTTGGATCTACCTTGGGGCGCAGGCGGGTGACGAGTTCGAACCGGGGGCCCTGCTTCGCCGGCTGCGCGGCGCCGCAGCGCATCCTCTCGGCCCGTGGCTCGCGGTCCCGGCATTTGTCGCGGGCAGTCTCGTCGTCACGCCGGTAACGGTCATGATCGCGCTGTGCGGGCTATTGTTCGAACCCTGGATCGCCGTGCTCACGGCGACGACCGGACTGCTCGCATCTACCGCCGTCAACCACTGGATCGGCGCCCGTTTCGGCAGCACGATGTCGGCGCGCGTACCGGGCGGCGTAACGCGCCGCATCAGCCGTATCGCTGCAGCCTCGGACATGTGGTCACTGGCGGCGCTGCGGCTGATTCCCATCGCGCCGTTCACTGTTATCAACGTCGTTGCGGGCGCCTCCGGCGTCCGGTTGCGGGACTTTCTCGCAGGTTCCGTCGTCGGCATGGGGCCCGGCATCGTCCTGATCTGCCTGAGTGTCGACCGTGCGCGTGCGGCGCTCAGCGGCGAACCGGTTTTCGATCCGTGGATCGTTGTTGCCATCGCGGCGGCAGGTGTCGCCCTGATTCTGCTGCGCGTCTGGCGCGGCAAGTCGCAGGATTCCGGATCCTGAGCGGACATGACGCCGGATTCCGACTCCCGTTCACCCGGCGGCCGACGATTGCGCTTCGTGACCTACAACGTGCATGCCTGCATCGGCATGGATGGCGTGTTCTCTCCGGTGCGCATCTGCAGCATCCTCGCTCGACTCGAGGCGGACTTCATCGGAATCCAGGAATTCGAGGATCGGGACTTCGACGGCGAACCGGTGAGCGATTACCTGGCGCGCAGCCTCGGAATGCACGTGTATCGGGGTCCGACCCTGAGGCGCGGCGATGCCCATTACGGCAACTTGCTGCTGTCCGGCGGCCGGGCAATTGCGACGCGCATGCACGACATCTCGGTGCCGGGCCGTGAGCCTCGCGGCGTCATCGAGTGCGAGTACGACTTCAAGGGCCAGCGCATCCGCGTGCTGGTCTCGCACTTCGGGCTTCGGGGGCGCGAGCGGCGCAGGCAGGTGGACGAACTGGCCGCTATTGCCCGCGACAACAAGGCCGACGTCGACGTCCTGATGGGCGATTTCAACGAATGGCGGCCGGCGAGTCACACAATGCGGGTGCTGAAAAGACAGTTCGGCACCGTGCTGCGGCGGCGATCGTGGCCGTCGCGCCGACCGCTTCTGTCTCTTGACGGCATCTGCGTGTCACCGGCAGCCGTCGAACTCAGCCACGGCGTGGCCCGAACGCGGGCAACCCGGCAGGCATCCGATCACCTGCCGGTGGTGTGCGACGTCTTCTTGCCCGAGCCGGCGACGACCGCCGGTAATTCCGCGAGTGAGTCGATACGGTAGTCGGCACGATGCGGTTCGGCGGGCTCGGGGCCGTAGCCGAAGGTCACGAACGTGACGTCCACGCCAGTTGCGTGCGCCATCATCACATCGATGGCCGAGTCGCCCACCATCAACGCTTGGCCCGGTCGAACGCCGAGCCGCCGCAGCGTTATCCGCAGCGGCAGCGGGTCCGGCTTGTTGCGCGGCAGGCTATCGCCCCCAATGACGGACCCGAAGTGATCGGCGATACCGAGTCCGGCGAGAACCTGCCGCGTTATCGCCTCGGGCTTGTTGGTGCAGATCGCCTGCCTCACGCCCGCTTCGCCCAGCGTGCCGAGCACCTCTCGAGCGCCGGGGAACAGTCGCGTCGATGTGGTCGCAACGTCGGCGTAGATTTCCATGAAGCGCCCAACCAGCGAGGCCAGCAGGTGGTCGTCCGGCGTCACGTCGTGCGCCGCCAGCCCGCGCCGTAGGAGCATCGGCACGCCCTCCCCGATCATGTTGCGAATGCGACTGTCGTCGAGCGCCGGCAGGCCCTGCTCGGCCAGCAGGCGGTTCAACGACGTGGCTATATCCGCCGCGGAATCGACCAGCGTGCCGTCGAGATCCCAGACGACGGCGGCAAAACCGGGTTTCCGTCCCGCCATCCCTAGGCGACTTCGGGCAGCTTCTGCCGCCATTTCGGGTACGGCCTCTCGGCGCCGTGCGGGAAACTCTCGAAAGCACGCGCCAACTCGCGGTGCTGTTTCGCGAATTCGACCGGGATCGCCCCGTCCTTCAAGCAATGCTCTGCCTGTCGCAGCGTCTTCGTGACAGCGGCCGGGCGGTCGACGTGCCCGTAGCTACCGCCGCCGGCGCTCTGTATCAGGTTGGAGTCCACGAGATTGTCGAGGAAGCCCGGGGTGCGCAGTGCATTCATGCCGCCCGAGATGATCGGTGTCGTCGGGTTCATGCCGCGCCACTCGTGGTGGTAACAGGAACCATTGGCGCTTTCTCGCTGGATTATGTGAGCGATGTTCGTGTCACTGGATTCGCCCTCCATCTTACCGAAGTTCCGGCTCTGGTGTGGATATCGGACGCGCCCTGCAGGCATGACATCCTGCCCGGCACGAACGCCGTATTGCCGCGTTCTGACCGCGGCATTGCAACGCGCCGTGAGCCGCTCGATGGCAATGAAGGCACTGCTGCCGGAATCGCCGGCGCGCGGTCAATCCGCATGCAATGCAGGGCTAGTGAGTTCCCGCTCCCTGGCCATTCCTCCACCCGGTTGCGCCTTGGCCTTGCAGACGCAGCACCCGGTCGATCAGGGTGTGATCGAGGCACGGCTTCTGGACGACGCCGATCTGATCCGAGCTCTGCGCCGCCTCGACAAGTTCCGGCGACGCTGCACTGACGAGCATAAGCACCGGGATCTCGACGTGCATTTCGCGCAGTTCCCGGAGCAGTGCCGGACCGCTGAGCCCCGGAGGATCCGCCTCGGTGATCAGGCAACAGTTGCGCCCTTGGCGCGGCCGCCAGTG
>JBFIHC010000039.1:0-25628 GCA_041601995.1 Woeseiaceae bacterium | reverse complement strand
GATTCCTCACAACGGCTGTCGCCCGCCGAAAAAGCGGCGCGTATAGAGGCTAACAATGGCAAGATATTTAGGACCAAAGTGCAAACTGTCCCGCCGCGAAGGCACGGATCTGTTTCTCAAGAGCGGCGTGCGGCCGCTCGAATCGAAGTGCCGGCTGGAAATACCGCCGGGCGGGGCGCCGCAGCGCCGCCCGCGCCTGTCGGACTACGGTCTGCAGCTTCGTGAAAAGCAGAAACTGCGTCGTATGTACGGCGTGCTGGAGCGCCAGTTCCGCAACTACTACAAGCGTGCCGCGCAGCTCAAAGGCTCGACGGGCGAGAACCTGTTGCGCCTGCTGGAAGGGCGCCTGGACAACGTCGTATACCGGATGGGCTTTGCAGCTACGCGCGCCGAAGCGCGTCAGCTCGTCAGCCACAAGAGCGTCGAGGTGAACGGCAAGGTCGTGAATATCCCCTCTGCCCAGGTGAAGGCAGGCGATGCAGTAAGCATTCGTGAGAAAGCCAGGAAGCAGCTTCGCATCCAGAGCGCTATCGAGATTGCAGGCCAGGTTGGTCTGCCGGAGTGGGTAGAGGTCGACGCCAAGAAGATGGCCGGGGTTTTGAAATCGTTGCCGGATCGGGAGGACATCCTGCCGGACATCAACGAAAACCTCGTCGTCGAGCTCTATTCCAAGTAAGTCAGGAGGGATTATTCCCATGCAGGAATCTGTATTTGAGTTTCTGAAGCCGCGCGTCGTCAAAGTGACGCCGGTCAATGACCTTCAGGCGAAGGTCACCATCGAACCGTTCGAGCGTGGCTTCGGCCATACGCTGGGTAACGCGCTGCGCCGTATTCTGCTGTCGTCCATGCCGGGCGCAGCCATAACGGAAGCCGAGATCGAAGGCGTGCTGCACGAGTACACCAGCATCGAGGGTGTCCAGGAGGACGTCGTCGACATTTTGCTCAACCTGAAGCAGGTTGCCGTGCGCATGAACGCCCGCGATACCGCCGAGCTGCGGGTTTCGAAGAAAGGTCCGGGGGTGGTCACCGCGGGTGACATCCAGCTGGATCACGACGTCGAGATCATGAACCCGGATCACGTCATCGCAAACCTGACCAGCGCCGGTGAGCTGAACATGTTGCTCAAGGTCGAGCGCGGCCGCGGCTATCGTCCCGCTACGCAGCGCCCGACGTTCGAGGAGCAGACGGGCCCGATCGGCCGTCTTCAGCTGGACGCTTCGTTCAGCCCGGTGCATCGCGTTACGTACAATGTCGAAGCCGCGCGCGTCGAACAGCGCACCGACCTCGACAAGCTGCTGATCGATATCGAGACCAACGGCACGATCGATCCTGAAGAGGCGATCCGCCGCGCGGGCAGCATCCTCAAGGACCAGCTGTCGGTGTTCGTCGATCTGCAGGGCCAGGAAGAGGGCACCGGCGCACAGGCGCAGGACCAGGTGGATCCGATCCTGCTGCGTCCCGTCGACGAGCTGGAACTCACGGTTCGCTCGGCGAACTGCCTCAAGGCCGAGAACATCATGTACATCGGCGACCTGGTGCAGCGCACGGAAGTGGAACTCCTGAGGACGCCGAACCTCGGCAAGAAATCGCTCACCGAGATCAAGGAAGTGCTCGAAGGGCACGGCCTCGGGCTCGGTATGCGTCTCGACAACTGGCCGCCGGCCAGCCTGCGGCCGGAGCACGAGCTCGCTATCTAGGAAAGGACAGACAAATGCGCCATAGAAAATCCGGTCGTCGACTGGGTCGCAACAGCTCGCATCGCAAGGCCATGTTCCGCAACATGGCCACGTCGATGGTGAAGCACGAAACGATCCGTACGACGGTGCCCAAAGCCAAAGAGCTGCGTCGCGTCGTCGAGCCGCTGATCACGCTCGCGAAGGAAGACAGCGTGGCGAACCGTCGCCTGGCTTTCGATCGCCTTCGCGACAAGGAAGCGGTCGGCAAGCTGTTTTCGGATATCGGCCCGCGCTTCAAGGACCGGCCGGGCGGCTACCTGCGCATCCTCAAAACGGGCCCGCGCCCGGGCGATGCCGCGCCGATGGCCATCGTGATGCTGACCGAGCAGGCGACAGAAACCAAGACACCGGCAGCGGAAGAATAAGGCCCGGTCGTTTTCGCACGCGTCGTCGTGCTGCGCAAAATCCGGGCAAAGCCCGGCTTTTTTAATGGGTGCGCGCGTCGCGCAGGGATCTCAACCAGACAGGCGATGCGGCAATGCCGACGAGTATCGCGATGACGGCAGGCAATGTCATGTCCGCGACCAGCAGCAGCAAGCCGATGCCGACCAGCCAGCCGTAAACGCTGACCGCACAGGCGGCCAGGCCGAGGAGGTCCCGGCGAAACTCGGTGCCACCGGCGTCGGGATCTTCACCCGCTGCGATCGCCGTCTGGCGCCACGCCCCGGGCGGGCGTACACGCCTGTAGAAGTCGACGAGTTTGTCCCGACGCGTGGGCGGCGCAACATATGCGGTGACGATCACGACGAGGAGCGAAGCGACGGACATGGACAGCAATCGCAGCCACTCCGCGTCAATCGTGTAGATCAGTACCGGCGCAAGGATCAGCGACGTGGCTATCGCCGCGACTTCGCACCAGAGGTTGATGCGCTCCCACAGCCAGCGCAGCACGAGCACCGCGCCGGTGCCTGCGCCGAACAGCAGCGATATCTGCCACGCGGTCTGTATCGACTGCAGATTCGCCATGATTGCAAGCGCAATGGCGAGGATGACGGCGTTCGAAAGCCGGGCCACGAGCACGAGTTCGCGGGATCCGGCAGCGCGGCCTCGGATTCCTTCCAGCCAGATGCCCTTGTAGAGATCGTTGCTCCAGTAGCTGGCGCCCCAGTTCAGGTGGGTATCGAGCGTCGACGCCAGCGCCGCGAGCATCCCGGTGAGCATCAGGCCGCGGGCACCGACCGGCAGGAGTTCGTCCATGCCCAGTGCGAACGTGAGCTCCCGTTCGCCGATGCCGGTCTCGGTCAGCGGCACCGATGCATCGAACGGGTAGACGACGAGCAACGCGACGCCGATGAGCAGCCACAGCAGGCTGCGGACGACGATCTGGGTCACCGTAAATACCACGGCAGCGAGCCGTGCCTGCTGGTGGTCGCGGCAGGCCATGGTGCGCTGCGCAAGATAGCCCGTGCCGTCGCTGTTCATTTGAAAAAACCACTGCAATGCGACGATCACAAGGAACGGCATCAATGCGTCCCCCGCTGTCGGTGCGAAACTCAGGAAGCGCTCGGCGGTGGCGTGGCCGTAAATGTCGACCAGCCGGTCCGGGATGCTGTCCAGACCGCCGGCGGCATCGACCGCCAGCCAGGCGTAGATGGCGGTCCCGGCCAGCATCAATGCAAGCTGGGCCACGTCCGTGGCGATGACGCTGCGCAGACCGCCGGTGGTCGAGTACAGCGCGACGAACGTCAGCATTGCTGCAATGCTGAGCACGTTGTTGGTCGTCGCAACGAGGGGGTCGAGCCCGGTCACGCCGGAGGACAAGACCACGCCCGTCGCCGCGATCGCGTTTTTCAGCCCGGCATAGAAGCCGGCCGGCAACCACTCGTCCCAGGGCAGGAAGATCTCGAAAATCCGGACGGCCGCAATCAGCACGAACGCCATTACGACACAGTTGATTACCGTGCCGTAATAAATCGCTTTCAGACCGCGCAGCGCCAGAGCGCCGCGTGAGCTGTAGCGTGTCATGACCAGCTCCGCGTCGGTCAGGATGCCGGAGCGCCGCCAGGCTGCCGCGAGGACGAAGCCCATCAGCAGGAATGCGAGACCGTAGATCCACAGGCGCCACAAGGAAAAGACGCCGCCGACGGCGATGAGGCCCATGACCAACAAAGGCGTATCCGCCGCGAACTGGGTGGCGGCCATACTGAAGCCCGCCCTGGTGCCTGACACGCTGCGGCCCGCCAGGAAATACTCGTCGAGGTCCTTCGATGCCTGCTTGCGCGACATGAATCCAATCGTGACGCTGTAGATCACGAACGCCGCGACGATGCCGAAATCGATGATCGCAGGATGAAAGCTCATGTTCGTGCCCCCTATCCATCATTGTAGCGGCGATGCCACGCCGGTGTGAAATCACCGCCTAGGCCCGCGGCGGGCAAGATCGCATGTTGTTATTGCGAAAACTTCTGAGACATCCGCGGCTGCGGCCGGTCCATTGCATTACGCCACGAAAGGGAGTAGTTTTTTTCCACATGCTAGGCGTTGCGGGGGAAGACGTCTGCATTCCCGCGGCCGACGGTTCTGTCGGCGCGTCTTCGCTGCCGGCGCCTACGGGGTCGCTCGCCAGGAAAGGTGAGGCCCGACTCCGGAGATAAAAGGAGCGAAACGATGACGTACTTACTAATACGACTGAAGTGTTGCGCCGGCCTGGCCGCGTTGGCGGCCGCGCTGGTAATGAGCCCCGTTTCCTGGGCAATTGCGCAAAGCGCCGGCGAAGGCGAGGAAGTAATCGAAGAAATTGTGACGGTCGGAACCCCCGGCGGCGCCGGGGTCGAAAAGCAGCAGGCAAGCTTCGCGATCACGACAATGGCGCCGGACGATATTGCCAGGTTCGGGCCGAAGAGCACGGCGGACCTGTTCAAGAATGTCCCGGGGGTCTGGGCCGAGAGTTCCGGCGGCGTCGCGGGCGCCAATATCGACGTGCGTGGCTTGCCGGGCGGCAGCGACGCGCCCTTCGTGACGCTCGCGATCAACGGCTCGCCCATCTACGGCACCGAAATGCTGTCGTTTTTCGAGCAGTCGTCGATATTTCGCGTGGACGAGACCATCAGCAGCGTCGAGGCCCTGCGCGGCGGACCGAATGCCGTGTTTGGCAAAGGCGAGCCCGGCGTGACCGTGAATTTCCGGCTCAGGGAGGGCACCGAGCTGACCGAGGGCCGGGTCAAGTACACGACCTCGGACTACGGCCTGCAGCGCCTCGACGGCGTGCTGAGCGGTGAGCTGACGGACCGTCTCTATTACATGGTCGGCGGCTACATCACGTCGGCCGACGGGATCCGCGATCCGCAGTTTTCCGCGGAGGAGGGCAACCAGTTCACGATCAACCTGAACCGTGTGTTCGACAATGGCGAGATCAACCTGTTCGCACGTGTTACCGACGACCATGGCCAGTGGGTATTGCCGTTCGCCCTGAATACGGGCAACGATCTCGGCGAATTCGCGCAGCTGGGCAATGCCACCCGGTTCCGGGAAATCCAGGTCAATCCGGCCGGCAACACCGAGGTGTTCGATTTTGCCGATGGTCGCGGCTGGGACGGCACGATTGCCGGCGGCAGCGCCGAATTCGATTTCGGTGACGGCTGGACGTTCCGCGACCAGTTCACATTCACGTCGGGCAGCGCCGATACCTTCGGTTTCGTGCCGTCGGGAAGCCCGGTCACGGCAGGCGATGTCAGTGCCGTTATCGGCGGACCGGTGACGACGGTCAGCGGCGCCGTGCTGGACAGCACGGACTTCGTGCAGACCTACGGCCACTGGGTCGTGTTCAAGGACCTCGAGGCAAAGATCAACGACATCAGCATCAACAAGCAGTTCGAGAATCACGACCTTACGTTCGGCTATTACCAGGCCTCCTGGTCTGCCGATGACTGGTGGACGCTCGGCAATCCGATTCCGGTGCACAACGTCGCGAACGGCGAGCCGCTCGACCCGTCGATAACGCCCGACGACATCGCCGATGCTGGTGGCGATGCAGGTTTCCTGTTCGGGTTACAGTCTGCGGGCGATGCGCGCGCAGACGCTTTTTACCTGGCCGATTCCTGGTACGTCACCGACCAGTGGCGCGTCGATGCGGGAATCCGCACCGAATCGATCGAGATCGACTATGTGCTGGATACGGGCCCTGGATACCCGGACGGTACGATCGACACGGCGACCAGCCTCGACGACGACGAATTTGCATGGACCCTGGCGGCAAATTACGACTTCGACGACTCGCTCGGCGTGTATGTGCGCTATTCCGACGGCTTCCTGTTCCCCCACTTCGACGATATCCGCGAGGGGGCAGACACCGTTAACGCCGTTGAGCAGCTGGAAGGCGGCGTCAAGTATTCCGGCGACTTTTTCGAGGTTTACGCGACGGCGTTCTTCAATACCAACGATTCGTTCAGTTCGACCGTGGGCGGCACCGTCCCGGCCGCCGCATTCGAGACGGAGTCGCTGGGTATCGAGGCTGACGGCGCAGTCTTCTTTGGCGATTTTACGATCGACCTCATCCTGACGTTCCAGGATGCCGAGATCACCGAGTCGACGACGCCGTCGGATGTCGGAAACAAGGTTCGCCGCCAACCCGATTTCCAGGCGCGTATCGCGCCGTCATGGAACTTCATGGTCGGCGACTGGAGCGGGTCGGTCTACGGCGCGCTGACCTTCGTCGATGACCGATTCGGCGACAATGCCAACACGGTGGTGTTGCCGAGCTACGAGAAGTTCGATCTGGGCGTAATCGTGAATCACGATTCGGGTTTCTTTTTCCAGCTGCACGGTGACAACCTCAACGACTCGGATGGCATCACGGAGGGAGATCCGCGCAATCCGGCCGCGCCAAACGGCCGGCCGATCTTCGGGAGCTCGGTGCGCTTCAGCGTGGGCTACGACTTCGGCGACTAGGATTCCGGGCCCGGTTCGCCCGTCTGTTCGGCGGGCAAACCGGGCGCGTGACCGCTACAAGGCATCGAGAAACGATCGCAGTCCCGCAAGGTAGTTGCGCTCGTCCCGCAAAAAGGCGTCGTTGTGCGAGCCGCGTATTTCGAGGAACGAACGGGGCTCTCCCGCGGCCGCGAATATCGCCTCGCCGTGGCGGAATCGGACGATCTCGTCGTCCCGGCTGTGGATGACGAGCACCGGCGAATCCACCTGCCGCACGAAGTCCTCCGTCGAGTGCCGCAGGCGGCTGAGCCAGCGCACCGGCAGCCACGCATAGTACTCGCCCGCAATGTCCGGCACCGATGTGAACGACGACTCGACGATGAGCGCCAGCGGGCGGTTATGCGCGGCGAGGTAGGCCGCGGCGGACGCGCCCATCGAGCGTCCGAAAACCACGATTCGGTCGGGCGGCACGTCCCGGGTTTCCCTCAGGTATTGCCAGGCGGCTTCCGCGTCGCGGTAAATCCCCTGCTCGGTGGTACGCCCCTCGCTCTGCCCGTAGCCCCTGTAGTCGATGATCAGGACGGACAGGCCGAGCTGCAGGAACTGGCGGATCGACTCGAGCCGGTGCGAGATGTTGCCGGCATTGCCGTGAAAAAAAAGCAGCACGCGTTCGCCGTTGCCCGGGACGAACCAGCCGTGCAGCCGGATGCCGTCGCTCGTCTCGATCGACACGTCCTGGTAATCGACACCCAGGTCGGCCGGCGTGCGCTCGAGCGCGCGGCCGGGAACATCCGCGAGGTACAGCATGCGCGCCTGCATCAGGTAGACCACCAATGCCAGTGCGGCATAACAGGCGATACCGGCTAGGAGCAGCTTCAGCATGGTAATCGTCGGCCGGCGCCGCGTCAGGTCTCCGATGCCTGGCGGCCCTTCGTCGATGCTGCCAGTTTGTCGATGAGTTGCGATACGTACTCCGGCGAATGCGTGTTCTTCGCGACCAGCACGTACACGGCCGGAACGACCACCAGGGTCAGCAACACGGAGAAAGTGACGCCGAAGAAGACGACGGCCCCGATCGACTGGCGGGCCAGTTCGCCGGCGCCGGAGGCGAGTAGCAGCGGGACGGAGCCGAACGCCGTGCACATGCTGGTCATCAATACGGGACGCAGGCGGGTCTTCGCGGATTGGATGACCGCCTCGCGATAATCCTCGCCGCGATCCCGCAGCTGGTTCGCGAATTCGACGATCAGGATGCCGTTCTTGGCCGCCAGCCCGATCAGCATGATCGCGCCGATCTGGCTGTAGATGTTGATCGTGGAGCCGAACACCCACAGGCCCGTGAGCGCGCCGGTCACGGCCAGCGGCACCGTGGTCATGATGATCAGCGGATGCTTGAAGCTCTCGAACTGCGCGGCGAGCACGAGGTAGGCGATAACGAGCGCCAGGACGAAGGTCACGTAGATCGAACTTCCCGTCGCCTTGAAGTCGCGGGACTCGCCGTCGTAGCCGAGGCGAGCGGAATCCGGCAGATTGTCGCGCACGATGCGCTCGAGTTCGGCAAGCGCGTCGCCGAGCGAGTAGTTGTTCTCCAGGCTGGCGCTGATCGTTATCGAGCGCATCCTGTCGAAACGACGCAGGTCGACGGGGCCGGCAATCTCTTCCAGCCGCACCAGGTTCGACAACGGGATCAGGCTGCCGGACGTCTGCGAGCGCACGTAGATGGTCTCCAGGTCGCTCGGCGTCTGCCGGCGTTCGTCGGCGCCCTGAAGAATGACCCGGTACTCCTCACCGTCGCGGACGAAGGTCGTTACGACCCGGGAACCGAGTATCGTCTCGAGGGTCCGGCCGACGTTGGACAGCGAGACCCCGAGGTCGGCGGCCCGGTCGCGGTCGACGAACACGTCGATCTTTGGCTTGCGCTCATTGTAATCGGACTGCAGGTTGGACAGGCCGGGCAGTTGCGACGCTTCCTCCATGACGATATCGCGCCATTCTGCGAGCTCGTCGTAGTCGGTGCCGCCCAGAACGATATTGAGCGGCCGCGAACTCTGGCCGATCGCCCACGCGCCGGGCGCGAATGCAAATACCTGCGCGCCCGGCAATTCGGCGAACTGGCGATTCCAGCTCGAAACGATTTCCTGCGCAGTACGTTCCCGCTTCGACCAGACTTCGAGCGGGGCAACCACCCGGCCGACATTCACGTCCGCGCCGGCGCGCCAGCTCCCGGAGCGGCCGAGCACACGGAGCACGTCGCCTTTCTCCTTATCGGCGAGCATGATGTCCTCGACGCGCCTGATGTAGCCCACGGTGTAGTCGAGGCTGGACCCGTCCGGGGCCCTGATCATCGCGAGGGCGAGGCCACGGTCCTCGCGCGGCATGAATTCGGCGGGCAGCCGGTTGAGCAGCAACAGGCTGCCGAGGAACAGGGCGAGCGCGGTGGCGATCACTACGAACGGGCGCGCCGACGTTCGCCGCAGCACGCGCTCGTACCAGGACGACAGCCGCTTGAACATCGCGTCGATGAAATGCGCGACCCGGCCGCGGTGCAGACGATTGTCGTGGAACAGCTTCGAGGTGAGCATCGGCACGAGGGTCAATGCGACCAGACTCGAGAATGCGACGGCCGCGGCGAGCGAAATGCCGAACTCGTTGAAAATGTCGCCGATGTTGCCCGGCATGAAGGACACCGGGAGGATGACCGCAATCAGCACCAGCGTGGTCGCGATCACGGCGAAGCCGATCTCGCGGCTGCCGTTGACGGCTGCGAGCAGCGTCGGCTCCTTGCCCTCGATGCGCCGCACGATGTTCTCCAGTACGACGATGGCGTCATCGACGACCAGGCCGATCGCGAGCACGAAACCGAGCAGCGTTAACGTGTTGATCGAATAGCCCAGGCTCGCCATGACAGAAAACGCCGAGACGATCGATATCGGGATGGTCACGGCCGGTATGATGGTCGCGCGCACGGTCCCGATAAAGGCATAGATCACGATCAGCACGAGGCCCAGGGCTATGGCCAGTGCCTTGCCGACTTCTACCAGGGAGGCGCGTATGAAGACGGCCGTATCGATGTTGATCGCCAGCTCGATGTCGGGCGGCATCGTCGCCTGCAGTTCCTCGAGACGTTTCGTGACATCCGTGTTGACCTGCAGCAGGTTGGCCTGTGCCTGGGGAGTAATGCCGAGACTCATGTCGGCACCGCCATCGGTGGCTGAGTAGGTGCGCGCGTCCTCCGGAGCGAATTCGACGTCGGCGACCTCGCCGAGACGGATAAGGTAGTCGCCCGCCCCCTGCTTCAGGACCAGTTGTTCGAAATCGCTGACCGACCGGAAGCCGGTGTTTGTTCGCAGCGTAAACTCGCGGGCCGTGGATTCCAGGCGGCCGGACGGGATCTGCACGTTTTCCCTGCGCAGGGCGTCCTCGACGTCCGCGACGGTCAGTTCGCGAGCGGCGAGACGCTTCGGGTCTATCCAGATGCGCATCGCCGGGCGCCTTACGCCGCTATTGCGGACCTGCGCGACGCCGTCCACCGCGGACAACGCATCCACGATGTAACGCTCGGCGAAATCCGAAACGTCCATGATCGAACGGGTGTCGCTCGAGACGCTGATCCACATGGATGTCTCTGCGGCGGAGTCCTGCTTGCTGATCTGCGGTGGCTCGGCTTCGTCCGGCAGCGTCCCGAGGACACTCGACACCCGGTCACGGACATCGTTCGCGGCACCGTCGATGTCGCGGTCGCGAGTGAACTCGAGGGTGATGATCGACCGCTCGTCGTAACTGACCGAGGAAATCTTGGTGATGCCGGCAATGCCCGCCAGCTGATCTTCCATGACCTGGGTCACGCGCCGCTCGACGATGTCCGATGCGGCACCCCGGTAGTCGGTGGTGATGGACACGATCGGCCGCTCGATATCCGGGAATTCCCGGATGGGCATGCTGCCCACCGACATTCCGCCGACGATGACCAGGATCAGCGAGATGACCGCTGCGAATACCGGGCGGCGGACCGAGACGTCGGAGATCAGCATGTGACCAGCGCCATAGCGTCAACAGGCCCTAGCTGCCGCCGGTGAGCGTGCTGCTCGAGGTGGTCTGGGCCTCGGAGGGCTCGACCCGGGTGCCGTCCCGGACCTTGTGCGTGCCCTCGATCACCACACTCTCGCCGGCAGCGAGGCCTTCGGCAATGACCACGAAGCCGGGAATCCTGCGCCCGAGTTGCACACGGCGTTTTTCCGCCAGGCCGTCGCTGACGACAAAGACATACTGCCGCGATCCCTCCGGCACGATGGCCTGCTCTGGCGCCATCAGGACGTCGCCGCGGTCGCGCTGCAGATCGACGGTCATGAACATGCCGGGTTTCAGGAGCCCGTCCTCGTTTGGAATTACCGCCCGTACCTCGACGGCACGCGATATCGGGTCCAGTCGCGTATCGATGCTTGCCACGGTGCCGCGGAACTCGCGGTCGGGAAACACCAGGCTGTGCGCGACGATGCCCATGTTTTCTTTAACGACGTTGACAAAGGTCTCGGGAACCGAGAAATCCAGCTTGATGACACTCACGTCGTCGAGCGTCGTAATGACGGTATCCGTATTCACGAAACTGCCCGGACTGACGCGCCTGAGTCCAATGCGCCCCGAGAACGGTGCGCGCAAACGTGTGTTCCTGAGCTTGGCGCGGGCCGCCGCCACGTTGGCCTCGTCCACCTTGACCTGGGCGAGCAGCGCTTCGAGGCTGGATGCCGAAATCGCCCTGGTGGACTCGAGTTCCTTGCTGCGGTTGTAGAGGCTGCGGCTTTCCGACAGCGAGGCTTCGGCGAGCGCGAGTCCGGCCTGGATCTCGCTGTTCTCCAGCTCCAGCAACAGATCGCCTTCTTCGACGAACTGCCCTTCCTCGAACAGGATTCGGGTGACCAGACTCGTGACGCGCGGGCGGATTTCGACCGACTCGTTGGCCCTTGCCGTTCCCAATGCCTCGATTTCATCGACGAGCGGGCGCAATTCGATGCGCTTCGTCACCACCTTGGCGGCAGCGCCCCAGGCACCGGCTGGCGGGCCTTGCGGACCGTCGCTGCAGGCGGCGAAGAGCGCCAGGGATGCGATCAGTATTATCGAGGACTTGAGGCTATGCATCTTTACGGGAAACGGTCGCGTGGCGACGCCGACAATCGAACAGGACGGCTCAGTTTACTCCCTGGCGCAAGAAAAATGTCACGCGTGACAGACCGTTACAGCCGCCGGGTCGGGTCCGCAAGGCGCGGAAAATGGCCTGAAACCGGTTTGACATAAGCCGTTGGCAGCGCCTGGGATAAGCCGTTAGTTATTGAAAATAATAATAAAACGTGGAAATTTCATCAGCTGTGAGGCTCCTCACAGCGAATAATGGCCCGGCGCACTAAAGTGACAATTCTGCAAACCCGGGGAGATCGCCATCAGCAAGGACAGGGCATTCGATGATTGCGTCATCCTGTCGAAGGAAGCCTTCGACCCGGATGCCGTTTTTCTCGACGACATCGTCGACGACGAGGTCCTGCCTTACCTCAGCCTCGCGGTCGACGGCCTTACCGACGGCGCCGATCGCCGCAGAGGCAGGCTCGAGCTGCGGCCCGAGGATGCTGCCGAAAACGAACCGGTCTGCCCCGACACGACGTTGCCGGCCATAAAATTCGATCCCGAACAGCTCGAAGTCGATGGCTGGGAGTCCTCTCTCTGGCGCAGGATGAAGCGCATCATCGGCTTTTAGATCGATCTCGCATCGCATAAGATGCCTCGATGATTTTCAATGACAAGACGGTCATCGTCACCGGTGGCACCGAAGGCGTTGGCGCCGCAGCCGCCCGGCTTTTCGCCGATGCAGGCGCCAACCTGATGCTGGTGGCCCGCAACCGAAAAAATCTCGAAGCGATCGCCGCGGAGCTGCGCGACCGCACGCGGGTCGAGATTTTCCCCATGGACGTGTCCGATGCCGACAGCTGCGTCGACCTGTTCAAAAAGACTCTGTTCGAATTCGGCAGGATCGACGTGCTCGTGAACAACGCCGGATACCATGCGCGCGGTTACGTCGAGTCCGTGACCGCGGAAGAGCTGGCCCGGACGATCGACGTCAACCTCAGGGCACCGATCATGCTGATGCGCCTCGCCCTGCCGCATATCCGTGAGGCGGGCGGGGGAGCGATCATCAACGTGGCTTCCCTGGCGGGGCGCACCCCGGTGCCCGGCAGTGCCGCATACTCGGCGAGCAAATTCGGCCTGCGGGCATTCACGTTCGCGCTGGCAGAGGAGATCCGCGATGCGGGTATCAAGCTCGCTGTCGTGTCGCCCGGCCCCATCTCGACGCAATTCATCCTGGCCGATATCGACAAGACCTCCGACCTGACCTTTTCACAGCCCATGAGCACGGCGGAGGAAGTGGCCCAGGCGATTCTCGATCTTTGCGGCAACAAGCAGCGCGAGCTGACGATGCCCGCGATGAGCGGCATCCTCACGACGGTGAGTTACCTGATGCCGTGGCTCGGGCGGGCATTGCGCCCGATGCTCGAGCGCAAGGGCGCGCGCGTGAAGAAGGAATTCAAGGCGAAGGCCAGGAGTACACCGCCGAAAAACGGCGCCTGAAAAAATGGCGGCCCGCAGGGGGGAGATGCGGGCCGCCGAGGTGATCATCGACGGACAATCCTGTCCGAGGGGGATCGATGATCGTTACTGCTCATGCGTTCGGCGTCGCTTCCCTTGCGATGCGCGCAAGATTGATCTTCGGCGCCGACAGGCCCGTTTCCAGCGCAACGGCCTCGCGGAAGTACCTGCGAGCGATATCGGTGCTGCCCTTGGCTGCGTGCAGGACGCCCAGGTTGGACAGCGCGAGTGCGAGGTACATGCGATCGTGCTTTTCGAACGATGCGGCACCGCGCAATTTTCCGCCCTCGAGTATCAGCGCCCGAGCCGCCTCACAGGCGGCAGTCGCTTTCTCGAGCGCACCCGTCTTGGTGTAGGCGACACAAAGGTTGGTCTGTCTCGAATAGGCATCCCTTGTGCTCTCGCGGGCGGTTATCTTCTCGATCGCGCGCTCGTATTTTCCTGCGGCGACCGTGCTGCCGTGCGCAGCGTCGACGATGACCGTCATCGTGTAAGCGGGGTCCGCTTCGTCGGCGGCAAGCGGTCCCGCGATGGCGAGCGATGCTACGAGCGCGAGCGGCGGCGACAGCCGTAGGAACCGGCCAGGTTTCTTTATCGGATTCATGATTTTCTCTCCAAGCGATTAAAGGATTCTGCGACGTCAGGGTTGCAGATCGTTTCGTCGCGCAAACAGTAGGCTCGGTGGCGGCCCGCCGCAAACGAAAAAAAATCGCCTGAATATTGAAAAAAATTCATCAGAAGTCGTCGAAATTCTGTAACACCCAGTGTCTCAGCGTGCGGATGGTTTCGTTGTCTGCATCGTCTTTGCGGCAGACGAAGTAATACGCATCGCGCGTCAGCAATTCGTGGTCGGACAGTGGCACGAGGCTGCCGCTCTCGAACCACGCGTCGCTGAGCTGGACCGGGACCAGCGCGGCGCCGAGGCCGCGTTCGGCAGCCCGCGCTATCGCGATCATGGAGTCGAGCCGGATGATGCTGGCGTCTCGCGGCACGTCTACACCGGAGGATTGTGACCATTGCCGCCACGCGCCGGGCCGGCTGTCGTGGAGAAGCAGCGGCACGTCGCCGGAGATCGACGTTTCGGTAACAACCATTTTCTTCCGGAGCTGGGGAGAAGCCGCGGGTATCAGCCGCAGGGGGAACAGCCGGTCGGAGCTGAAGCCTGCCGGCGGTGCGCGAAAGACGCGTATGGACACGTCTGCCGTGGCGGGATGTTTTTCCGCCGATTCATCGCTCGTGTCGACCTTGATGTCGATGTCCGGGTGGCTGCGCGTGAATTCCGGCAGCCTTGGAATGAATACTTCGCTGGCGAAGAACGGCTGCACCGAGATACTGAGCGTGCTGCGGGTCGCGGACATGCGATGCCGCGCAGCGACCTCGTCGAGGCGCATGATCAGCGGCCGAATGTCGTCCAGCAGCGAGCGCCCCGCCTCCGTCAGCACCAGCGACCGGCTCGTGCGTTCGAACAGCTTCTGGCCGAGTTCGTCTTCGAGGTTCTTGATCTGGTGGCTGACGGCCGACGCCGTAATAAACAGCTTGTCTGCAGCCTCCCGGAAACTCTCCTGCTCAGCGGCGACACAGAACGTTCGCAGTCCGCGCAGGGATAGATTTCGATTGATCGGAGTCATGGCAATTCACTGCAGGATGCGTACCAGATCGGCGCTCCGGGCGGTTTCCGCGGTGTTTTTGCAACTGATTGAATTTAATAGACAAAAAGACAGGATCGGGTGCGTCGACTTCGACGTTCGCACCATGATCGCGCAGACCCGGGCCGCTGCTGCACACTATTGATGCGTGCAGCAGCCGTGCGGCGCCGGTCGGGTTACAGGGATTGGGCGGCGGCTAGCGGAGGTCGGCGAACGCGTCGCGCGTGAGGTTTTCGCAGCCATCCTCGAGCACCCGCACGTTATCCTCGATGCGGATACCGCCGAAGGGCCGCAGTCCCTCGACGGCATTCCAGTTAACGAAGGTTTCAGCGGGTGTGCCGCGCAAGTCGTCGAGCAGCATGTCGATGATGTAGAGCCCCGGCTCGACCGTGAGCACCATGTCTTCCTCGAGTACGCGCGTCAGCCGCAGGAACGGGTGACCGCTCGGCGGATCAATCGTCGCGCCGCTCTCGTTCTCCATGAAACCGGCGACATCGTGCACCTGAATGCCAAGGAGGTGGCCGATCCCGTGCGGCATGAATGCGCTGGTCACACCTTCGGTGAGCAGCGTGTCGGCGTCGCCGTGTGCGAGCCCCGATTCGATCAGCACATCCGCGGTGAGGCGGTGCGTCTCGAGCTGCAATTCCCGGAAATCGACGCCCGCCCTGATACGGCTTACCAGCGTCTGCTGCAGGGACTCCATGAGCGTAATCAGTTCGGAGAATCGTGCGTCCCCGTTGCTGTACGTGCGCGTGATATCCGATGCGTAACCGTGCACCCGGGCCCCGGCGTCGATCAGGAAGGAGCGCAACTCGGGCGGTGCGTCGCGATCGAGGTCCGTGTAATGCAGGATCGCGCCATGTTCATTGAGGGCGATGATGTTGCTGTACGGTAATTCGCCCTCGGCAAGGCTGGTCGCGCTGCAGAAGGCCTGGTGGATGGCGAATTCCGGCAGTCCCTCGTCGAACGCCTTGGCGGCGGCAAGGTGTCCGAGCGCGCCGCGCCTGGAAGCAAGGCGCATGCAGGCAAGCTCGTAGGGTGTCTTTGACGAGCCGCGTGCGAAGTGGAGGATGTTGACGGCCGTGGTCGGGTTGATGCGGTCGATACCGAACGCATGCTTCGCGTCGTCGATCTCGCCGATCAGGATGCACTTGTCGCGGTCCGTCGGCAGCTGTGCCGCGGCTTCATCGAGTTCGTGCACGATGCGAATATCGAAGTGCGGGGTCCAGTAGCCGTCCGGGGTGCCGGGCACCGGATGCCAGTAGTCGTGCGGCTGAAAATAAACGAGAACGGGTTTCTCCCCCGGCGTGTAGACGATGTAAGACAGCGGCAGCCGGGTGAGGGGCGCCCAGCCGACGAAATGCGGATTGGCGCGAAACGGGTAGGTGTTGTCGTCGAGGAACGCGAACTTCGGTGCGCCGGAAAAAATGACCGCGTGGGAGGCTCCAGCGCACTCCAGCGCATGGTCGTGGCGCCGGCAAATCGCTTCGACATGCTGCGCGTAGAGGCGCCCGAGCGCCGGGTTCTTATCGGAGTAATCCAGATTCATGACCCGAATCATACCGGCAGCCGATCGGCGGTACGAGTTTAAATCGCGCACCAAACTAGGCATTATTGTCGCCCCTTTAAATGTCGCGGAGTGCCCGATGAGGCGATGGTATGCGCTGGGAGGAATCGTGTTTTTGATGTCGGGAAGTGCGGCTACCGCCGAGGGCCTTGCCGCCTATGATCGTGTTACCGGGCTGTCCCACGCATCCCGGTCCGAAGTCATCGCGCCGCACGGCATGGCGGCGACGAGCCAGCCGCTCGCGACCCAGGTCGCCCTGGATATCCTGAAGGCGGGCGGTTCGGCGGTGGACGCCGCAATTGCGGCGAACGCGGCGCTCGGGCTCATGGAGCCTACCGGCTGCGGCGTAGGCGGCGACCTGTTCGCCATCGTCTGGGATGCGGAGAAACGTGAGCTCACGGGCCTCAATGCGTCGGGCCGCGCGCCGGGCTTAATGACCATCGACTATTTCCGCGACAATGGCATGGAGGCCATTCCGCCGCTGGGCCCGCTGCCGGTCAGCGTGCCGGGGGCGGTCGACGGCTGGTACGAACTGCACGGCCGCTACGGGCGTCTCTCGATGGCAGAGATACTGGCTCCGGCGATTCGCTATGCGCGCGAGGGATTCCCGATGTCCGAAGTGATCGCCTATTACATGGAGCGCAACAAGCCCCACGTCGCCGAATACCCCGGTTTTGCGGAAACCTACATGCCCGGCGGCGACACGCCGAAGAAAGGCGAGATCTTCAGGAATCCGCGGCTTGCGAAAACCTACGAGCTGATTGCCGAGGGCGGCCGCGAGGTGTTCTACAAGGGCGAAATTGCGAAACTCATCGATGCATTCATGAAGGAGCAGGGCGGCCTGTTGCGCTACGAGGACCTCGCGAGCCACCGGTCGGAGTGGGTAACCCCCGTGTCGACCAACTACCGCGGCTGGGATGTCTATGAATTGCCGCCCAGTGGCCAGGGGATCGCAGCGCTGCAGATACTCAACATCCTGGAAGCCTACGATATCGGCTCGATGGGGTTCGGGAGCGCCGAATACATCCACCTGTTCGTCGAGGCGAAAAAACTCGCTTACGAGGATCGCGCCCGGTTTTACGCCGACATGGATTTCGCCGACGTTCCCGTGGAGAAATTGATTTCGAAAGGCTATGCCGCCGAGCGGCGCAAGCTGATTTCGATGGAGAAGGCGTCGCAGCGCCTGCCGGCGGGCGACGTGAAGCTGGAGAAAGGCGACACCATCTATCTCACCGTTGCGGACAGGCACGGCAACATGGTGTCCCTGATCCAGAGCAATTTCCGCGGCATGGGATCCGGCATGATCCCGGGGGACCTCGGCTTCATGCTGCAGGACCGCGCCGAGTTGTTCAGCCTGGATCCCGGCCACGCCAACGCGCTGCAGCCGGGGAAGCGCCCGTTCCACACGATCATTCCCGCGTTCGTCATGAAGGACGGCGAGCCGCTGATGAGTTTCGGCGTCATGGGAGGGTCGATGCAACCCCAGGGCCACGTGCAGATCATCATCAACATGCTGGACTTCGGGATGAATCTGCAGGAGGCGGGCGACGCTGCCCGCGTGCGCCACGGTGGTTCGTCCCAGCCCACCGGTGAGATCATGACGGACGGCGGCACGGTGTACCTCGAGCGCGGCTTCAGCGTGGAAACGCGCCAGGCGCTGCAGCGCCTGGGGCATAAGCTCGGCGACAGTGACGGCAGCTTCGGAGGCTACCAGGCGATCCTGCGCGACCGGCAACAGGGCGTGTACTATGGCGCATCCGAGGTCCGGAAGGACGGCCAGGCTGCCGGCTACTAGAGCATCATGACGCAGGACATTTACCTGACGGGTATCACGACCACCGGCACACCCCATATCGGCAACTACGTCGGCGCCATCCGCCCGGGAATTGCTGCGAGCAAGGATCCGTCGACGGACCATTTCTACTTCCTTGCCGACTACCACTCGCTGGCGAAGAACGAGGACCCGGACAAGATTGCAAGGTCCACCCTCGAGATCGCGGCGTCGTGGATGGCACTGGGTCTGGATACGGAGCGCGCGTTCTTCTACCGGCAGTCGGACATTCCCGAGATACCGGAACTTACCTGGATACTGACCGGGATGACGGCCAAAGGGCTGATGAATCGAGCGCATTCCTACAAGGCGGCGGTGCAGGAAAACGACGAGCGCGGCAACGCGGATCCCGACAAGGGCGTCACGATGGCGCTTTACAGCTATCCGATTCTGATGGCGGCGGATATCCTGATGTTCAAATCGACGAAGGTGCCGGTAGGCCGTGACCAGAAGCAGCACGTCGAGATGGCGCGCGACATCGCGCAGCGGTTCAATCACCACTACGGCGAGACCTTCGTGCTGCCGGAACCGGTCATCGGCGAGCACACGGCGGTACTGAAAGGCCTCGACGGGCGCAAGATGTCGAAGAGCTACAACAACACCATCCCGCTGTTCGCCACCGAGAAACGGCTGCGCAGACTGATCATGAAAATAAAGACCAACAGCCTGGAGCCTGGCGAACCGAAAGACACGGCGGACAGCACGCTGTACGAAATCTACAAGGCGTTCGCGACCGGGGAAGAAACACGGGACATCGAACGGCGTTATGCCGAGGGCATCGCCTGGGGCGAGATGAAGCAGGTGCTGTTCGAGTACATCAATGATCAGGTCAAGCCGGCGCGCGAAGAGTACGAGCGACTAATAAGCGATCCCGGAGTCGTGGAGGCCGAGCTGCAAAAGGGTGCCGGGAAAGCGCGCGAGCGCTCCGCGCCGTTCCTCGCCGAGATCCGCGACAGGATAGGGATCCGCAGGCTGGGGTAGCGGCGATGGCGTATCTTGTCGCAGCGGATGCAGTACTCCTGCTGCATGTGCTGTTCGTCGTGTTCGTTGTCACCGGGCTCATACTGATCCTGGCGGGCAAACTCCTGTCGTGGGCATGGGTGCGCAACTGGTGGTTTCGCGTGATCCATCTCGCCGCGATCGGTGTCGTCGTGCTGCAGTCCTGGCTCGGCGTCATCTGTCCCCTGACGACACTCGAGATGTACTTGCGCGGCAAGGCCGGCGACACCACTTATGCGGGCGGTTTCGTCGCGCACTGGCTCGAGTCAATCCTGTACTATCGGGCTCCGGCCTGGGTTTTCGCGGCGTGTTATACGGCCTTCGCCGCCATCGTGGTGCTGAGCTGGGTCTGGGTACGGCCGCACAGGAGGCATTGAGCAGTGGCTGACACCTTCAATCTGGCTCATGCGAATATCGCGCGCATGCGCGCGGCGCTGGATGATCCGGTAATGGCCGGGTTCGTCGAGCGGCTGGAGCCACTGAATGCGCTGGCGGACACGAGCCCCGGTTTCATCTGGCGCCTGCAGGACGAGGGCGGCGATGCGACCGCGATTCGCGTCTTCGACGACGAGCGAATCCTTTTCAATCTCTCCGTGTGGCGGTCGATCCACGATCTCGAGAACTACACGTACAAGAGCGCTCATGTCGAAGCCGTGCGGGCGCGCGGCGAGTGGTTCGAGCGAATGGCGAGGCCGGGACTGGTGCTCTGGTGGGTCGCCGAGGGAGAGTTGCCGACCGTCGAGGACGCACGCCGGCGCTTCGAGCTGTTGTGGGCGCAAGGACCGGGTCCGGACGCATTCACGTTCAGCAGGCGCTACGAGGTGCCGGCATGATCTCGGCTCACGATGCGCTGCTGCGGCTGCAGGAGGGCAATGCCCGTTTCGCTGCCGATGCTGTCGATCACGGGTCGAGGGGCTACCGCGCCCGGCGCGAACAGCTCGTCGTGGGGCAGGAACCGTTTGCGGTCGTGGTCGGTTGTTCCGATTCCCGAGTGCCGGTTGAGATCGTGTTCGACCAGGGGCTGGGTGACCTGTTCGTGATTCGAACGGCGGGCAACCTGGTGTCGAGAACGCAGCTGGCCAGCATCGAATTTGCGGTCGGGAAACTCGGAGTGCGACTCGTCGTGGTGCTGGGGCATACCGGCTGCGGCGCCATGGAGGCTGCGATCGGCGCCGTGCAGGGCGGCGGGGATGCCGGATCCAGCGGTCTCCAGCCGCTCGTCGAAAAACTCTGCCCGGCCGCGGAACACGCCGTCGAGGTCGGTGCGAGCCGTGACACAGGCGACCTCATCGACATCGCGGCACGCGAAAATGTCCGCAACGCGGTCGGGGACATCAAAAACGGATCCGCTGCCATCCGGCAGCTTGTCGACGATGGCGAGCTGGTGCTGGCCGGCGCGGAATACTCGCTGGCCACGGGACGGGTCGATTTTTTTTGACGCGATGCGCGGCCCGATACTGAACACGGAACGACTCGAACTCCGCTGGCTGACGCTGGAGGACACGCCGCTGATGCTGGCGGTCTGGAACGATCCCGCGTTCATCCGCTACGTCGCCGACCGCGGCATTCGCACCCTCGAGCAGGCCCGCGAAGCGATCGAGGCCGGGCCGCTGAGGCTGTATGCGGAGTACGGCTACGGCCCGTTTTGCCTCAGAAGGCGCGAGGACGGCATGGACCTCGGGATCTGCGGGTTGTTTCGCCGTGCCGGTTTCGACGAGCCCGATATCGGCTTTGCAGTCCTCCCGGAGTTCTGCGGTCAGGGCTTCGGTTTCGAAGCATCCGCTGCCGTGCTCGAACATGCACGAGATGCGCTCCGGCTGCCCTGCGTAACGGCGATCGTCTCGCCACAGAACCAGGCCTCCATCGGCCTGCTCGAGAAGCTGGGGCTGCATTACGAACGGCAGGTCCGGATGCCGGGCGACGATCACGACGTCAGTCTCTATCGCATCGATTTCGCCGGCTGAACGCCGGGCTGCATGCGCAGGCGAAGGCCGGTACCCCCGGGCGCGTGGTCGTCGCCTCGCATCTGACCGGCGCCCCGGTAAACACCGCGGTTGCTTGACAGCCCGGGCTGGGCGGGCCGAATATGGACCGCTATGTCATCGAAGCGATTCAAGTCGAAAATCGATCGCTGGCTGCTCTTCCTGCTGATCGCGGTGATGGTTTTCGAGATCGTCGTCATGGGCATCGCGGCCACCCGGGCGGCGGACTCCCTTGAAGCCACGTTCCTGATCGTGGCTGCGCTCGCAATCGTCGCCTTGCTGGGTTCGATGTTGCTTGGCACGCACTACACGGTGGATGGCGGCACCCTGCGTATCGCCTGCGGTCCTTTCCGTTGGAAAGTACCGATCGAAGCCATCGATGCAGTGGAGCCGACACGCAATCCGCTGTCATCGCCCGCGCTCTCGCTCGACCGGCTGCGGATCCGTTACGGCAAGCGGCGGATCATGGTGTCGCCGGCCGACAAGGCAGGATTCTTGAGAGCAATCGGGCAGGACCCGGCCGATGTCCGACGCTGATGATGCGGTCGACTGGCGCAGGCTCCGTGAGTTCGCCGGTGTGGATCTTGCGAGTTCCTTCGTGCTCACGTGGTATTTCGAATCGGACACGCTGTTTGTCGACTGCGATGTCCTGCTGCAACCCGAACACGCGTTCTACGAGAAACCGCGCCCTGCCGAAAAGGTGTGTATCCGTCCCGCCCTCATCGAATTTCCGTTCTGTACCGGGGTATCCTTGGTCGGCGCGCCGGGTAGCAACGATATCGGTCGGCTTGTGAGCCGGCTGGGCCACGGTGCCATTACCGGCATGCAGCGCCGCGCCGACGGCAGTTATGAACTGGGCGGCGAATTCGGCAACGTGATCATCGAGGCGGAACGCCCGGTTCTCAGACTCAAGGGGCCCTGATGCCCTGGGGAGCAAGCGATGCAAGTGGAACATCGGATCGACTACATCGAAATACCGGTTACCGACCCGGCGCGGGCGCGGGACTTTTTTGCGGCTCTGATGGGCTGGGAATTCCGGGACTGGGGCCCGGATTACATCAGCTTCAGTGACGGCCGCCTCTCCGGCGGTTTTCGCCGCGCCGACCAGGCACCGCCGCCGAACGGCGTGCTACTGGTGTTCTTCAGCGAGAATCTCGAACGCGATCGTGCCCGGGTGATGGAACTCGGCGCCACGATCAGCCAGGACATCTTCGAATTTCCCGGGGGGCGTCGATTCCATTTCCTGGACCCGTTGGGCAACGAGTATGCGATCTGGGGAGAACCGGAAGACAAATAATAACGGAGCGGACCACTATGCATGTCAAGATCGAACACCCCTGCGTGCAGCACAAGCTGGCGCTGATTCGCAATGTCGAAACGGGCCACAAGAAGTTCAGGGAGCTCGCCACGGAGATAACCGAGTTTGTTTGCTACGAGGCACTGAAGAATGTCAACACACGCGAGGTCGAAGTGCAGACGCCGCTGGAAGTCGCGACATGCCGAATGATCGACCACGAGATCGTGGTCGTGCCGGTGCTGCGTGCCGGTATCGGCATGCTGGAGGGCATCCTCGAGCTGGTGCCCACGGCCCGTGTCGGTTTCGTGGGCCTGTACCGTGACGAAGAGACCAAGGAGCCGGTCGCCTACTACGAGCGTTTTCCGCCGCAGGCGAAGTCCGGCACCTGCATCATCATCGATCCTATGCTTGCAACGGGTGGGTCGACGGTCGCCGCGATCGACCAGCTCAAGAAATTCGGTGCCAGGGATATCGTAGTCATCTGTATCGTGACGTGCCCGGAAGGGCTGGCGCTGGTCGAAGAGAAGCATCCGGACGTGCCCGTCTATACCGCGGCGATCGATAAATATCTCAATGAAAACAAATACATAGTACCCGGCCTGGGCGACGCTGGCGATCGCCTGTTCGGCACTTCGCATTAGGCCGGGGACGCGCGATGGCGACCAACAAGACGCGTCCGACCGGCGGGAACGTCGCCGCGTTCATGACCGCGATCGGGGATGCCCGCATGCGCGCCGATGCGCGCAAGGTCGCGGCGATGATGCGGCGCGCGACCGGCAGGCGCGCACGGATGTGGGGCCCGAGCATGGTCGGTTACGGCAGCTATCATTATCGTTACGAAAGCGGCCGAGAAGGCGATTTCATGATCACCGGGTTTGCGCCGCGCAAACAGGCGCTCGCCGTTTACATCATGCCCGGCTTCAGTCGCTTCGGTAAGCTGATGTCGAAGCTCGGCAAATACAAGACCGGCAAGTCCTGCCTTTACATCAGGCGGCTCGAGGATATCGATGAGACCGTGCTCGAGCAGCTCATCCGAGAGTCGGTCGATTACATGCGAGCGCATTACGAGACGAGATGACGCCATGAGTGACACCATCAAGACAACGCGCCTCGAAGGCAACGAGCTCATCGTTGAAACGAAATACGGCACCGAAGTCTACGACGGCAAGTTTCTCGTAGCGAGTTTGCTCATCTACGTCGCGAAGGGAAGCGGCACGATCGAGCCCGAGGAAGCGGCCAAAATGATCGACCTGATCGAGCAGCATTTTCAGCTCGAGGGCTCGGAGTCGCTCGAGTTGCTGACTCGTGCAATGAGCGAGCTGGCCGAAAAGCCCGAGCTTGCGGAACATCTCGTCGAGCTCGGCCGCACGCTGTCGGACAAGCAGAAGGAAGATATCTCGGTCATGGCACTCAAAGTCATCGCAGCGGATGGCCGCAGGCAGGTGTCCGAGATGGAGCAGTTCAACCGCGCCGTGGAAGCGGTCGGCGTCTCGCCCGAAATCGTGCACAGGGCATTCGACCGCTACTTCGAAGAGACCATGCCGAACAAATGAGGCAGCTCGCGATTCCTCGGCGGGATCGCACAATCCGATGAAAGCCACTATTCGAAATTTCCTGCAGATGGAGTCCACCGGTGGCCTCGTGCTGATGGTCGGGGCCGCGCTGGCGCTCGTGGCCGCGAACTCTCCGCTGGCGGACTACTACGATCTCTTCATCGAGACGTCCGTCGAGGTGCGCATCGGCCGCCTGGAGATCGCCAAGCCGCTGCTCCTATGGGTGAACGACGGGCTCATGGCCGTGTTCTTCTTCCTGGTCGGTCTCGAAGTCAAACGCGAGATCCTCGAAGGCGAGTTGTCGCGGCCGTCCACCGTCCTGTTGCCGGCGCTCGGCGCAGTGGGCGGCATCGTCGCACCGGTCGGCCTCTACGTGCTGTTCAATCATGGCGACCCGGTAGGCTTGAATGGCTGGGCGATCCCGGCGGCGACGGATATCGCGTTCGCGCTCGGAATCCTGATGATCCTCGGGAAACGAGTGCCGGTCTCGCTCAAGGTATTTCTCGTATCGCTCGCGATATTCGACGACCTCGGCGCAATCGTGATTATCGCGCTGTTCTACTCGAGCAAGCTGTCGATGAGTGCGCTCATCGTTGCGTCCCTGTGCCTGCTGATTCTCGGCTACCTGAACTGGCGCCACGTGAGCGCGGTGCCGGCTTATGTGCTCGTCGGGATCGTGATGTGGGTGGCGGTTCTGAAGTCCGGCGTACACGCGACGCTGGCGGGCGTCGTGCTGGCCATGTTCATACCCATGCGTTCGAAGGAAGAGCCCGAGCGTTCGCCGCTCACGGAGCTCGAGCACGACCTGCACACGGTCATTGCTTTCGGCGTACTGCCGCTGTTCGCTTTCGTCAACGCCGGCATCTCCTTTGCCGGCATGAGCTTCGCGGACCTGGTGCATCCCGTATCGCTGGGCATCGCAGCGGGGTTGTTTGTGGGCAAGCAGCTCGGGGTGTTCCTGTTCTGCCTCGTGGCAATAAAAGTCGGGATGGCGAAACTCCCCGACGGGGCGTCGTGGGGTTCGCTCTACGGCGTCGCAATCCTCAGCGGCGTCGGGTTTACGATGAGCCTGTTCATCGACACGCTCGCGTTCCAGAATCTTCCCGCGGATGCCGTCTTCGACTTCGACGCGCGCCTCGGCATCCTGCTGGGCTCGCTCGCATCGGGCGTGCTCGGTTATATCGTGCTCGATCGTACGCTGCCCAAAGCCGTCAGGTGACTGGCAGTACCGAGCGAGGCGGCTGGCAGCTGCTCGAGGCGACGGAAGGCGACCTCGAAAAACTGATGACGTGGTTCGACGGGCCGGAGGACGTGAACCTGTGGGGCGGGCCCCGGTTTCGCTACCCGTTCACGAAGAAGCAGTTTCGCGAGGACTGTCGCTGGGGCCGGATGCCGAGTTTCCGGCTGAACTCGCCGGCGGGCGAATTTGCCGCGTTCGGCCAGATGTACGAGCGTTATGGCCGGATCAATTTCGCTCGCCTGATCGTGAATCCGGCAATGCGGGGAGCCGGCGTCGGCAAG
>JBFIHC010000038.1:0-26203 GCA_041601995.1 Woeseiaceae bacterium | reverse complement strand
GGTCAGCTCGGTGACCTTCCACTTCCCGAGAGGCGGCTCGTCGGCGGTGGCGCTGGCCGCCAGGAGCGAGAGCAATCCGAGCACATAGACAGCCTGGTTCATCGCTTCTCCTCCGAGTCCGTTTCCTCCGGGTTGGCCGTTGCCGAGATCTTCCTGGTCTTCTCGGGCTCTATCGTCACCTCGTCGAAGGTCTGCACCGGCGAGGTGAGGATCTTTACGGTGTAGGCCCCCGACGGTAATTCGAGTTCTCCGCCGCCGGTCGTGCCGGTTGCGATGATGGCGCCGGTATCGTCGAGCACCTGGAACTTCGGCCGCATGGCTTCCTTGAGCGCTTCGTCCAGTTCCGTCGCGCTGCTCGCGTTAAAGTACAGCCCGCCGCCCATCCGCGCCCAGGATTCGAACTCGGCCTTCAGGGCCGCGTCGTCGATGGCAAAGCCGACAATGTTGATGCGCACGTCGTGGCCGGCTTCCTTGAGATCTGCTATCGCGCCGGCCGGGTTACCGTCGCAGGTTTCCTCGCCGTCGGTGATCAGGATGATCAGCTTCTGGCCCTCGACATCCTCTAGGTCGTCGGCCACACGCGCGAGCGATTCGCCGATTGGCGTCCGCGCGAGGTTCATCGCCTGTGTCGACTGGATGACGCCCGTCACCTTCGCCGGGTCGAGCGGCTGAAGCGGCACCGCGAGATCGGTGTCGCAGGCGTCCGGCTTGTGGTGCCCGAAGACGCGGAGCGCCAGCATCGTGCCCTCGGGAATGGTCTCGTTCACCAGCTCCGCGAGCACCTTGCGCGCAATCTCGATGCGGCGCGTGCCCTCGAGGCGCTGCAGCATGCTGCCCGACGCATCGAGAATCAGTTCGACGGCGTTCGCCGCGATCGCCTCTCCTGCCTCGACGGACAGGAATCCCGGTCCGGGCGGTTCCTCGTAATAAGTGCTTGCTTCAATCTGGTACGTCGCCGGGCGCCGAATGTGACAGGCGGCCCGCTCGAACGCCCCATCGAGGTCTGCCTGAGACCGGAAGAACGTGTAACGGCCGCCGTTGACGCTGGCCCAGCTCTGCATGAGGTCCTGGAATCGTGCTCCCGCCGTGCCGCCGTTCGTATGCAGGTGCAGTGTGAAAATGTGTGGCCGGGTCTCGACGAGAGATTGCCAGAGCTGTGATGTGCGGTTTTCACTCGTTGTTTCGGCATCGGTAAGCAGTACAGCAGCACGCGTTCCGTTCCAAGCTTTGAAGGCTTTTGCCGCGACCAACAGAGCTGATTCGGCGGCGCTGGACCCATCCTTTCGATCGTAGTTATTGATCGCGGCCTGCAACTTGTGAGGCTGGTCGCTCCATGCAGGCAGGAGGAAGGACCCGCCATCGTCCTGGAAGGGCAAAAGGTTGCCGAACTCGAAGCCCGGCTTGATTTCGCCTCCGAAGCGGGCCATGGACTGGTAGATCGTCTCGCGGTACCGCGAGACACTGCCGCTGTTGTCCCAAACAAACGCCACCGCGCGCGGCGGTTCTTCGACGTGGACAAAAACTCGGCTGCCGCCGGTCACGGGCGCTTTGATAATGGCCTGGAGCGGTTCCACTATCGTATGCACATCCGGGATTGGGTCGCCCGACTCGTCGAACAGGGTCATTCGGGCTTTCAGTCTTGGCGTGCCGCTTAATGAAACCCGAAGCACGTTCGCTTCGGGGGGCACATTCACAGAGTACCAGTCTGTATCATGACCAAGAGTTACGTTACCCGCGGCTGTCGCGCCGGGCTCGACGGGCTGCGCACTATCGCGACTGTCATTGGACGCCTCCTCGTTGCTGACCAGCATATCTTCACGTTGCTGCAGCTCGTAAGCAGCTTCGCGCGAATAATTGCCCCACTCGCCGATTGCCGAGTGGTATTTACCATCTACTGTGGTTTCAAGAACTCGCAGCGTCTTCGCGAGACTCCAGTGGTCGGGCCGGTCAGGTTCAGTCGTAGAGAATCGAATAAAGCGAGCCCAAACCGGCGTATCGAACCGGAACGGTGGGACGCCGTCCGTGCCACGTTCGAGCAGCCAGGTGCCCATCGGGTTCCAGGGGCCAATCGGACCAACGGTGCTGATGGCGACCTGGACCTCGGACAGCAGCCTGGACGAATTCGGAGCATCCTCCCACTGTAGCTCTTCGATCCTGGCCGCCCGATCGTGATGGAATCCAATCACCCACTGATTAGGGAGATTGGGGTCAGCGCGGAAGCGGGGGCCGCTGCCTTCCGTCAGCATCGATTCCATGTCCCGGGGTTTAGCCTGCCAGGTTGACCAAACGACGTGGCCGCCAATGGTCGGGTTTGCAAGGTTGTGTCGCTCGAATCCGACGATGGTCGCCTCCGGAGAAGCGATGACTTTCCACTCGCCAAGGCTCACCTCGCCCAGTTCGCCGCTTTGCGTCGACCGGATGCGCAAGCGGGCAAACCGCGCCGGAACGATCGAATCGAACACGAACGCCTGTTCGACCGGATTTCGCTGCAAGGTGCCCGAGAATACCTCGCGGTAAGTCGTGCCGTCTTCGGACAGAAGAACGTCGAAATCGCGCACCAGGTAATCAAGCGAACGGTTCGTCAGGGGATGGAGCAAAACGCCGGCGATGGGAACGGCTTCTTCCCCCGCAAGATCTACAGTCAGCTCCAGCGGCAGCTCCTGCTTCGACATGTACCAGCCGCGGCCAATCGGTGTCATGCCGTCGTTCAGTTCCTCGTATCGTTTCTCGTTGCCGTCAGGCGCCACAATCTTCGCGCCGAGAGCGGACCAGGCAACATTGAGGCCACCGAGCAACGCTTTCGGAAGCGCGCCGGCCGCCATCGGGTTTATCGGCTCAGCACCGCACAGCGCGTGCAGGTCGAGCGACCCGCTGGCGATCCGGCCGGCCGAATCACGCGCGCCGAGGGTGATTCGGACTGGCAGGTTCGCGTGCGCGTCGCGTGCGACGTTGACCGCCACATCTACCATTCGGCTCGCTCCAGGCCCGAGCGGAACGCGTTGCTCCGACAGGCTGGCCTGCCACGCGTAATGACTGGATCGCAGCTCGAGTTCGAGCTCTGTCGCCTCGTTGCCGCCGTTTGTCAGGGTTGCCTGGAATCGGGCCGATTGCGCGTGATCCAGGTAAGCCGCAAATTCCCGTGATTGGGGGGCGAACGCGATTCGAACAGGCGATTGACCGGGGGGCTCCGCGGTTTCGACGATCGGGGGGTCAAATGCTACGTCGAGCCCGTACGATCCTGCGCCCCGTATCCGCAGGTTAGTCTGCAGGCCAGCCGGAAGATTGCCCTCGTAGACGCCGGTTTCCTTGTTCCAGGCAAGCAGATCATCCTTACCTTCTTTGCCGGCCGCGAACAACTGCAGCAACCGCGGTCGTGGGCCAGCCGGCAGAAGCGTGATCTTCGTTGCCACGTTGGCGGCCGGCATCCGGTACCAGTCGTCGTCGCGGTCATTGACAGAGCCTCGAAGCGTCAGGTTCTCAGGCAACGGCAGCGCATCACTCACTTCGCTATTGGGCTCGAGGTCAGGCGGGTTCGACCACGGGTCGAGCCGGTCCACGCGCAGCCAGTAAGGCACTTTGCTGTGCTCTTGGTTCCAGTTAACAGACAGCAGGTAGTCGCCGGGCGGTAGCGCCCGATTGTGGACCATGCGTTGCCCGGGTTGGGGGCTCCTCCACACAAACAGGTTCTTCGTGCCCCCACCGGGTTCTACCGCCACCAGGTCGACACGAGCAGAAAGACCCTCCGGCGGCTCGAAGCGAATGCTGACAAGTTCTTCTGCATGCAGGGAAAAACGGAAGAAGTCCTTGTCGCGCACCGGGTAGATGAGGCCGTAAGCAACCGTGCCCAGCGATAACTTTCGGGCGCGAGAACCGTCGTCGTTCGGCTCGACTTCGGAACGGGGATCGGGCGGGCCCAACGCAACCGCGCGCACCGCGTACTCGCCTACGTCGTTGCCCTCGACGCGAATCCAGTGCTCGCCGGGCAGCAGCAGAAGGTTGGCGAATATAAACTGGGCGCCGCCGTCAATTTTCATTCTCTGGGCCGTATGTTGCTGTTCTGCCGCGTCGACATACGCAACTCGCGCCAGGCCCGCGCCGGACACCTCGATGTACCAGAGCTGCGGCTCGCCCTCGATGACGAGCCTGTACAAGTCTGTTTCCCGTCCGCTCAGCGTGCCTCGGGCCGCGAACTGCGATCGCCCCGAGCCCTGATTGGCCAGTTCGGTGAGCGCCGTGGCTGCCTCGGCGTCCTCGTTGGGTTCGGCCTCATTGGTCGCTTGCGAAAAGTCGGTCTCCGGGACTTCGAGCGGCTCGAATTGGATGTTCTCGTCCGTCGAGTCGCCGAAGGTATCAGTAGAGACAATGTTCTCGTCGCCGGCCTGCTCGTCCTCCGCCGGGAAAGTCAGGTTCTCGTCGTCGAATACCAGGTTTTCGGTGTCCCCAGCCTGTGGAGCGGATTCTGCTTTTTCGGGAATGCTCGCTGCGACCAGCAGAGCCAGGAGAAGAAAGAGCGGTCTTATCATTGGCACGATGACTCCTTACAACTCGAAACTGCCCTCGCTTCTGAAACCACGTACCCGCAGCGCCGTCGGCGTTGCCGCTGTCTTGAAGGCCAGTTCGAACCGTACTTCGGCGCCCGGAGGCACGACGAAAGGATCAGGAGGGCGTCCCGGCAAGGTGGCCGTGGCTTTTGGGTCGAGTTTTATTTCGCCGTCCGGCGTCTGCAGCAGGAACTGCCGGGCCGTCTTAACCTCGAGACCCTGTCCCTTGATGATGGGCTTGATGCCCAGGTCGAGGATCAGGTAATCGCCCTCCCGGCGCGTGCCGTGCAGCAGCACCTCCATGACGTCCCCGTCCTGGTGGCGGGTATCTGCATTCGGCATGGGGCTGGGTGGCCGCTCGGTCAGCGACAGCGTAACGATATCGCGATTGATTCTGAGCCCCATCGACAAGTGCTCGACCGAATCAGGCACGAGGAACGCCACCTCCTGCTGCTGGTAGACCTCGGGCGTGAAACGGATGTTGCCTTTGGCGTCGGTACTGCCGGCGGTCGCGTAGTAGACATAGCCACCGTCCGTATGCACCCACATGTACTTCTTCGGGTTGAACTGCAGGATGCGCCCCATGCGGCCGTCTTTCGAAACACTTTGCCCGCCGAGCTGGACCACCGCGAAACGCCAGCCGGAACCGGCCGCTTCCCCTTTGTAGTCATCCGCCAAATCGAGTCGGTGCGCGGCCAGCTCGACGAGGTCCGTCGTAATCTCGTCGATCACCTCGGCCCGCGCCGCATCGGAGCTTTTCGCGAGATCGACGCTGCCCCGAAGCGGGACCAACAGATGGCCGTTGCTGTAGTCGAACACCTGCAGCGCGACGTTGTCGGAGTCCTCGGGCACGAGGAAAGCGAGCTGCAGTTCGAGAACCTCGCCCTGCTTTGCAATCGTAAATCCCGAGGTGGGGTCGACTCCGCCCGGCAGGCTCGCGGTCTGCGCGTGGAGCGGTATCGCCCGGCCGTCGGTCAACGCATAGATATGGTCGTTGAGCCGCGGCACCTTGTAGGCCACGTCCATCTCGACGTACTCGACGGGCGTGCTCGAGCCGCCGCCAGCGCCCAGTCCGCCGACGCCCATGGTGCGGTCGGTCTTACCTTCCAGCTTGTCTTTCGAGACTTTCTGCTTGGGGTGAATATTCTCCCAGCGCGTATCGAGAACCAGGAAACTTGAGCCGGCCGTTGCCGTCGTCCCGGCGAGCCGGTCTTGCAGGTCGCTCGACATGATTTGCAGCCGGACGGCCTCGTTGGCGGAGGCCTCGGCCGCGGAAGTGCCGCTGCCCGTTCGCGGGGTATTTGCCGTTTGGCCGCCGCTCGACCCGGTGGACTGCTCCTGAACCGCCTGCGTTGCTCCGGCTTCCCCGGTGGCTGGCCGGGATTCAGCCGCGGCCGCCGTTTCCACGGCGCCTGCCTGTTGAGCAGTTTGTTCGGCCCGCCAGTCGCGGCGTTCGCAGCCGGGCAAGATAGCCAGCACGCAGACACAGGTCACTAAGGTCGACAACATCCTGGGAAGACGAGAAATCATGTGTTGGATCACCTGTCCGGTTACGGTCTCGCTGTCGCTCATGAGGACGCGCTTCCTATTTCAGTTTCGACCAGAGCCCGCCACAGAGTCCGCCGAAGCCGGCCTCGGGCGTTCCACCCCACAACTCGGCGATCGTGGCTAGGATAATCACGTTGAACCAGTCGGGCGGTCCCTCCGCGATGTTTGACAGCGCATCGTTGATCGCCCCGCACACCGTCGTGAAAATGCACTCCGCCAGCTCATCGCTTACGCCGGTCTCGATGCCTCTCAGTGGCTGGGTAATTGCCAGCATCAGGCACTGCCCCATCGACGCGTAGCTGTTGATGATGCTGCGAATCTGCAGAAGCACCTGGACCCGCTCGACGTAGCCCGTCGTCGCCTGGCCCCAGCCGCGCGAGCCGAAGCCGAATGTCGTACCGGTGCGGGGATCGATGCGCCACCAACCCACTGCGTCCCTGGCGTCGGTTGGCACCAGGGCGATGAAACCGGCGGCGAGGTCGTTGGCGACCCGGGCAGCGAGGTCAGCCGGCAGCGCGCTGCCGTCCAGCTCATCCGGCTGCCGAACGAGGCGCCAGGAACGAGGGGCGCGGTCGAACGCGTCGGCTATCGTGGGGTCCCCCTGCCGGGGCTCTTTGCCTGTGGCGAGCAACGCCTCGAGATTCGTGTCCGCGACGCCTGCCGTCAGGCGGGCCATGAATCCGTCTTGCTGGGCGACGCCGGGCGGGGTCGCGATCAGGTCGAAAGCCTGGTCGGCAGAGAGATCCGTCCGCAGCCGGCGATGGTGGGCGAGCACCAGGAGTCCGGCCTGAGGCCCCCAGCCCGCGGCACTGGAGAAACGTCCGCGATGGAGCGCGAAGCGTTCCAGCGGGGTGCGCAATGCACTCAGCGCGTTGAGCCGTTCGGCGAGATCCGCTATGGGCAGCTTCTTCCCTTGATCATAAAGCGCTTGCCAGGCGTCACGTTCGGCCAACAGCCGCGACGCGGTGACAAGGTTGAGCAAGTCGGTGGAAGGAGCGGCGGTCAGCGCGATGAATTCCGTTTGTCCAGCGAGCGTGAGCGCGCGGGTCGTGCGGGCCTCTTCGTCGAACTCCATTTCGTCGGTCACCCCCGCGGCGCGCGCCGCAGGTCCGATCAGGTCGAATACCTGCCTTCTCTCGGTACTGGCTCCCACGCCGGGCGTGCTGACTTCGAACGTCCACCAGAATGCCGTGAACAATCCTTCACCCTTAGCGCCACCGCCACCGCCAAGGCTGCCACCCAAACCGCCAAAAGTCCCACCACCGGACCCGCCGCGGCCCGGTTTTTTGCGAATTTCGCCCTTGTCGGTGACCACTTTTCCGGCCACGGATTCTGTGTCGATGGTGAGCAGAGGTTGCCATTCGTTGTGTTGCAGCAGCGTCGCGATGAGCGCATCGGCGGGCGCTACCTGGGTGAACGGATCCGGCGTTTCGGGTCCGCCGTGAGAGGAGACGCTGAGCATCATGCTACGACCGAACAGATCGATCGGCAGCAACTCGCGATCCAGCAGGACGTGTTCCGCCAGCTTCTTGCCATCGAACACCTCGGCCACGGCGCGCACCCGAACTCGGTGCAGTCGGTTGTCGCAGGCCGCACCCGCCGAGGCAAGCTGCTTCAGCGACCTGAGGTTCAGCGTGAGTTGCGAGTCCGCGAAATGGTCGCCGACTTCGGCGTTGGCGAGGCTCGGGTCGAGGTCTAAAGGCTCGGAGCCGGGGCGCTCGAGCAGCACCCACCAGTGATCGGCGAGGAAGCCGCGGTCGTCGACGCCCGGCTCGGCGTCCGACCCCAGTGCTTTCAGGATTGCCTTGCTTTGCCGTTCGGTGCGGGCAGTGAGTGTCTTGTGCAACATGGTGTCGTCGCGCGCGGCGGCATCCAGCCGCGCGCGAACCGCGGAGGCATCGAGGCCAAGCTCGGCGGCCGCTCGGTCGGCAAGCTGCGCCGGGTCGCTCGCCGTCTCCAGCATTGCGGGCACGTCACGCCCCAGTGCCCCCGTCAGCACCGCGGTCTGGGCGGGCGTCAATTCGGCGTGGGCGAGTCGTGACCGGTGGCCGGCCCGCGTGAGGAGCTCGCGCAGCAGCAACGCGCGGTCGAGCGAATTGCCGCCGCGATCGAGAAGCACGCCCTCGGGGCCCTTGAGCGCACCGCAGTACGGGAGCAATACCGTTTGATCGCGCACCCACGCGAAAAGTGCCTCCGGGTCGGTGCCCACCTGCGCAATGACCGCCGCGGGATCGAACTGGTCGCGTGGAATCTCTGCGACGGCGCTGTCGAGTTGTGGCCACACCTCTCCGGTCCCTTCCTGTGTCGAAGTGGGTTGAGCTGCAGGAACGGTTACGCTGGCGGCCGGGGCCTCACGTTGCGGTGCGGCTTCCTTTATCTCGGGTGGCGATGTCGGCGCCGGCCTTACGCTCGTAACTTTCCGTGGCCCGGCTTTCTGGGCAACCTCGATCGGGTGAGCAGGTACCGGCACGAACGCCGCGAGGTTGATTAGCCCGCGCGAGTTCATCGTGAAGCCGGTGGCCAATGAAGCAGTCAAGAGCGCGATGATTGCTGCAATAGCCACAATGGCGCGAAATGGCGTGTCCCGCCATGCGGGAACCGCGGACCTCAGCACGGCGACGAGCAACGCCGCCGGTAACAATATCGCTGCGCCGAACCAGGCGCCCTGGGTCCAGTAAGGCAGTGTCCACAGGCCGACGAGGACCTCGACGAAAGGCATGCCTTCGATCAGGCCCATGATGACGGGAACGGCGGCGAAAACGGCTAGCGCCGGCGCGATGAAGCGGGCCCAGCGCGGCAGCTTCGGCAGGCGCGCGAGCTCCCAGGCGGCCAGCGCGAGCGTAACGAGGAACAGGCCGGGCACGAAGAACCGCAGCGGCATGCCGGCGATCGCGAGGCGCGCGGACTCCACGCCGTAGAGGTACACGGTCGCGACAACCAGTGTGCCTGCGGCGAGCAGGCCGAACAGGAACAGCAGGCCGCGGAACAACCACCAGCCGGCGACAGCGATTGCTACGCCCGCAACGGCAAAGATCGTAATCCATCCCTTGCCCGGCGCGTCGGCGAGCCAGGCCTGGATCGACGTGGCTGCAGGAAGGAGCAACAGTAGAGTGCCGATGATCCGTGGAATCAAACCGGGAGATTCTTCGCCGTGATCGGCCTCGTCTGGCGGCAAGGAAGAATCGGTCATTGCGGACCCCAAAATTTATTTTTATTGCGCGAATCGCAGTTGGCGCGGTTTCGGCTTATCCAGTCAAGTATAGATGACCGTCACAGCAGGGCTGTATCGGAAAATACCACTAGCCAGGCAATTGTAATTTCTGCATTTTTAGTCGTTAACCAAAAAATCGGGGGCCAGGGCAATGTCGAACGAACAAGAACAACGGCCTGAAGAAGAATCCACGACTGCAGGCGGGGAAGGGTCCAGAGACCGGGACGCTGATTCCGGGGGGCAGATCGATTTCGAAGCGATCCCCGTTGCCGCAATCAAAGTCATTACCAATCCGGTCGAGTTTTACCAGGGAATGAAAAAGAGCGGCGGCTACCTAGAACCGCTGGTCTTTATGATCGCGCTATCCGTCATCGCCGGCGTGGTGTCCGCAGTGCTCTCGCTTTTCGGTCTTGGTATGGCCACCGCGATGACGGCCGGCCTGATTGCCGTAATTCTCATACCGATATTTGTCATCATCTTCAGCTTTATCGGCGCCGGCATCGCGTTCGTCATCTGGAAGATGATGGGCTCGCAGGAGGACTTCGAAACGGCGTTCCGCTGTGTCGCCTACACCGCCGCAATCGCGCCGATAAACGCCGTACTTGGTGTGATTCCGTATCTCGGCTCGATCGTTTCCGCGCTGTGGCCGATGGCCTTGCTGGCGATTGCCAGCATCCACGTCCACCGGCGAAGCACGCAACTGTCCTGGGGCGTATTCGGAGCACTCGGTGTCCTGTTCGTTCTGATCGGTCTAACCGGCGAGCGCGCCAGCCGGCAAATGGCAGACGAGATGCAGGACTGGCAGCAGATGATGGAAGATGCGCGTCGCCAGGCGGAATGAGGAAGGGCCGAACGGTCTTCCAGCCCGATACAGGAATACTACGGAGAAACCAATGAACTGGAGAATGGTGTATTTCGGTGTAGCCGGAACGATGATGTGGTCTGCTGGCCTGCATGCTGCCACGTTGCTGGAATATAAGGAAAGCGAGGGCGAAACCATGAGGATCTGGTTCCAGGGCGCAAAGATGCGCATGGAGTCAGAAGGCGGTTACATGCTGATGGACTGGGATGCGAGCAAGATGTACGTCGTCAGCCTGGAAGAGGGCATCGCCATGGATATGAGTCACGTCATGGGAGCGCAACCGAAAGGGGGTGCGGGAGGCAACATGCCCGAAGCCGTCGCGACCAAGGTTGGTGGTGGTCCCGAGATTGCCGGCTACGATACCGTGCACTACAAGATCAGCGTGGAGGGTGAGCACTGCCAGGATATTTATGTGTCGAGGAAAGCCTACAAAGATCTCAAGGCTGAGCGTCTGTTCGACCGTATACAGAAGCTGGCGGATGCCGACATGGAAGAAATGAATCAGTGGAGCACCCCGTGCGACTATGCGGATCGGGGTCTCGATTTCGCCGAAATCGGGTTCCCGATGCGTACCGAGTACGCCGACAGCGGAGAATCAGAAGAGGTGCGGCGCATCGTGCCGGATGCGGGTCAGCCGGAAGGCGGGTTCGATGTGCCGGCTGGTATGGAAGTGATGGACATGAGCCAGATGATGCAGTTCATGCAACGCCCGCCCGGGAATGAATGACCGGACGCGGCTACCCTTGCTTCGAGAAACCCGTTTCCAAGAGTCAACAGGCGCTGCGGCATGTCCGCAGCGCCTCTTCATCGGTCAGGACCGTGTGCCGGGTCGATAGCGTGAGAATGATCTAGCTGCCGGGCTTGTCGTACATCATGTCGATCTTGGTGCGCACCTCCGGCCAGAGCAGGCGCAGCACATCGCCCTCCTCGATTTCGCTCAGGCTCAACGTGGAGTGTCCGGCCATCATGTCCAGCGGGTTCGAACCCTCCGCCCCGTCCCAGAACGTGTGGACGCCGTAAAAATCCTGGTACTGCCAGCCGGCGAGCTTGTCTCTGTAAAACGCCAGGGCCGTATCGACCGCGTCCGAGCTCAGCAAAACCATCCCGGGCAGAGTTTTTCCATCGCCGCTGCTGCTCTGGAACTGCGTGGCGGCCATCGTCGATACAATCTTGGCGCCCGGATAGGCCGGAATGTTGACGTCGGCGGCGGCCGGCACCTGCGCACTCGAAAGAAACATCTCGGCCAGCGGCACCTCGACGTGGTCCGGCCGTTTCTTCGGCATTACCAGCTTCGGCGCATAGCCGCCCGCCGGCATGGTCGCTTCGGTTGGTGCCGCGGTTGCCGCGTCGCTACCCGCTGCCTTGGGCTGCGCCGACGTATCGGGTGCTGAAGATCCGGAATCACCGCATCCGAATAAGATCACAGCGGCGGATATCGTGAAAGTCAGGTTTCTGATTGTTCTCTTGTTCGCAATCATGTCGGGTGTTCTCCCTTGACGGTGTGGCGCACTGACCGGGCTTCTGGTTCATGTGTTGCGCAGAGCGATCAACGTTGTATCGCAGGGCGGCATTGCTGGGGCAATCAGGGAAACTACATAGCGCAACCCAAATAAGGTCACTGTCTACGAATTGCTGGCCACTTCGAGCGGCCTGAACCGCACGATGAGCAATGGCAGCAGCGTCAGGTTGGCCAGTAACGCGACCAGCATGGCGAAGCCCGTGAGCAGGCCGAAATAGATGGTCGGAACGAAGCTCGACAGTACCAGTATCGAGAAACCCAGCGTCACCGTGATTGTTGTGTAATACATGGCGCGGCCGATACTCGCGTGACTCCGGCTCACAGCGGACCAGTAGTCACCGTCTTTCGCGAGCTCCCGGGTAAACCTGTGGACGTAATGGATCGTATCGTCGACAGCGATGCCGATGCTGATTGCCGCAACGGTAATTGTCATCAGGTCGAGCGGTATCCGCAGCCAGCCCATCAGTCCCAGCACGAGGAAGGCGGCGAAGACATTGGGCACGATCGCGATCGCGGCCATTTTCACGTTGCGGAACAGGACCGCGAACATGAACAGTATGGCCAGGAAGACCACGCCGATGGTCAGTATCTGGGAGCGATACAGGCTTTGCAGCATGTTGTTGTACAGCACCAGCATCCCCGAGAGATGGACCTGGCTCTCGTCGAAGCCGAGCGCCCCGGTCAGCCGGTTGCGGATGTCCTGCATCAACGCACCGCGCTGCAGGGAAGGGTCGGATTCGAATACGCGAACGCCAAAACGAACCTGGTTGCCGTCCTCGGACATATACGGACGAATCAGGATGTCCCTGATCTCGTCCGGAAGTTTGTTGTACAGGATGGACAGCTCGAAATTGTCGGATACGATCTCTTCGTCGAGCTGGCGGAGCATCCGGATTGCTGTGTCGACCGACAGGACCTTGCCGGTCTCGGGGAGTGAATCCAGGTAGCGGTGCACATCGGCAACCTGCGGAAGCCTGCCGGTATTGAACCAGTAGCTCGTCGAGGCAATGCCGCCGCTTTCGGCGTCGTCCATGCCGAACTCGGCGAGCAACGGGTCTTCCCAGATTTCCTCCTGTTGCTCGTGGAACTCCACAGGGGCGTCGATGATGACATCGAGCGGGGTCGTGCCGCCCAGCTCGCGATCGATCATCTCCATGCCGCGATAGATCTCCGTCGATTCCTTGAAGTAGTCGATGAAACGGTTCTCCACCGTGAGAAAGCCGGTACCCGCGACGCTGAGCGCGGCGAGGATGCCTGCGGCGATCAGGATGCCGGAGTCGTGCGCCTGTATCCGGGTGGCGAAGAAGTGCGTGATCTTGTCCGTAAGGTCCTTGCGGCGGTGCGGCGAGCCGGGCTCCAGGAACATCAGGGCCGCCGGGAGCAGCGTGAAAACGAGCACGAACGCAACGACGATGCCGATTGCCATCATCCAGCCGAAGTCGATTACCGGCCGGATGCCGCTGGACAGCAGGGAGCCGAAAGCCACCATGGTCGTGATCGCCGTGTAGAGGCACGGCACCGACTTGGCGCGGATCATATCCCGGACCAGCGCTTCCTGGCCGGCATCGGGCGATTCCTCGTGCAGTTCGCGGTAGCGGACCACCAGGTGGATCGCGAGCGACAGCGTAAGGATCAGCAACAGCGACATGAAATTGGACGACACGACCGTTACCGGCCAGTCGACGAGGCCCAGGAAACCGACCATGACGATGCCGGTTGCAGCGCAGGCCAGCATGGGGAGGACGACCCAGCGTGGCCGGCGAAATGCCACGGCAAGGATCACCACCAGGAAGCACAGCACGCCGATGCCGAAAGTCAGCAGGTCGTGCCGGATGAAGGCGATCGAGTCGGCAACGATCATCGGCACGCCGCCGAGGTGCAGTTCGGCTTTGTCGCGGTGGCGGTCGATAATGCTCCGGATCTCGGCGATATTTCGGCTTTGCTGGTCCCGCAGCGTCAGGCTGTGGGCCTCGAATTGTGCGGACACGGCGTCGAGGGCCGCCTGCTCGTCCGCAGTGAGTTCCCCGTGCAGGCTTCGTTCCCGCAACTCGTTGCGCTGCTTCAGCAAGCGGTGCCAGGTCTCGTCGCGGCGGAAATTCACCTGCACCGCCGTGGTGCGGCCGTCCGGGCTGATGATCAGGTTCCGATACATCGGGCTGGAGAGAAATTCGCGGCGAGCGCGGGACCTGTCGGTGCGCGGGCTCGCGAGCGTCGGCACGTCTGCGCTCAGTTCGGCAAGGCTGACCGGCGGGCTCTGGATGAGCGGCACGTCCAGCAGGCTGACGACCGACTCGACCGGTTCCATGGCTGCAATCTCGTCGCGCAATACCTGCAGGTCGGCAATGACCGTGTCGCTGAACAGGTCCTGCTGCGGCGTGTAGGTGACGATCAGGTAGTCGTCCGAGCCGTAACGCGCCCGGATCGAACGGTAGTACCTGAGCGCCGCGTCATTCTCCAGCACCAGTGAATCGGCCGACGCATCGAGCCTGAATGCCGGTGCGTGATAAGCGAAGAAGACGGTGACGAGTGCGATTACGAACAGCGTAACCGCCGGTCGTTTCAGAACCAGGCTATCAAAGGCATCCAGAACTGCGGCCAAGAGCTGTCTCTCGTCGTCGCTTTCGCCGTCGCCAATGGTGTTGACGGCCTGTTGTCCAAGAATGGCGCCGGGGCGCCCGTCTGCAATCGTGGAAAGCAGCAATACAGCCGCGTGGACGACGCAAAAGGCGGCCACCCACGGACACACCGCGCTGGCCCCTGCGGCACCACGCCGGATCCGTCATTAACGGCGATCGCGGTTCCGAGTTACCCTCGGCAGGCCTACTTGTCGTAAGCGATCTCGCCGTTGACGATCGTCATTACGATCTGCCCGGCGAGGATATCGACGGGGCGATGTTCGGCGAGCGTGAATGGATCGATATCCATGACGGTGAGGTCCGCCCAGCGGCCCGTTTGGATGACGCCGGTCTCGTCCTCGCGAAAACTCGCGTAAGCGGACCAGGCCGTGTAGGCACGCAGTGCCTCCTCGATGCTGACCCGCTGCTCGGGGTACCATCCGCCCTCCGGCTGACCGTCCCTGTCCTGCCGCGTGACCGCCGAATGCAGTCCGTAGAAGATGTTGTGATCGGAACCGGGGTTATCGGAATTGAACGTCAGGCGAGCGTCGCTTTCGCGCAAAGTCCGCCATGCATAGGCGCCGCGGATCCGTCCAGGGCCGAGGCGTTGTTCGGCCCACGCCTTGTCTTCCATCGCATGCGGCGGTTCCATCGAAGCGATGACGCCCAGCTGCCCGAGACGAGGGATGTCGTCGGGGCTCAGGACCTGTGCGTGTTCGATGCGATGCCGATTCGCGGCGGTCGATGGCGCCTCCCTGAAAACAGCCTCGAGTATGTCGAGTGCCTCGCGGTTGCCGGCGTCTCCGATTGCATGAATCGCGACCTGGAAGCCGGCTTTCATTGCCTGCTCGTTCAATGCTTCATTGAAACCGTAGTCGTCGCCACTGACACCGCGGTGACCGGGTTTGTCCGCGTAGTCGTACAACAGGCGCGCGCCGCGGGAACCGAGCGCCCCGTCGTAATAGGCCTTCACGGTACGGGTTACCAGCATGCTGTCGCTGTCGGTATCGGGGCCCCTCGCAATCCACTGGCGCACCAGGTCCTCGTCGCGTAGCGACAGCATGGCGTACACCCGTATCGGCAACCGGTCCGCTGCCTCGAGCTCCTCGAGCACGCTCATCCGCCGCGCGTCCAGGCCGGCATCATGGACCGCGGTGTAGCCGTCGGCCGCCATCCGTTCGAGTCCGAGCAGGACCTGCCTGGCGAGGTCGTTACGCGACGGCTCGGGGACGGCATCAGCGAGCATCTGCACCGCCTGGTTCAGGAACAGGCCGGTGGGTTCGCCATCGGGTCCGATGCGCATTTCCCCGCCGACGGGCACCGGCGACTCCGCTGTGATGCCGGCCGCGTCGAGCGCCATCCGGTTTCCCCAGCCCGCGAAGCCGTGCAGGCTGTCCATGAATACCGGGTGGTCCGGGACTTTCGCCGTCAGCAGTGCCTTGTCCGGGTAGCGGTCCGCCCAGGCACCCTCGTCCCAGCCCCGGCCGACGATCCACTCGCCTTTCGGGACAGACTTTGCGCGCTCGGCGATCCGTTCGACGGCATCTTCCTCGGTCTGCACGCCAATCAGGTTCACCTGGTCCAGCAACGCCCCGAGCCCGAATACGTGCGTATGCGAATCGACGAGGCCGGGGATCACGGTCGCGCCGGCCAGGTCGACGATCCGGGTCGCGTCTCCCTCGAAACGCATCGCGTCGACACTGCTGCCGACGAACAGGATCTGGTTGCCGCGAATGGCTACGGCCTGCGCATCGGGATACCAGCCGGCGGCATCGCGGGGGGCGCCCGGCGCGGAGCGTCCGTCCGTGTCCGGGTCCTCCCAGTCGAGCGTGTAGACACGACCATTGATCAGGATCAACGAAGCGTCGCGCGGTGCAGCTGCTTCGACAGGGTCTTCCGAGCACGCGGCCATGAGCGCCAGCAACGCGAGGACCGCAAGGGGATTCGTGCTGTTCCCAAATAGACGGGTCGCCCGCCTCATTGCTCGGTCTCCTCGAGCAGCTCGTCGATGGCCCGCGCGACGCGGGTCATCACATCGCCCGTGGTTTCTAGCTCTTCATCGGACATTACGGACGCCATCGCCTCGATCACTCGCGCCTGCACGGCAAAAGACTTCTCCACCAGCGTGCGACCGGATCGAGTCAGCCCAAGTCGATTGATTCGCGAGTCGGCCGTATCGGTTGTTCGGGTCACGAGCCCGCGCGCTTCGAGCTTCTTCAGCAACGCCGTGGCGTTGCTCTTGATGACGTGAAGTCGGTCCGCGAGTTCCTGTTGCGTGAGGTTCGGTTGGCGGCAAACGGTCACGAGAATCTCGTGTTGCGCGAGGGAGAGGTCCAGCTCGCCGAGCAGCTGGTTCAGTGCGCGATGCACCTTGAGGTTGGTGCGGCCAACCCGGAGCCAGGTGTCCAGACCCCGGGGTGAGCGCAGCGGGCTTTGTTTCGACATGTAACGATCTTAACAGTTCACTTGTGAACCTTCTACGCGTTCCCTATACTCGCACTTCGTTCACAAATGAACTAAATGCCGATGACCGCAACCGTCGATTTTCCAACCGCGAGCCCGCCGAGCCGACTGGCGACGTTGCTCGAGTTCCGAGCGCCGCTGGACTGGGCAACCATACTGTTGCGCGCACCGCAGCTCCTCAGTGCGCCGCGCGGCGACGGCCGGCCGGTCATGTTGCTGCCGGGCTATGGCACCGACGAGAAGTCGATGCAACCGCTCGGCTCCTACCTGCGATTCCTCGGCTACGACGTCTACGATTGGGGCCTGGGCCGGAATCGTGGTGACGTGGAGGCCTGCACAAGCGAGGTAGGCGCGCGCGCGGCCGCGATACAGCGGGATCTCGACGGCAAACCGCTGACACTCGTCGGCTGGAGCCTTGGTGGCGTTATCGCGCGCGAGGTGGCGAGGCTGTACGAGCCGCAGGTGCGCGAGGTGATTACGCTCGGTACACCGATCGTCGGCGGGCCCAAGTACACGGCGGTGGCGAATCGTTTTGCCAGATCCGCGGATATCGACCTGGATGCGTTCGAACGCGAGGTCCACGAGCGCAACTCCATCGGCATCAAGCAGCCCGTGACGTCGATTTACAGCAAACTCGACGGCGTCGTCGGCTGGCGCGCCAGCGTCGACACCTACAATCGGCAGGCAAAGAACATCGAGGTCTACAGCTCGCACTTCGGTATCGGCGCAAATGGCCGGGTCTGGCGACTGATCGCGGAGATACTGGCAGACCGAAAGGATTGACCGAGACAATGGTTGCGGCAGTGCGTTGACCGCACTCCGCTGCCGGAGCTCCGATACAATGGGTGCATGACCAGGATGTGCTACCCGGCCAACGTGCTGCTGCTGATCGTGCTCGTTGGCAACACGGTGCATGCGGCACCCGACACGCAGGCCGGTGAACCGCCGACCGTCGAGGCCGTCGTCGCGATGATCAATGAATACTGCGGATCCTGTCACGGCGTGCCCCCTCCGAACCTGATGCCGAAGCGCAGCTGGCCGAAAGTCGTCCAGGCGATGGCCGACCTGTCTGCCGAACGCAGCGGGCGGGTGTTCATCCCGGCCGAGGCCGTGCGCCACATCACCGCTTACTATTACGGCTCGGCTCCCGAAGAGCTGCCGCTACTTCCCTACGCGGAGGAGCCGGGCGCCGCGGCGCGGTTTCACACCGCGTTTCTGGGCGAAGTATCGCCGCTCCCGATGGTCATCGATATCAATGCCGCGGATCTCGGGAAGCATTACGGCAAGGGCCTGCTGATCTGTGATGCGGAGAGGAACGAAGTACGCCTGCTTCAACGGCAAGGTAACGGGTGGCGGGAGATCGTGCTGGCGGAGGCGCCCGTGCCCATTCGCACCGACGTGGTCGATTTCGACGGCGACGGTGATCCGGACATCGTCGTCGCGGCGCTCGGCATTCTGCCGCCGTCCGAGGAACTCGCAGGCAAAGTGCTGCTGCTCCGCCAGGACGACGACGGCGCATTCGCGCGGGAAGTCCTGCTGGAGGGCATCGGGCGCACGACCGACGCCCGCGCGATGGACGTTGACAACGACGACGACCCGGATCTCGTGGTGGCCGTGTTCGGTGGTGGCACAGTCGGCGGTATCCTGTGGCTGGAGAACACCGGTTCGGATGAGTTCGTCAGGCACGATGTGCTCGGCGTTTCGGGGGCGCTCAACGCGTCGCCCGTGGACCTCGATGGCGACGGCAGAATGGACTTCGTCAGTCTCATCGCGCAGGAGTACGAAGCGGTGATGGCGTTCATGAACCGGGGGCAGGGCAGCTTCGAACAGGTGCTGCTGGGACGCGCTCCGCACCCGATGTACGGATTCACCGGTATGTCGCTGGTCGACCTCGACCGCGACGGCGATACCGATGTCCTGATGTCGAACGGGGACGCGCTCGACACCCAGCCCGATCCCAAGCCCTATCACGGGGTCCAGTGGCTCGAGAATCGCGGCAAGCTCGAGTTCCGGTTTCACGACATCGGCCGGTTCTACGGTGCGGCCGTCGCCAAGGCCGGCGATGTCGATGGCGACGGCGACCTGGACGTGCTGGCCGGAAGCTGGCTGAATTTCTGGGACGACCCGCGGCGGCAGAGTCTCGCCTGGTTCGAGAACGACGGCAGCAACCGCTTCAGCATGCGGGGCGTGCTCGATCGCCCTAGCGGTATCGTATCGATCGCGCTGGAGGACGTCACCGGCGACGATCGGGTAGACATCGTCGCCGGTGTGCTGCGGCTGGATCTCATGATGCGGATGATGGGCGGCGACACGCCGCAAGGTAATGAGACGAGGATGCTGTTGCTGGAGCGTATCGATGCCCCGCCCGGAGAAGGGCTGCCCTGAATCCGCGCCAGCCATTCGAGCGCGATTGCCGGGTACGTGCTCGTATCACCAGGCAGTGATGTTGCGCTGGCATTGATCACACCATTTTCGCTAGCATTCCGTCGCTGGCATCAAATGGCCGAACCCGGCGGAGAAACGCGGACCATGAATAACAAGACCGAGAAAGGCGAATCACGAGGACGGCGGACGGCGAACGAATTCGACTGGGGGAGTTTTGCCATTCGCCTCGTTGCCACCCTCGTGCTGGTCGTGCTGACCTACAACCCGAGTGGCTGGTCTTACGCGCACTGGCTGCAAAACGGATTTTCCAATGACGGGCTCGGCCCGGAGCATTTTGTGGCGGGCGTCATAGTGCTTATCGGCTGGGTCATACTGCTGACGGCGACACAGCGATCCATGGGCACCTTCGGACTGATCCTGGAAGCGCTGCTGTTCGGCGGGATCGTCTGGATGCTGATCGACTTCGGCGTGTTGAGCATCGACTCCGTGACCGAGTTCACTTGGGTCATCCTGGTGATCCTGTCCGTGATGCTGGCGATCGGCCTGAGCTGGTCGCATGTCTGGCGCAGGCTGACCGGCCAGTTCGAAGTCGACGACGACTGACCGCGGGTACCCCGGCGGCCCGCACGGGCGGGGCTTACCGCTGGGGGATCGGCGAACGATAGATGCGCTCGAACACCTGGTCCATGCGACGGCGCAGCAGCTCGAGGAAGCGGTCGATGTCGGAGATCTGGCGAAAGGTCAGGTAGCCGGTTTCCAGGAACTCCTGCAGCGCGCCGAAGCCGGCGGCGTGTGCCGGCTTTCGCATCGTTCTCAGCAACCCGCCGATCAACGGCACGCGGACCAGCCTCTTCAGGGTCTCGCCGAGGTGTGCCGCCAGCCGTACGAGATCGACGCACTCGTCATACGAGCTCACTTCACGGCAGGCGATGAAGTAGTCCTGTTCAGAAATGGCCGGCGGCAGTTCACCATCGACCAGCAAGGCGCGGCATATACCCAGGTTGATTTCAAGCGCCCGGGCATTGAGTTCGACAGCGGCTGCGGCGGTCTCGAGCGGATGCGCGGGCAGGCTTCTCACGATGACGGGTGCGGCGCGCTCGATATCGCGATCGCGCTCGCTGACCCGGACACCGGCAAGGTCGCTGACGATGAAGTCGACGGCCTCGGCATAGCTCTCGGCTTCGAGCAGGTCCGAAAAGTACGGCAGCATGTAATCCAGCTGCCAGCGGGTGAAACGGTCGTAGGACTCGTACAGCGCCGGGTCGTCGAGGTATTCCGAATGCAGCTCGTTGCTGCGGGCGATGGCGCGGCGGAATTTGGCCGCCGCCTGTTGTCTGCTGGAAAGCGCCATGTGATCGCGATTCTCGAAGCCGGCCGGCACGTCACACTATGCGTAATTGCGCGTACACGAACCACTCCCGATTGCGGGCCCGCTGCAACGGTGGATCATTGACAAGACCGAAAAAATAGGTAACCTATAAGTTACATGTTTGCTGACCATGATATGGACGCCGTGCTGCAGGCGCTCGGCAACGAGAGTCGGCGACGAATGCTCGACATCGTCAAGGACAGGCCGGGCGTCGCCGTCGGGGCGCTTGCGAGGGAATTCGACGTGAGTCGGGTCGCGGTGATCAAGCACCTGGCCGTGCTCGAGGACGCGAAGCTGATCGTGTCCGAGAAGGACGGCCGTCTGAGGCGGCTCTATTTCAACGCGGTGCCGATACAGATGATTCACGAGCGCTGGACGACGGATTACAGTGCTTACTGGGCCGGGCAGGTCACGCGCATCAAGTACCTGGCAGAAATGCGGCAGCCGGACGACGACGAGACAGGGGGGAACCAAAGCAAATGAACGAACAACAACATGCGGAGAAACAGGTTTACAAGGTCCTGATCAAGGCACCGATCGAAAAGGTCTGGTCCGAACTCGTGGACACGACAAGACCCAGGCCTTTCTTCTGGAACGGCTCATGGGACACGGAAGCGTTCGCGGCGGGGAATGCCTATCGCGTGTCCTCGAACCAGGGCAAGGCGGTCGCGGTTATCGGCCGCATCCTCGAGATGGATCCGCCGCACCGCCTGGTGACGACATTCCGGCTCACCGCGTTACCCGACCCGCCCTCCAGGGTTACCTACACGCTCGAGGAGAAAGACGGTGGCACCGAATTCTGCCTGATCACGGAACAGGTGCTCGCAGGCTCGAAGAGTGAGAAATCGATGGCGAGCGGCTCCCGCTTCATCGTCGACAATTTCAAGGCCTGGGTGGAGACCGGCCAGGTCACTTTCGGTGCACGGATCACGCTGGCGATGTACTCGCTCATGGCGCCGCTGATGCCGAAAACCATGCGTGCCGAGAACTGGCCGCTGGAAAAGGCCGAATAGACGAGGACACGAAGCGATGCCTGCATCACCCGAAGACATGGCGGCCTCGATGGTCGCCAACATGAAGTCGAAAACCGGCAGGACGCTGGAGCAATGGCTGGCTGTAGCGAAGAAGACCGGCGCCGCAAAACACGGCGAGATCGTCAGGGCGCTGAAGACCGACCACGGTCTCACTCACGGTTACGCGAACCTCGTTGCGCACAAGCTGCTGAAGAGCGACGCCGGCAGCAAAGCGGCCGGGGGCACTGACCTGGTCGCTGCGCAATACGCAGGACCCAAGGCGGACCTGAGACCGATCTACGATGCCGTTATCAAGGCGGCCCGGTCACTCGGCAAGGACGTCGAAGTCGCCCCGAAAAAGACCTACGTGAGCCTGCGCCGTAACAAGCAGTTCGCCATCGTGCAGCCATCGACCCGAACGCGCGTCGATCTCGGCATTAATCTCAAGGGCGAACCGGCGGCCGGGCGGCTGGAGAAGTCCGGCAGCTTCAACGCGATGGTGTCGCACCGCGTGCGCCTCGAGAAGCCGGCCGACGTCGACAAGGCCGTCAAGGCGTGGCTGAAGAAAGCCTGGGCCGACGCCTGACGGACGCCAATCGAGCTGGATCAGGCCTGCTTGCGGGTCGCCGATTTCGTCTCGGCGTGTTCGGTGCACGCCACCTGATCGAGGTTCGGCGGATTCCGGATTCGCTGCCACGATGCGGCGAGAATCGCGTTGCTGATCCCGGGCGCCGTGGACCCGAGGACGTGGCGTGCATGCATCGCGGCCCTGTCGGCACTTATAGGGCATAATTCGCGCTGGTTATGACCGATTCCAGCCCGACAGCCCGTACTGAAGACGGCCGCCTTTGGCGGCCCGACCTCGTCTATTCCGCTCTCCTGCTGATTTCGGCGGTTGTCGCGGTGTCCGTCGCGGGGGCGGATACCGGTCTGCTCGCCAGGGGATACGGCATCGGCACCGCGGCGTTCTTCCTGGTGTTCGGCCTGTTCACCATCGCGGCAGGATTTCCGCACCCGGTTTTCGGCCACGTGTCTTTCGACCGGGTCGCCCAGGTCATGAGCATCCTGGTCCTCGGGCCGGTCGATGCGGCATGGGTCAACGGGCTGGCGTCGCTGATCTATCCCTGGCAGAGGTTACGCCTCGGGGTGCCGTTGCGACTGGTCGTCACCGCCTCGCTGCACAACGCCGGCCTGATGATGTTCGTCGTCCTCGTCAGCGGCCTCCTCTACGAGTACCTCGGTGGCGCGATTCCGATTGCGACGCTCGACTTCGGTGTCGGGTTGCTCCTGGCTACGCTCGTCATCAGCATGCAGGTGGTCAATGACGCCGGAATGATGATCACGCTGTGTCTGCGCGGTACAAACCCGCGGCTGGTCTTCAACCGCTTCACGGCGGTGGTCGAGTACGTCTCGGGCGCGGCCGGTATCGTCCTTGCGATCGCATTCACCAACGAGCCGTTGACCTATTTCGCGCTGCTGCTGGCGGTGCTGGCGGCGGGCATGCTGGTCATCATGAAGTACGCCCTGATGCGCGTGCGTCTCGAAAAGCTCGTCGATGAGCGCACCGAGGAACTCAAGGTCCAGGCAGAGGAATTCGAGCGGCAGGCGACGCACGACAAGCTGACCGGGCTTCCGAACCGCCGTCACGCTGACAGCTTCCTTCAGCAGCAGGTCGATCTCGCGCAGCGCAAGAGGCGATCGGGCGCGCTCGCGCTTGCTGATGTCGACCATTTCAAACGCATCAACGACACCTATTCGCACGCCATCGGCGATCAGGTGCTGGAGCGGGTGGCGAGGATACTCAGAGAAGGATGCCGCAAGACCGATTTCGTCTCGAGATACGGCGGCGAGGAGTTCATGCTGTATTTTCCCGACACCGGGGTGGACCGCGCGGTGCAGGTGTGCAGCGAGCTGCGCCAGGCGGTGGAGGGCGCCGACTGGTCGGATATCGCGCCGGATTTCGCCGTCACCATCAGTTTCGGGTTGGCGGAGATCAGGGACGACGCGCACTCGAGGACAATCCTCGACGAAGCCGATACGCGCCTGTACCGGGCCAAGCGCGAAGGTCGTAACCGCGTCATCGCGGCATGAGGAAAGCGCTGCTGTTCGTACCGGTGGTCCTTAGCATCCTGTTGCTCGGAGCACACTTCCTGCGCGACGGCAACTCGATCGGGGTTTTCATCGCCCTGTTGCTCATTGCGCTGCTGTTCCTCCGCCGGCCCTGGGTGGCGCGGGTCTTGCAGGTCGTTTTGTTGCTCGGCGTGCTCGAATGGGCACATACGCTGTACGAACTGGTGCAACTTCGAACGGCGCACGGGCAGCCGTTCGTTCGAATGGCCGTTATCCTGGGCCTCGTCGAGACATTGACTTTGATTTCTGCGCTGCTGTTCGAGACACCGACGCTAAGGCAAATCTACCGCCCGCAACGGCCCGCCTAGACCGGCCTACGTCGCCGGCAGGTGACGATCGAATCCCCAATGAAAAGCCCGGCCGATGGTGGCCGGGCCTGTCGCGTGCGGCGGGAGGAGTGTGACGTGTCGTTGTGCCCGCCGGCTATTCGGGATTCACCCAGCCGGCCATCGTGGCCATTTCGCTGAGCATATCGGTCCAGACGTAGCCGTCGGTCCAGACGTAGCCGTCGGTCCAGACGTAACCATCGGTCCAGACGTAGCCGTCGGTCCAGCTAAAACCGGCGGTGCCGACACCGTCGGTCCAGAGGTAGGCATCGGTCCAGACGTAGCCGTCGGTCCAGACGTAGCCTTTGGTCCAGGCATAGCCTTCCGTGCCGTTGTAGCTGCCGTCCCAGGTGTAGCCGGTCTCCTTGGCGTCCAGGTTGCCGCGCAGGAAGTAGCTGCCGTCGGCCTCCTGCTGGTTGGCCGGGCCGCCGAAGTGCATCGTGCCGGCGACATCCGCATTGATGTCGAGGCCGCGGTTCGCGCAAGTCTGTTCCTGGTTGGTGATGGCGCGGTAGACATCGATAAGTCCCGCGCCTTGCTGGTACACCGAGTAGGCGAGTGACGTGTTGCCGCCTTTGCCTTTCAAAGCCAGCCGCCCCGAGGCCATGATACGGCACTTGACTTCGTCTGCGGTCAGCGTCGGGTCGGCCTGAAGGATCAGGGCCGCGACGCCGCTGGCGACGCCGGTCGCCTGCGAGGTACCCGACATTTCAAAGTATTTGCCGGCCACGTAGAACTGCGGGTAACTCATGGCAAGCTCCGACGAAGTATCCATCAGGCCGAGCATGTGGCCGCCCGGGGCGACGATCTCGGGCTTGACGAAGCCTTCGACCGTAGGACCCGTCGACGAGAACGAGGCGAGCCTGTCGTCGCTGTCATCGTCAGGAGTGTAATTGTCGCTCACGGCGCCGACCGTGACGACATACGGTACGTTGCCCGGGACGCCGATGGTCATCGGACCGGGTCCGCGATTGCCGGCCGCGGCAACCACGACGATATCCTGTTGCCAGGCAGCCATCACGGCCTGGTTAATGGGGTCGTCCCAGTAGTAGGAGCGCGGCTGGGCGCTGAACGACAGGTTCAGTACCCGGATGCCGTAGGCGTTCTTGTTGGATACGACCCAGTCGATCGCGCGGATCACGTTGGCGTAGGTGCCCTGGCCGTGCTCGTCGAAGGCCCGCACCGAGACCAGGCTCGCGCCCGGCGCGATGCCGTTGTAGTTCCCGGCACTCGTGACCAGGCTGGAGACGGCGATGCTGGCGACGTGCGTGCCGTGGCCGCCCGGGTCGGAGCCGCCCAACGGGCTCGTCGACACGGAATCACTAATGGCGTCATACAAAGCCGCGAGGCGTGTACTTCCCGTGCTGCTGTAGCGTATTCCGTCGTGCTTCCAGAGGCCCGTATCCAGTACCGCGATTGTCACGCCAGTACCGTCGAGGCCCATGTCGTGGACGTTCTTCGCACCCGACTGCGTCGGGTAGTGGGTTTCCAGTACGTCGGCAGGTGCCGTCGTGCCGCCCGAGCCGTTGTTACCGCCGTCCTTGCCCGGCTTGCCGGCGGTCTCGACCGTGCCGTTGTCGTAGATGCGGCGGACGCCGGGTGCTGCGCGCAGCGTGGTCAGCTGATGCGGCGTCAGGTCGGCCGCGACGGCCCCAATGATGGCGAGCTCGTGGGTGACGTCGCCCCCGTGCTCGATGACGAGCGAGCGCACGGTGTCGAGGCCCTGCCCCTGGATGATGTAGCTGCTGCGTTCCGCGGGCAGGCCATAGCTGACGATTGCGAGAGCGGCAACCCCCAGCACAACGAGCACAGAAACCAGTGCCTTACGCCGGGTCTTTCGTGTCTTGTCCATCATCCTTGCCCTTTTTCGAAATCCTGGCACTGCAAGACGCTGAGCATCGAAGAGCCGCGTTCCCGGCAGTCTGGGTTAATTTCACCAGACGACACCGCAGAAAAGAGGTGCATGGCGAAGGGAGGCAACAGCTCGGAATGTGACTTGCGTCACATAATGCGTTTGTCAAATAGAACGCCTCAGCACGGCGGGTGCGTGTGGCAGTTACGGCGCTCAGATCAGGAGAGGCTACTCCTGAGGTACCCAGGAATTGATCGACATCGTTTCGGTGAGCGCGTCGGTCCACACGTAGCCGTCGATCCAGACGTAGCCGTCGATCCAGACGTAGCCGTCGGTCCAGACGAAACCATCCGTCCAGACGTAGCCGCT
>JBFIHC010000037.1:0-26256 GCA_041601995.1 Woeseiaceae bacterium | reverse complement strand
TTCTCCGCAATGAATTACGGCGCCGGGGCTCATGAATATCATTTCGGCTATCTCCCGGAAGGCAGCTACCGCCTGGCGTTCACCTGCTCGGGCGAGTGGGACGAACCGGGCAACGACGACTACCCGTACGATCCTGATGGCCGATTCGGTTTTCGGTTTTTTTCGGCCCGATCGAAATTGGCGCCGGACAGATGCACCGGTACGATCTGTAGCGCACACTAGAGACTACCGGGACGATTGACGGCTCCTGCGGCTCGCAGGACGTCGGGAGGAAACGAAACTATGGAGCACGGCAGCAAACACGAGCACTCGCACGATCATGACTGCTGTCATTCGGTTGACAGCAAGCCTGCCCGTGCCGCAAAAGGCGAACATACACACGGTCATGGCGTTTGCCATTCGACCGCGAGCGAGCCGGCTCCAGCCGAGAAGGAGGAACACGCGCACGGCCACAGCTGCTGCCATGCGGCCGCCAGCGATGAGCCCATTCCGGCCGGCAAGTACGATCTCGTGCCGCCGGGCTACGAGGGCATGGTGTACACCTGCCCCATGCACCCCGAGGTTCGCGACGTCCGTAACTCCGGCTGCCCGATCTGCGGCATGGCGCTGGAGCCCGAGGGCATCGTCGTCGGCGAGGAAGACACCGCCGAGCTCGACGACATGCGGCGCCGATTCTGGATCAGCGCCGCGCTCACGCTGCCGCTGTTCGCCTACGCGATGGGCGAGATGCTGCCAGGCGCGCCGCTCGCCAGTATCGTGCCGACGAAGTGGGCGCAGGGTCTGCAGCTGGTGCTGGCGGCGCCCGTCGTGCTGTGGGGTGGCTGGCCGTTCTTCGTGCGTGCCGTGCAGTCGGTCCGTACGCTGAACCTCAACATGTTCACGCTGATCGGGCTCGGCGTCGCGGTTGCCTTCGGCTACTCGCTGGTGGCAACGCTCACACCCGGCATTTTCCCGGACGCGTTCCGCAACGCCGACGGCCACGTTGCCGTGTATTTCGAAGCGGCCGCGGTAATCACGACACTGGTGTTGCTCGGCCAGGTGCTCGAGCTGAAGGCACGCAGCCAGACATCGGGCGCCATCCGGGCGCTGCTCGAACTGGCCCCGCCGACAGCGAAGCGCATCGCCGAAGACGGTAGTGAGGAGGAAGTCTCACTCGACGACGTCGAGAGCGGCGATCGCCTGCGGGTGCGCCCCGGCGACAAGGTGCCGGTGGACGGCGAAGTGCAGGAAGGCAACAGCAACATCGACGAGTCGATGATCAGCGGCGAGCCCATCCCGGTGGCGAAAGGCCCGGGCGACGAAGTAATCGGCGGCACCGTGAACGGCACCGGCAGCTTCGTCATGGTAGCGACCAAGGTCGGCGACGAAACCGTACTCTCGCAGATCGTGCACATGGTCGCGGAAGCGCAGCGCAGCCGCGCCCCGATCCAGCGGCTCGCGGACGTCGTGGCCGGCTGGTTCGTGCCGGCCGTCGTGATCACGGCTATCGTCACGTTCATCGTCTGGGGCCTGCTCGGGCCGCAGCCCGCGATGGCCTACGCAATCGTCAACGCCGTCGCGGTGTTGATCATCGCCTGCCCCTGCGCACTGGGCCTCGCGACACCGATGTCGATCATGGTCGGCACCGGTAAGGGGGCGCAGAACGGCATCCTGATCAAGAACGCCGAGGCGCTCGAAGGTTTCGAGAAGGTCGATACGATCGTGGTCGACAAGACCGGCACGCTGACGGAAGGCCACCCCGAGCTCGTCATGGTGATACCGTTTGGCGGCTTCAGCGAAGGCGAGCTGCTGTCGCTGGCCGCGTCGGTGGAGGCTGCAAGCGAACATCCGCTGGCGGCGGCGATCGTGCGCGGCGCAAAGGAACGCTCGTTAGCGTTTGAAAATCAGGAGGGATTTCAGTCGGTTACGGGACAGGGCGCAACGGCCGAGGTTGGTGGCCTACAGGTCGCTGTCGGTAACGAGAGACTATTGCACGACGTGGGTGCATGGGACGACGGGCTTGCGCCGCAGGCAGACGAGTACCGCGAGAAGGGCCAGACGGTGATGTTCGTGGCCGTGGACGGCAAGCCGGCTGGGTTGCTCGGCGTCGCGGACCCGATCAAGAAGACGACCGTGGAGGCGATCCGGCAGCTGCATGCGGCGGGGCTCAAGGTCGTGATGATGACCGGAGACAACGCGGCGACCGCCGAAGCGGTCGCCCGCGAGATCGGCATCGACGACGTGCACGCGGGCGTGTCGCCGGAGGACAAGAGCCGCGTGGTTCGCGAACTGCAGGAGGCGGGCTCGGTCGTCGCGATGGCGGGCGACGGTATCAACGACGCGCCGGCTCTCGCCCAGGCCGACATCGGCATCGCGATGGGCACGGGCACCGACGTGGCAATCGAGAGCGCCGGCGTGACCCTCGTGCGCGGCGATCTGCTCGGCGTCGCGAAGGCACGCAAACTCAGCCACGCGACGATGAAGAACATTCGCCAGAACCTGTTCTTCGCGTTCGCCTACAACACGGCGGGCGTGCCGATCGCGGCGGGGATCCTCTACCCGTTCTTCGGCCTGCTGCTAAGCCCGATGCTCGCGGCGGCCGCGATGAGCATGAGCTCGGTGTCGGTGATCGGTAACGCCCTGCGGCTGCGCAACATCGAGCTATAGAATTGGTGGGCGATACCGGTCTCGAACCAGTGACCTCCGCAATGTGAGTGCGGCGCTCTCCCAACTGAGCTAATCGCCCCCGGATGTCCTGAGTGTAGTCGAGGAGACTGCCGGCGGATTATCCGTATTTCTGCCTAGCGATCAACCGACCGGGGACTGAGTGGCAGCTTTCTCCGAAGCGGTTATTCGAACGGCCCAAAACCAGGAATCCTGGCCGGCAGCGAGTCGCCTCGAGCAGACTGTCGTACACCGCAGGAGGCGGCTACCCGGTCGTTGCTTCCCGGGGATCGTACCAGATCCCGTACTTGTCCCCCTGCCAGATTAGCAGCGCGAAAAGGTAAGCATTCGCGAGCAAGATCAGTCCGCCGGCGAGCGCAGCTTCGCTGACAAAACCCAGCGCGCAAAAGAGGAATCCGAACGAATGAGAAAGGACGTAGATTCGTCTCGCTACAATTCGGGTCGTGCGGATGCTCAGGAAATTCAGGAAAAACCAGCATTTCAGCCAGAAAGGCAGGTTCCGCCAGCCAGCGGTGTCTTTGTCCATCTTGTAGGCCTCCCGGTTCAAGGTTTCAATATCAACTTCAAGCGCCGACGCGAGGCATTTCAACGACTCCAGACTGGCGTTGTGACCACTCTCGATCCTCTGAATTGTCCTGACGTTCAGGCCGGACATCCGAGCCAGTTGCTCTTGCGAGAGATGCCGGCCAATTCGCAGTTGTTTGAGAATCATAGTCGCGTCCAGTGCTTCCGAACGGAGAGTGTCTGATGATTCTATCAATGTCGGTTACGCAATCCGCCCGACACTTACCCGACAGTAATCTGGAGGGCAATTGGCCGAATGTCGGCAAAAACAACCGGCCTAAGGAACGGGACCGGCTTGCCTTGCCTGTTGATCCGCTTTGGTTTGTACTATGCGAAAGCATGATTTGGAGTACGCGTCGCTTGCCGTTTTCTCAGCAAGAACAATGGTGACGACCACCACATGATCAGGGAGTCCGCATGAAACCTCTTGTAACAGCTCTTCTCGGCCTTTTGCTCATTGCCGGCTGTGGCAACGCCGACAACGAACAGCCCGCGATCGGCGGCTGGCAGGTCGACTTTTTCGACGATTTCGATACCTTCAACGAAGACAACTGGCAGGATCAGCAGATCTGGGTCAATGACGAGAAGCACTGCTATGTGCCCGGCGGCGAGTACGGCACCCGCGAAGTCAGTGACGGGACGCTCAAGATTCGGCTGATCAACCTGGGCGAGTCACGGCCCTGCGAGATGCTGAACAAGCAGGGCGAACCACCGCCACCGACGCCATACGTGGCGGGTCGAATTATTTCCAAGAACCGCAAGGAGTTCATCCAGGGCAAGTGGACGGCCCGCCTGCGGGTACCGGACAACGGCCAGCCCAGCATGTTCCCGGCCTGGTGGCTGCTCGGGGCACAGAACAACGAGCCGCCGGTCGATGAGCCCGACGAAATCGTCTGCTGGCCGATGACCGGCTCCGGCGAGATCGACATTTTCGAACACCACGGCGATCACGGCCCGGACCAGTTCACCACCGGCGCGATTCGCAACGAAGGCCATTGCGGTGGCGGCGACTGGCGGTCATTGCGGGTGGACCGGCCCGTTACGCTGGGCGAGTTTCACGAGTACTCGGTGGAGTGGCATGGAGGCGACCTGGTCTACCGCGTGGACGGCGAAGAAGTGCACCGGAACGTGGGCCACGGTGACAACTACCCGGAACCCATGTTCGCCATTCTCAATTTTGCCAAGATCACCGACGCTCCCATGGCGGGCGAGTGGGTGATGGAAGTGGACTGGGTGAAGCACGAGTTCCGGGAGGAACGGGACCAGGCCCAATAAGCACGACGGGCTCGACAGGTCGGTTCCGGCCGGGACCAGCCGCTCGCTCCGGACGGGAGCCGGGCAGCCTGGCCTGATGGACGAGCCTGCCACTGAAGACCGGCGCCGCTATCGCATCCCCAGTTTCGCGCCGCGCCTGAGCAGTTCAATGGCCTCGCCGATGCGACGCTTCTCCGTGTCCTCCCGTTTTGCAGATGCGACCCAATCGACGTATTGCCGGCGGTAGGAAGGCGGGAGGGAGTCGAAGAACGTCCGTGCTTTCTTGTCCCGCTTGAGCCGTTGATCGAATGCCGGTGGCATCGGTAGTGGCCCGGGCGAGGTTGCCGGCGGATCCCAGCACCCCCTCTGCTTCGCCCGCGCAACCGCCTGCTTCCCCGCCGCCGTCATCAGCCCGGCATCGAGCATGCGCCGGACACGCTCTCTGTTCGACGGGGACCACTTGCTGTCGGGCTTGCGAGGCGAGAAGCGATGCATGTATCGGTGCTCGTCGATCGAACGCTTCACCCCGTCGATCCAGCCAAAGCACAAGGCTTCCTCAACCGCGTCGTTGTACGACAGGTTTGTCTGTGGCGATGTCTTCTTGAAAAACACCACCCAGACTTCTGGCTTCGAGTCATGGTTCCTGCGCAGCCAGTCGCGCCAGTCCTTGCGGTTCTTTGGTGTGAATTGCATCTGGGGACCGAAACGCGCAATGCATCAGACGTCGAGCAGGCTACCGTCGAACCACACGTGCTGGTGGCCACGCGTGTCGGTCTCGAAGCGGAAACCGGGAGGGAGGTCGAGGAACGGATGTATGTTGGGCACGTAGTCACCGAGGTCACGAACCTTGATCGGTGTGAAGAAATCCGCCGCCTGCGACATGTGCTCGCCGCCCCAGATATACCATCCGGAGCCGCCCTCCTGCGGCGGATAACGCAGACCGCGGATCGGCATAGTGCGCAAGGTTTCTAGCGCCAGCCCCAGCATCTCGTCGGGATGCGGAGGTCGGGAATCTGCGTCGGCGATTTCGAAAGTACCCGTCAGCGTCGAAATGAACATGGCCACTGTCCCCCTGCGAAACGTTTACGAGCAGAGCATAGCAGTTTAGCCCCGTGCGGCGGGCGGACCGGCAACGTCTCTAGGCTTCGAAGGCCTCCGGGCACTGCTTGCCCGCATCGCCGATTTCGTCCCACGGCGCTCTCGAATTCACCCAGATGTGGTGAGTCACCCTCAGCGACTCAGCGCCCTGTGCGATCAGGCCGGCCGGTACGAACATCCGTGTATCGTCGTTCTTACCCGGTACAGGAGAACCGCAAGTTCGGCAGAACCACAGCTCCCAGTCCGCGTCCGGTTTCTTCCAGCTCGCGACCCGGTCTTCGCCGCGAAGCCATCGAAATGCCGTCTTGTCGACCACGATCACCGCGATCCCATTGCTGCCGGTCGCACGCCGACAGATGGAGCAGTGACAGACAATGACCCCCGGGAGCTCGGACGTGGTCTCGAACGCCACGGCGCCGCAATTGCATTCTCCTGTCGCCATCTTTCTACCTCCCGTTGCTCGATCCCGTGACGCCGTGTTTCCCTCGGCCGGCTTCTGATTGTAGGCTACGTCGCGAGATGATCTACCTGTATGCAACGCTCATCACGCTGCTCAACCTCGCGTTCTGGGCGACCATCCTGTTCGGCATGCCCGGTATCTGGCTCATGGTGCTGGTAGCGGCCGTGATTGAGTGGTTGCAGCCGGGCGATTACATGTTCAGCCAGGCGACGCTGTATGTCTCGGCCGGCCTCGCCCTGCTCGCAGAGATCCTCGAATTCCTGATGGGCGCGGCGGGTGCACGCCAGGCGGGCGGTTCCAAGCGCGGCGCGGCGTTGGCGATCATCGGCGGAATAATCGGTGCCATTCTCGGCACGGCGCTGCCGGTGCCGGTGCTCGGCACCCTGATCGGTGCCTGTGCAGGTGCCTTCGCGGGCTCGCTGGTCGGGGACCGAATGGCCGGACGCCCGATGGAGCAGAGCGTGGAGGCGGGGCGCGGCGCCGCGATCGGCCGCTTCTGGGGAACGACGGCGAAGATGATCATCGGCGCCGTGGTGCTGGTGCTGCTGGCGGTCGCGGCGTATGTCCCTGACTAGGCGCTGCTGTCGCTAGTACGCGGTGAGCGCCTGGCCGGTCGCCGGTGCAATGGCCGCAGAATTCGCCCCCGCGAACGTCACGGGCACCGACTGCATTTTCATGCCGGCGTTACGCACCACGACGAAATGCAAATGGGGCCCGCTCGAGTAGCCGGTATTGCCGGAATCCGCAATGTACTCCCCGCGCTCGACTACGTCGCCAACCCGCACACGAATCGAATTCCAGTTGAGGTGGGCATAGATGGCGTAAGTGCCGTCGTCGTGAAGTATGCGCACGACGTTCGCCAGCGACATATTCGACGCATCCGCTCCGCCCTTGAAGTTCTGCGCGGCGACGTCGAATACGACGCCGCCACGAGCGGCAAATACGTCCGTGCCCACCGGCATCGCGATATCGACCGCATACTGCGTGTCGGGCGCGTTGTGCGTCACCAAGTCGGGGAACGCCTGGCTCACAGGGTGCTCGGTGGAAATCGCGAACGGCGCACGGTACGGCTCCGCCGGCCGGTGCCGCGCCTGGGGGTCGCCGATCATGTATTCGTAGCGGTATTCGAGCGACGGCTGCACCGCATCCTCGAGACGCGCCAGCCGCACCAGGGGCATCGCACTCCGCGGCGGAACAAGCCAGCGCAGCGGGTCGTCCGGGTGCGGGTACTCGAGCCCGCTGATGGTCTCGAATTTCAGCGCCAGCTCGACGGGCGCGAAGTATTCGTTGGTGGCCACCAGCCGAACCCCGTCACCGTCGAAGTCGTAGTCAATGTTGACGCCGGACCTGGGTGACGACGGCGTCAGGCTGCGCACCTCCGCGACCGTCTTGCCGTCGTCCGGCGGGCGGTCCGCGTAGATCCACTCGCCGTCATCGCCGCGATACTTATAGAGCGCCTGCGCCGAGGCCGCGCCGGCCAGTACGCAGCCGAGCAGCGCAATTAATTTCAGGCCGTGGCGCGTTCTAGCCGATATGGGAACGCACCCAGCCGTTGTCAGTGCGCCGTATTTCATAGGCAGGCCAGTACTGGTTATCGAGCTTGAGCGTAATCACTTCCACGGCGCCGTTCCAGGTTACCGTCTTCACGCGGATCGATTCGTGGTCTTTCTTGTCGGCAATGACCTGGACGAAAGCCTCGAGGTCGGGCGTCGGCGTCTCGTCGATCTCGACGACGCGGCGCCCGGCCCACAGTCCGTAGCGCGTTGCCGGCGAGCCGTAGCTGAAGAATGCCACGTAGACGCCGTAGGGATCGATGCCGCGTTGTGCGGCCATCGGCCGGTGCGGGTCCTGCAGCAGCGCGCCGGCCCAGGAGACGGCATGGTCGATGCCGCGGCCGTCCAGCGCCGACGTCTCGACATCGACGTCGATCGCCTCGCCGTTGCGCCATACCGTCACGGTGACCTCGGGCTTCTGCACGGCTTTCTCCAGCGCGCGGAACGAGGTGACGACGTCGCCGTCGACGGCCAGGATCATGTCGCCGTTCTGCAGCTTCTTCTCCGCCGGTGTGCCTGCAACCAGTCGCGTCACGGATAGCGCGCGGCGGTGCAGCGGGTTGTTCGCTTCCAGCCGCTGCAGCCACTTCTCGTCGACACCCATGTTGCGGGCCGCGAACAATGGCGCATAGACGAATTCGGCCTCGAGCGAGTAGAAAGGCCGGCCGTCGCGAACGATATCGACGAATTCGGCGACGAGATCCGCGCCGATGCCGCGGTTGAACTGCGCGGCATCGCCGCCCGCGGGCATCGGGAACGTGGACCACATCGCCGTAACGCGGCCGCGCTTGTCGACCAGCACGCCGTCGAGCTCCCGAGGCGCGTTGACCAGATCGATACCTTCGATGTTCGCGTCCCGGAACTGCAGCGTGCGCGACAGCGGCAGCACCAGCGGGTCGACGGAAGCGACCGCGCTTTCCTGGTGGACCAGCTGGTGGTCCGCTTTCATGCCGACCACCCACACCGGGTCGCCCGGCCGCAGCGGTTTCGTGCTGAATGTCGCCGCCTTCACGGGCGTCTCGCCGATCGTGGCGGGATCGTAGGCGACGATGGCAAGGTTGTGCAGCGGATGCAGCTGCACGACTTTCGCATCGACCTCGAGCGACCCGGCGAATGTCACGGAGACGTCACCGACCGCCACCGGCACGGTATTGCGATCGACGACGACGTAGCCGCGCTGCGCGTCGACGACGAGACCGGTGCCGTAGTAATGACGATCCGAAACGCCCGACAGCGTGTACGGCAGGTCGAATGTCACGACCACGAGCGAGGGCGCCAGCGCCCGTGCGCGGGGATCGTCGTAGCGATTGAAACGAGTACTGCCGACGGCCGGCGGCTTGGGCGCCGGTCCCTCGGATAGCTCGCGGCACGGCCAGACGCCGGTGGCGTCATCCCGGGCGCAACGCCTGACCGGAAACCACACCCGGTCCATGTCGAAAGTCCGCACCACGGTATTCTGCGGATTGTCGATGGTCACGTATCGCAGCGGCGCACTGTCGCCCGTCGCGAGCTTGTCGAGGGCTTTCTCGAAATCGTCGAGATCGGTGATGTCGTCTTTGCCGAGCTGTGTAATGACGGCGCCCCGCGGCACGGCGGCCTTCGACAACAGGTAGCCCGGGTTCGCCACGTACACGCCCCGGACCGGCAGGTTGTAGTGCCGCGATTGCTGGTAGGACAGGTTGTTGACGATCGCGTCGCCGAACTCGATGAACTCCGCCGGCGTGATCGCGTGCAGGTCGGTCACGGCGAGCGTGTGGCTAACTGCCTTGCCGCCGCGCTCCAGCTCGACGTCGATCTCCTTGCCCACGTTGTCATCCAGCATCGCCGCGAGCGGCACGAACTCCGTCACGAGTTCGCCGTTGATTCGCATGAGAATGTCGCCCGGCTGCAGTTTGCCGTCCGCGGGCGAATCGGGGATGACCTGCTCGACGACGAGCATGCTGGTCTGGCCGGGAAACCTGGAGCGGACGAGCCGCTCCGAGTTTTCGGTCAGCCCGAGGCGGACCAACTCGTCGTAGGCTTTGCTGTGAAAGATCGTCTGCAGCGTGCCGCGCGTTACCGGTTCGCCCTCTCGAATCAGTTCGAGCGCGCGCTCGATGCGGTCGAGCGGCAGGAAGAAACTGCTGGCCGCCGAGTTGTTTGCACCGGCATTCAGGGCAACGACCTCGCCGTCGATATTGACGACGGGCGACCCCGACGAGCCGCCGGAAGTGCCGGATGCCGCCTGCAGGTAGAAGGTGTTGAAGTCGTTGTACTTGCCGCGCCCGTAATCAGGCGCCTGCCGGTCCAGGCGCGCAATCGTGCCTGCCAGTATCGACAGTTGTTCGCCGGCATCGTTGCCGATAACGCGAATCTCGCGGCCGATACCGGCGCCGTCAGAGCGCAGCGGCAGTTCGGCCGGCTCGATGTAGCGCAGCTCGCCGGGATCGTAGCGGAAGAAACCGAAGTCGTGCACCGGGTCCCGGTACACGGGCGTCAGTCGTACCTCTTCGTTGTTGCGGAACACCGCTTCCGCGACGACCGGCCCGGGCGTCACGACGTGGCGATTCGTAAGGATGAGGCCGCGCTCCGCGTCAACGACGAAGCCCGTGGCCTGGGTCGAGGAATTCCACTCGGTATCGAAAGCCCGCGTGCTGTCCACCCGGATCGATACGACGCCGGACGAAATGCGCTCGAGGGTATTCGACCATGCGGTGTCGTCGGCTGCGGATGCAGGCAGCGCGAATGCGGCTGCCAGCACAGCCGCCATTGTCTTGAGGTTGTTCATAGGGCTCCTGGTGCGAGCTCGAATTGTAGAGTATAGAAGACCCGGGCGGCGCGGACGGGTTCCACAATCTGTTGCACGCAAAGCGATCGCAGGGTCGCGCCTCGAGACGCGCGCCTGCAACCCGCTGTAGGAGCGCGCCTGGGCGCGCGATTGACGCTGGAAAACCGCTCCTACGCCTCGGGGTCGAAACGGACGTCGAGCTGCCGCGCCGCCTTGACGTCGTCCAGGCGTCGCACCGGCGTGTTGAACGGCGCTTCCTTGAAGGACTCCCCGTCCCGCGCCCGTTTGGCGATGTCGATCATCGCGTCCACGAAGTTGTCGAGCGTTTCCTTGCTCTCGGTTTCGGTCGGCTCGATCAGCAGGCACTCGGGCACCAGCAGCGGGAAGTAGGTCGTGGGCGCGTGGAAATTGTAATCCAGCAGCGCTTTTGCGAGATCCATGGCGGTCAGCTGGTACTCCTTGGCTTCCCGCCGCAGGGTGACGATGAACTCGTGGCTCGCCCGCCGGTCCGGGTAGGCGAGTTCGAATCCCGCATCGCGCAGCCGCGCCTGCAGGTAGTTCGCGTTCAGCGTGGCGTACTCGGCGATGCGCCGCATGCCGTCGCGGCCGACCATGCGCATGTAGACGTACGCCCGCAGCAACACGCCGGCATTGCCCATGAATCCCGACAGCCGGCCGATGGTCTGCGGCAGGTCCTTCTCGGTGAGCCAGTCGTAGACGGGTTGCCCGTCGACCTCTTTCTTGCCGACGATGGGCACCGGCATGAACGGCAGCAGGCGTTCGGCGACGCCAACCGCGCCGGAGCCGGGTCCGCCGCCGCCGTGCGGCGTCGAGAAGGTCTTGTGCAGGTTCATGTGGATGACGTCGAAGCCCATGTCGCCGGGCCGCACCTTGCCGAGGATCGCGTTGAGGTTCGCGCCGTCGTAGTACAGCAGGCCACCGGCGTCCCGCACGACGTCGTCGACCTCGATGATGTCGCGCTCGAACACGCCGAGCGTGGAGGGGTTCGTCAACATGATGCCGGCGGTCTTCTCGCTGACCGCTGCCTTGAGCGCCTCGATATCGACGTCGCCGTCCGGGCCGGTGGGAATCTCCTTTGCCACGCAGCCGAGCATGGTCGCCGTCGCCGGGTTCGTGCCGTGCGCCGCGTCCGGGACGAGGATCTCGTTGCGCTCGTCATCGCCGCGCGCCTTGTGATACGCCATGATCATCGCGACGCCGGTCAGTTCACCCTGGGCGCCCGCCATCGGGGTCAGCGACACGCCCTGCATGCCGGTGACTTCCTTGAGCATCTCCTGCAGCTCGTACATGCAGGTCATGAAGCCCTGTCCGTGGCTCGCGGGCCCGAGCGGATGGCGGCCGGCAAAGCCCGGCAGCAGCGCCAGCGAATTGCAGACGCGCGGGTTGTATTTCATCGTGCACGAGCCCAGGGGATAGAACTGCGTGTCGATGGAGAAATTCTTTTGCGACAGGCGCGTGAAATGTCGCACGACCTGAAGCTCGGAGGCTTCCGGAAGCCGCGGCCGGTCCGACCGCAGGAATTCCACTGGGATGTCCAGCTCCGCTGTCGTATCGGGGGCCTGCGCAAACGCACGGCGCCCTTCTCGGGATTTCTCGAAGATCAGCCTGTCCAGGTCGTTTTCCATGTGTCTCGTCTTCCTCAGTCTGCTGACACTTTGATGCCGAGCGCGCGGAACGCGGCTTCGTAATCGGGTTCGGTCGCGATATCCTTGAGCTGCTGCGTGTGCACGACCGTGTTGTTCTCGTCGATGACGACGATGGCCCGGCAGAACATGCCTGCCAGTGGCCCCTCGACGATCTCGACGCCGTAGTTCTCGCCGAACCCCGCGTGACGGATCGCCGAGAGCCCTGCCACGTGCTTCAGCCCGTGTTCTTTCTGAAACCGCGCGTGGGCAAACGGCAGGTCGTAGGAAATCATCAGCGCGGCCACGTCCTCATGCTCGGCAACCAGGCGGTCGAATTCAATGACCGACTTCGCGCACACGGGCGTGTCGATGCTGACGAAGATGTTCATGATCTTGCGCTTGCCGATCCAGTCGGAGAGCGCCGCGTTCTTCAGTCGCGTGTCGACCAGCCGGATGTCCGGTGCGTGGCTGCCGACCACGGGCAGTTCGCCGCGCGTGCGGTAGTTCGCATTCTCGTAAGTGATCGTCGCCACGGAGTGCTCCCGGCCCCTCAGGCCGACGCCGCCGAGAAGATCTCGCGCATCGCCTCGACGTAGGCGTCGATGTCCGCCCCGGTCTTGGTCTCCGTCGCGCACACGAGCAGCGCGTCGCCAAGGTCGGGGAAGTCGACACCCAGGTCGTATCCGCCGAGGATGCCCCTCGCCGCCAGCGCTTCGAGGACCGGTGCGACCGGCCTGTCGAACTTCAGGGCGACCTCGTGGAAGGCCGGCCCGCCGAACAGGCGCTCGACCCCGTCGATGGACGTCAGCCCTGCAACGAGCTTCGCCGTGTTGCTCGCCGACTGCCTGGCCACTGCGGCCAGACCGTCGCTGCCGAGCAGGGACATGTAGATCGTCGCCGCGGTCACCATCAGGCCCTGGTTGGTGCAGATGTTGGACGTGGCTTTCGAGCGGCGGATGTGCTGCTCGCGCGCCTGCAGGGTGAGCGTGAAGCCGGGCTTGCCCTCGAGGTCGGTGGTGCGGCCGATGATGCGGCCCGGCATCTGGCGGACGTGTTGCTGTTTGCAGGTCATGTAACCGAAATAAGGGCCGCCCGACGACAGCGGCACGCCGAGCGGCTGCCCGTCACCGCAGGCGATATCGGCGCCCTGTTCGCCCCAGTGGCCGGGGGCCTTAAGCACCGCAAGCGAGGTCGGGTTGGCGACGGCGATGACGAACGCGCCGCGCGCATGGGCCCAGTCGGTGAGCCGGTCGACGTCTTCCAGGGTTCCCAGGAACGTCGGCTGCTGGATGACCACCGCAACCGGTTCGGCACTGTCGTCCAGCGCGCCGAAATCCAGGTTACCGGTGGCAGCATCCATTGGCAGGTAGTCGAAGGCGAGCCCCTGGCTGCCGGCTATTGCCGTCGCGACTTTGCAGTAGGTCGGGTTGACGCCTGGCGCGAGCAGCACGTCGCGGGATTTGGCCTTGCGGTTACTGCGCACCGCCATCAGCGCTGCCTCCGCCAGGCCCGATGCGCCGTCGTAAAGCGAGGCGTTGCTCACGTCGAGACCGGTCAGCTCGGTGATCATCGACTGGTACTCGTAAATCGTCTGCAGCGTGCCCTGGCTGGCCTCCGCCTGGTAGGGCGTGTAGGCACTGTAGTATTCACCGCGCGTCGCGATATCCCACACCGCCTGCGGGATGTGGTGCTCGTAGGCACCCGCGCCGATGAAGCACTGGGCAGCGCCGTCCCTGGCCGCCCGGTCGCGCATCAGGCGTGTGATCTCCATCTCGCTCATGGCCTCGGGTATGCCGTCCAGCGAATCGATCTTCAGTTCCGGGGGAATCTCGTCGAACAGCTCGTCGATGCTCTTCGCGCCGATGGCTTCGAGCATCTCCCGCGTGTCGTCGTCCGTGTGGGGTATGAAAGGCATGTCGTTACCTTGTCAGCTTTCGATGTCGTCGAGCAATGCCTGGTAGGCATCCGGTGACAGCAGCTCGCCTTCGTCGCCGCTCGGCTCCAGCCTGACGATCCAGCCGTCGCCGTAGGGGTCGTTGTTGATGGCTTCCGGGTCGTCCGAGAGCGCGTCGTTGACGGCCACGACCGTGCCGCCGATCGGGGCGTACACGTCCGATGCCGCCTTGACGGATTCGACGACGGCCATGTCGCTGCCGGCCTCCACCTCCTGGTTGACCTCCGGCAACTCGACGTACACGAGATCGCCGAGCGCCGCCTGCGCATGGTCCGTGATGCCTATCGTGACGCTGCCGTCGTCTTCGCGTCGCAACCATTCATGGTCGCTGGTGTATTGCAGATCTCCGGGCAATTCGCTCATCACTCACTCTCCCCTGTTGTCTGTCTTGTCGTGTCACGCACCGACCTCAGACGTCGATGCGGATTTCTCCATTGCGCACGAACGGTATCTTGACGATCCGCACGTTCAGCAGTTTTCCGCGGACCTCCACCTGCGCCCGGTCGTAATCGCCCGCCGGCAAGCGGGCCAGCGCGATGGAGCGGCCGATCGTGGGCGAGAAGCCGCCCGACGTGATTTCGCCCTCGCCGACGCCGTCGACGACGACGCGCTGATGATCGCGCAACACGCCCTTGTCCTCCAGCAACAGCCCGGCGAAGCGGCGCGTGTCGCCCTGTTGCCGCTGCTTCTCGAGCGCTGCGCGCCCGATGAAGTTGCGGTCTGCCGGCTCCCAGGCAACCGTCCAGCCGAGCCCTGACTCGAGCGGGGACACGGTCTCGTCCATGTCGTGGCCATACAGATTCATAGCCGCTTCCAGCCGCAGGGTATCGCGCGCTCCCAGTCCGCAAGGCTGCACGCCAGCAGCGAGCAGGCGGTTCCAGAGCGCAGCCGCATCGGCGCCGGGCACTACGATCTCCCAGCCGTCTTCCCCCGTGTACCCGGTGCGCGCAACGAACCACTCGCCGGCGTCCATGCCGAAAAACGGCTTCAGCTCGAGCGCCGCGGCGCGGGACTCCGCGTCGATGCACGGCGCTGCCAGCTCGCGCGCCTTCGGTCCCTGCACCGCGAGCATCGCGAGATCTGCACGCTCGCTCACCTTCACACCGAATTCTTGTGCCTGTTTCCGCAGCCAGGCGAGGTCTTTTTCGCGGGTGGCCGCGTTGACCACCAGCCGGTAGTGGGTGTCGTCGACGTAGTAAACGATCAGGTCGTCGATCACGCCGCCTTGCTCGTTCAGCATGCAGGTATACAGCGCCTTGCCGCTCACGGTCAGCCTGGCGACGTCGTTGGCCAGCAGGTGGCGCAGGAATTCCCGCACCCGCCCGCCTGCCAGGTCCACGATCGTCATGTGTGACACGTCGAACACGCCGGCATGCTGGCGCACCGCGTGATGCTCTTCCTTTTGTGATCCGTAGTGCAGCGGCATGTCCCAGCCGCCGAAATCGACGATGCGCGCGCCGGCGGCGAGGTGCTGGTCATAGAGTGGCGTCTTGTTGGTCATTTCGGCTCCAGAACAAGAAAACGGGGCGGCAAGCCAAACGGCCTGCCGCCCCTCTGTCCTCGAAAACCTGAGAGATCAATGACGTTTGCAATGCAAAACAGTCACTTACCCCTTCGGTGGGCTTTTCTAGCCGCTCTCCAGAGCTAATCAGCGGGCACAGTCCTTCTGCCTGAGCGTTTCCGGGCGAGTTGCGCCTTCGGCGCCCCGTTCGCGACGGGGTCTCTTCTGTGAACGCTATCGATTAGTGCCCGCCATCATAGCCAATGGCGATGCCGGTTGCCAGCGGCGCTGACGCCGGTAACATGGGCGTCCGTTTTCGACGGAGTCGAACATGAGAACACGGTTGCTTCTGACACTCGCAGCGGGCCTGCTCACCTCGCAGGCCGCGCTGGCCGACGCCAGCACGGATTTTCGAACACTGCTCGACGAAGCCTGGGAGTGGCACCTGGCCGAGAACCCGATGGTGGCGTCTCGTGCGGGCGATCGCCGCTACAACACAAAGTGGCGCGACGGCAGTCTCGCGGCGATCGATCGGCGACACCTCGAGCGGCGGGCATTCCTGCGCCGCCTCTATGCAATCGACAGGACTGCGCTGCCGGAGACGGACAAGCTCAATTACGAGCTGTTCCGGCGCGACCTGCAGCGCCGCGTCGACGAGCACCAGTTCAAGGGCTACCTGATGCCGTTCAGCCAGCGCGGCGGCGTGCAGAACCTGGACAGCCAGGCGAGCTACCTGCGTTTCGAGACGGTCGGCGATTTCGAGGACTGGCTGGCACGAATGGACAAGATCGACGCCGTCGTCGACCAGACCATCGAGGTTGCCAACCGCGGAATCGAACGGGGGTTCGTGCTGCCGCGCGTCCTGATGGAGCGCATCCCGAACCAGATCGCCGTCCAGCTGGTCGACAGGGGCGAGGACAGCCCCTTCTACCGCACCTTCGAGACGATGCCCGACACGATCGGCACGAAAGACCAGCAGCGCCTGCGCTCGGCCGCGGTGAAGACCATCGAGGACACGGTCGTGCCCGCCTATCGCAAGCTCGCACGGTATTTCGACAAGACCTACCTGCCGGCGACGCGGGACACCGTCGGATTGTCGAACCTGCCGAACGGCAGCGCCTGGTACGAGTTTCTCGCGCGCCGCTACACGACGACGCTCATGACACCCGACGAGATCCACCGGACCGGGCTCGACGAGGTGAAGCGCATCCGCGGGGAAATGCAGGCGATCATCGACGAACTGGGCTTCGAGGGCGATTTCCAGGACTTCCTGACCTTCCTGCGCACCGACCCGCAGTTCTATTACGACAACCCCGACGACCTCTACGAAGCCTACCTCGCGACCAGCAAGCGGATTGATCCGGAGCTCGTCAAGCTGTTCGGTACGTTGCCGCGCATGCCTTATGGCGTAAAGCCCATCCCCGACGCCATTGCGCCGGATACCACGACGGCCTACTACTCCCGGCCAGCGGCCGACGGCAGCCGCGCCGGCATCTACTGGGTCAACCTCTACAAGCCCGAGGTACGCCCGAAGTACGAGATCGAGGTCCTGTCGGTCCACGAGGCCATGCCGGGCCATCACCTGCAGCTCGCCATTCAGCAGGAACTCGGCGACATGCCGGATTTCCGCCGCTACTCCGGATTCACCGCCTTCGTCGAAGGCTGGGGACTGTACAGCGAGAGCCTCGGCCACGACCTCGGTCTCTACAAGGATCCCTACTCCCGCTTCGGCGCACTCACCTACGATATGTGGCGGGCGGTGCGTCTGGTCGTCGACACGGGCATCCACTACAAGGGATGGACTCGGCAGCAGGCGATCGACTTCTTCAAGGACAACGCCGCCAAGACCGAGCACGACATCGTCAACGAGATCGACCGCTATATCGTCATGCCCGGCCAGGCCCTGGCCTACAAGATCGGTCAGCTGAAGATCCTGTCGCTGCGTGCGCATGCGGAGGCGACCCTCGGCGGGGACTTCGACGTGCGCGCGTTCCATGACGCATTGCTCGGCGCCGGCGCCCTGCCGCTCGACATACTGCAGCAGCGCATGGACGACTGGCTCGCGCGGCAGCTTGCCGAGCGCTCCTGACTAGCCTGTGCCGGGCGCCGCGAGGACCGCGGCGCGCAGCAGTGCCGCGAGTTCACGCTGCTGCTCAGCATCGAGCGCCTCCAGGCTGTCGCGGGCCGAATCGAGGCGGTGCTGTATCGCCTTGTCGATGAGCTTCCTGCCGCTCGTGGTCAACGAGACGTTGACCCCGCGGCGATCGTTGCGGTCCGGTCTGCGCCGGACCAGGCCGCGCGTTTCCAGCCGGTCGATCCGGTTGGTCATCGCCCCGCTCGAAAGGCCCGTCTCGCGCGCCAACCCGGTGGCGGGCAGTGTGTACGGCGCGCCCTGACGCCGCAGAGCGGACAACACGTCATACTCCCACAGCTCGAGCTCCAGCGGCTCGAGCGCCCGCGCGGCCTGCCTCGAGAACGAGCGATACAGGGTCATCACGCGAATGACCACGCCAAGGCTGGCGGTATCGAGGTCCGGCCGTTCCTCCGACCACTGGTCCAGGATCTCGTCAATCGCGTCCTTTTGCATGCCACCTTCCGGTTATCCATTTTGATATCAAGATACTTGACATCGAAACAAAATCACAGATACTTGACCTGGAAATACACAGTCGGGTTATCGACTGCCATGACCATACCCAATTCAGCGTCGGCGCGCTTCGTGCTCCCGACCCGGATCCGCAGCAAGCTCGGTCCCGATACCGGCTTCGCGGCGCAGGATTTGCTTGCCGACCGAATTGCGGGGCTTCCCGGCCTGCACACCTTCGAGGATCCGCTCGAGCCGTCGCCCTGTACTGTCGCCGTCTACCTGCAGACGATGTCGGGCAGGCGGCGCGCAAACGCGACCGCTCGCCTGTTCTGCAAGATCCGTGGAACCGGCATCAGTGTCGAGGGGCTCGACGACGCGGAGCGCCACCAGGTGTTGTCGCGCGGCTGGGGCAGGCTCGAGAGCCGCGGCATCCAGCTGTTCCTGCCAAGAGACGACGACGAATTCGATGTCTGCTGGAACATCGTGCACCGCGCATACCGCAACATTTCCAACCCTCCGGCCAGGACCCTGTTCGCGGCCAGACCGCCGCTGGCAGAACTGCCGGAGTTCTCACGCACGATCCTTTGCTAGGAGGAACTTCCCATGCGTCCGTTATTCGATGACTTCGACGAGTTCGACTTCGATGACTATCCGGCTGTCGCTCGCCTGATGCGCGAACAACGCCTGGAGGAATCGATTCTTTCGAGCCGCAGGTCCCACGGACCGAAACACAAGCGTCAATTCGACGATGATGACGACTATGACGATTTTGACGACGACTACGACGACTACGAGGACTTCGAGGATTACGACGACTACGACGAACGGGAGTCCGGTTCGTATACCGGAGTCGGCAGGGACCACTAATCGGCCGCGAAAGGCCCCGGGGGCACCGTCCCGGTGCCCCTTTTTTTACCCCTGACCGCGAGTCCGGGTCTTGCCGTGGCGCGCGTTCTTTTCGATGAACTCAATGATCATGCCGGCCACATCCTTCCTGGTCGCCGCCTCGATGCCCTCGAGGCCCGGACTGGAGTTGACCTCCATCACCACGGGCCCGTGATTCGATCTCAGAAGATCGACGCCGGCGACGTTGAGTCCCATCGCCTTGGCCGAGCGCACCGCCGTCGAACGTTCTTCGGGGGTGATCTTGACGAGCTTTGCCGAGCCGCCGCGGTGCAGGTTGGAGCGAAACTCGCCCTCCTTCCCCTGCCGCATCATCGATGCAACCACCTTGTCGCCGATCACGAAACAGCGTAAGTCCGCGCCCCGCGCCTCCTTGATGAACTCCTGCACCATGAAGTTGGCTTTCAGGCCGCGGAACGCCTCGATCACGCTTTCAGCGGCTTTTTGTGTTTCCGCCAGGACCACGCCGACGCCCTGCGTTCCCTCGAGCAGCTTGATAACCACCGGCGCGCCGCCAACCAGCTCCAGCAAGTCCTGGGTGTCCCCGGGCGCGTTCGCGAACCCGGTGACCGGCAGCCCGATCCCCTTGCGAGACAGGAGCTGCGATGCGCGCAACTTGTCCCTCGACCGGGTTATCGCGACGGACTCGTTCACCGAGTAAACCCCCATCATCTCGAACTGGCGCACGACGGCGGTTCCATAGAACGACACCGACGCGCCGATCCTCGGGATGATGGCATCGAGCGCCTTGATCGGAGCACCGTTGTAGTGGATCTGCGGGTTGTGGCTGACGATGTTCATATAGCAGCGCTTGTGATTGATCACCCGCACGTCGTGGCCGCGTTCCTCGCCGGCCTCGACCAGGCGGCGCGTGGAATACAGGTTGCGGTTTGTCGAAAGAATTCCCAGCTTCATTGGTCGTACCCGATACATTTCAGTTTCATGAGGCCCCGTGCACGGCGGCAAACTCCTCCACCCTGTTCTCGGCGCGAACCACGCTCTTGAACGCGGCGATATGGAACAGCGCGTCGCCTTCATGCGCGAGCGGGAGCTTGCTGTGGCCGATGATGATGCCGTCGAAAGGTGCTTCTACCTGCTCTTCTTTTTCGCTCACCGGATCGCCGATCACGGCGAGCGTCTGGCCCGCCGTAACGCGCGAACCCAGCTCGACCTTTGGTATTACGATGCCGCTTTCCGGTGCCCTGACCCAGCTCGTCGAGTCCGCCCGGACGGGCGAAACCGGCCTGGTCTGCTTGCTCAACGGTAACATACCGATGTGACGCATTGCATTGATCGTGCCGCGCAACCCGGCGCGGATGGATAATTCGTCGAAACGCAGCGCTTCCCCGGCCTCGTAAATCAGCATCGGCATGCCCTTGTCGGCCGCGCACTGGCGCAGAGAACCGTCACGCGCGTTCGAGTTGATGATCACCGGCGCGCCGAATGCTTTGGCAAGTTGTAAAGTCGCTTCGTCTTCCAGGTTGCCGCGGATCTGCGGCAAGTTACTGCGGTTTATCGCCCCGGTGTGCAGGTCGATGCCGTAATTCGCCTTGCCGACGATTTCGTGCATGAACGTGTGCGCCATGCGCGCGGCGACAGAGCCCTTGCGGGTGCCGGGAAACGATCGGTTGAGATCGCGGCGATCCGGAAGGTAACGGGACTGGTCCAGGAAACCGTGCACGTTGACGATAGGAACCGCGAGCAGGGTGCCGCGAATCGAACCCAGTGCCTTGCGTTTGAGCAGGCGGCGAATGACCTCGACACCGTTGAGCTCGTCGCCGTGAATTGCTGCCGAAACAAACAGAACCGGGCCGTCGCGGCGCCCGCAGACCACGTGCACGGGCATGGACAGCGAGGTACCGGTGTAGAGATCGGCGACCGGCAGGCGCACCGTCGCCCGCTCGCCCGGCTTCACGAGCGTGTCGCCAACCTTGATCGGGGAATTCTTGGTCATGGATTCAGATCCCGCCGCGCTTTTTGCTGACCAGGTAAGAACGGGCCGGATCGACGACCGCGCGCTTGCGAATCGCGGTGCGGCCCAGCAACATGCGAAACAGCATGTCGTCGCGCGCCGTCAGGGTTATTTCAATCGGCCACGTAGCATCGCCAATGGTTACCGGCGTCTCGATTACCCAGCGTTTCTCGGTGTGTCCGCCCGAGTCCCGCACGATACGTTCATCGATCACGTCTGCCTCGCACACGACGACGGTATCATTATCCCGCTGGCGGGGATGCATCTTGAACTGCACGCGCTGCCTGCCATCCACATCGAACTCGCGTAGCTCGAATGCATGCAACGCCGACGTGCGGGCACCGGTGTCGACCTTGGCCTTGATATGCATCAGGCCGAGATCCGGCAAATCGACCCACTCGCGCCAACCCAGTACGGCCAGATTTTTGTACCTGGATGTCTTTTTCATGGGCGAATCCTATATCGGATTCGGCCAGGTGTAACCGAAAAACACGCGGCAGCAGGCCTGCGGGGGCGTACAATGGCTCTGCTGCGACCGATTTCGTGGCGTTGCACCGTCTAACTCTCTGCAACTGGGAGTGGGGCGCGATGGCGATCTACCTCGATGACAGGAAGTTCGTACGAGAACTGCTCGAAGGCAACGAGCGGGCCTTCGATCGTTTCTTCGAGGAGAACTTCGCTCGCCTGTACCGCTTCGCGCTGGCGCGCCTGTCGGACGACCCCGAGGCGGCGCGCGAAATCGCCCAGATCACCCTTACGCGTGCACTGCGCAAATTGCATACCTACCGCGCCGAATCCGCACTGTTTACCTGGCTTTGCGCAATCTGTCGCAACGAGACCAGCGAATGGCTCCGCAAGCAGGCGCGTTACCGGGAACACGTGGTGCTCACCGAGGACTTTCCCGAAGTCCAGGCCGCTGTCGATTCATACCGGGCACCGCAGGACGACGGACCCGAAGCGAGCTACCGCCGTACCGAGAGCATACGCCTGATCCAGGTAGCGATGGACCGACTGCCGGCGCGGTACGGCGATGTGCTCGAGTGGAAGTACGTGGAAGGATGTTCGGTCAGGGAGATCGCCGGCCGCCTGGAGTTGGGGCAGGAAGCCACCCAGTCGCTGCTCGCCCGGGCCAGACGGGCTTTCGGCGAGGTCTACGAAACGCTGGTCGACGGCATGAACGAACGCGCGCTGAGTGCGAAGGTGTAACGATGACGAACCGGGAAGATCTTTTGAAGAACGACGAAGCGATCGAATCGATACTGCGCAGCGCGCCACCCAGGCCTGTGCCATCGGCTGCGGATGTCGCTGACGTACGCAGCGCGGTCCGGGACGAGTGGCTGGCGCTGTGCGGACGCCGCCGCCTGCGGCGGCGCCTGGTGTCGCTGGCTGCGGCGGCATCGATCGTCGGCGCGATCGCAGCAAGCCTGTTCGTCCTGCGCGTGCCGAGTGCGCTGCCAGAGGGGGTTGCTACGATCGACAGGTCGGCAGGTCCAGTCTACCTGCTGGATGAACAAGCGGTGCTGCACGAACTGCACGACGTGCCGGAGCTTTCGACCGGCCAAAGCCTGGTGACGGGCGGCGGCGGCGCCGCCGCGCTCACCTGGTTCGGTGGCGGCTCATTGAGAATCGACGAAAACACGAGAATCGAATTCGTCTCCGCGAGCGAGATCTTCCTGCGTGGTGGACGTGTGTACTTCGATTCGCAACCCTCCGCACTGCAGGTGCGTGCCGCGCCGCGAGCGACCGCGGCGTTTGCCGTCCGGTCGCCCGAAGGTCTGGTACAGCACGTGGGCACGCAGTACATGGCCGGGATTTCGGCGGATGGTCTGACCGTCAGTGTTCGCGAGGGGCAAGTGAAAGTTGTCGGCAACACGGTGGATGCCACTGCCACGGCAGGCCAGCAAGTCCGCTTGCAGGGCAATGCACGCCCCACCTACGCCAATGTCAGCACCCACGGCGATGCATGGCGCTGGGCCGAGAGAATCGGCCCGGAGGTCATGGTCGATCAGCGCAGCGCCCATGAGTTCATCGCCTGGGTCGCACGCGAATCCGGCCTTGACCTTCAGTTCGAGAACGAAACGGTGGCACAGCTCGCGCGTACCACCCGCATGAGCGGAGGCAGCGGGGGCCTGGAGCCCCGGGCGGCGTTGGCCGTATTGCTGCAGACCACAACCCTCGAAGCCAGCATCGAGAATGGCTCGATCTTCGTCACGGAGAGGTAACGATATCGCGCAGGCATTACGCAGCTTGATGCTCGTCGTCGCCTTCGCGGTGGCCGCCCTGTCGACCGCTGCAGGCGGCCCTGCGCCCATGACGGGCCGCCCTGTTTCCGACGTCATCGACGAGTTCCGCGCCGCCGGATACCCGTTTGCTTACAGCAATGCCCTCGTGACCGGCGAGATGGTGGTAATCACCGAGCCGGACCCCGGCGAGCCGCCCGATGTCGTGCGGCAGATCCTGGAACCGCACCGCCTGACGGTCCGGTACGAGGCCGGTATCTACCTGGTCGTACCGGCCGCTCCGGTCGAAGAACCGCCGCAACCGCAAGGCGTCGAAAAAGCGACGGTGAAACGCGACATCGAGACGATCACGGTCTCTGCCAGCCGCTACGAGATCGGCCGGGACGTCTCTTCGTCGAGATTCCGCCTGGACCGGCGAACGATCCAGAACATGCCGGATGTCGGCGAGGATCCACTGCGGATCACACATCGGCTGCCAGGCGCGGCGGCAAGCGGCGCGTCGGCCACGGTGCATTTCCGCGGCGGCGAGGAAACCGAGGTGGGCATCGTCCTCAACGGGCTCGACCTGTTCGATCCGTACCACGTGCGCGATTACCAGAACGTCTTCAGCGCGATCGACTCCCGCGCGATCGAGGGTGTCGAGGTCTATACAGGCGGCTTCCCGGTTCGCTTCGGCGACCGGATGAGCGGATTCATACTCATGGACACGGTGGAAGCCGACAAGCCGCGACATACGGAACTGGGCATCAGCGTCTTCAACACGTCCGTGCTGACGACCGGGTCGCTGTCCGACAGCCGCTGGTTGTTCTCCGCGCGACGCGGCAACCTCGACCTGGTAATCGATCCCGAGTACGGCGAGCCGAGGTACTTCGATGTCTTCGGCCAGTACGCGGTCGACCTGGGCGACAGGACGACGTTCACCGCCAACGCGCTGTACGCCGACGACGGCGTTACGGTCGTCCTGGAGACGGACCCTGCCGAGCGCGAGCAAATGGACAGCGATACCCGGAACGTACAGCTGTGGCTGGCGCTTGCGAACGACTGGTCCGAGGAACTCTCTACCAGCACCGTGCTTTCACTGGTGAAATTCGACAACCTGCGGGAGGGGTTCCTGGACGACCCCGAGAAGATGATTGCCGCCGTGCGCGACGAGCGCGATGTTCGGCAGCTGGGCATCCGCCAGGACTGGACCTGGCGGGCGGCGGATCGCCATGTCGTCCAGTGGGGTGTCCAGGTACAGTTCGTCGAGGCGAGCTACGACTACGCCTCCTCGGCGCAGTATTTCGGGCTCCCGGCCTTGTATCCGCAACTTCCCGATCGACTGGATCGGGCAACGCTCGCCTCGCGCGAGGGGGGCAGCTACGGCGCATACTTCGCGGACCGGTGGAAATTTGCCGACGGTACGATCCTGGAGTGGGGACTGCGTTGGGATGATCAGACCTACACGGGCCTGGTCTCGGACTCGCAACTAAGCCCGCGCCTAAGCGTGCTGCACCGTATCGGTGACCGGACCGACCTGCGGCTCAGCTGGGGCCGCTACCACCAGTCGCAGGGGGTCCATGAGCTGCAGGTCGAGGACGACATTGCAGATTACTGGCCGGCACAGCGCGCCGACCATTGGATCGCCGGACTCCAGCATCGCTACAGGAATGGCACGTCGCTGCGCGTCGAGGTCTTTCGCAAGGACCTTCGCGAGGTGCGGCCCCGTTTCGAAAACCTGTACGATCCACTGGGCCTGATCCCCGAACTGCAACCCGATCGGGTGCGGCTCGACCCGTCCCGCGCGCGTGCCACCGGCGCCGAGGTATCCTTGAGCCGGAGTGAGGGTCCCTGGCATTGGTGGGCCTCCTACACCGTTTCCAGGTCGACCGACCGTATCGAGGGACGTGATGAATACCGCGGCTGGGACCAGCGTCATTCGGTTCAGGGCGGTATCGGCTGGTCTGCTGACACCTGGGATGTTTCGTTGGCCGGCAGTTTCCACAGCGGATGGCCGACCACGGATTTGTCACTGGTCTCGAACGGTGTCGACCCGGATGGCGAGCCTGCCTTCATAGTCGTTCCGGGACCCCGCAACGCATTACGCTACGGCGGTTTCGCGAGCGTTGATTTCCGCGTCAGCCGCAGGTTCGACGTAAAGCGCGGAACTCTGAGCGTCTTTTTCGAAGTCTCGAATCTCCTCGACCGGAAGAATGCCTGCTGTCGTGACTGGGACCTCACGGACGGCCCTGGCGGGACCTCGGAGCTCGAACTCAGCCTCGATTACTGGCTGCCCCGCCTGCCTGCGGTCGGCATCCTGTGGGAGTTCTGACGGTCTCCACGAGCATCAGAGCAGTAGCACGGGGATACGTCGCGAATCGGCCGCACGGCGGTATACGCGCAAGTGCGCTGCCGCGGTTTTCCGGACCATCCGATCCGGGTTGTCGACGTTCTTGCAGCAAATCGCGGGGATCACGTCGACGGGCACACCCAGCCCCTGCCCGGTCACCTTGGCGGCCGCCCGTCTTGTCGGGCAAATGATGCTCACGGCGCGACTGTAGACAGACCGCGTAATCGGGTTGTCTCCGAGAGGATGCTCGCTTTGCCGTGTCGCCACGTACGGGATCGAGCGCGTGAGCATCAGCAACAGCCCCGCGTGGCCGGCCGCTTCGTCGTGCGTGTGTACAAGGGGTATCCGCGGCATCAGGCAGTATGCGGTGACGGCCGCGTTTACCGTCTGGCCCACGGTTACGCCGTCGCAGATTTCGAGACGGCGTGCCAGGGACCTGTTGCGGACGATCACGTGCTGCTTGACGCCGAGGTCGCTCAGCCCCTCCACCAGCTTGACGAAGTGCTCGCCGGTCCCGTTCATCGACGCTGCCAGGTTGATGTGGCCGATTTCCACGATTCAGCGATGCTCCCTGTATCCCGGTCATTCCAATAGACGGTCGGCGGGCGGGTAATCGGTCGCGCCGAGATCTCCCATCACTGCCTCTGCGACCTCGCGCACGGTAGGTACCGCATCGTGCATCGCGGGCAATGGCGACTGTGCGGCGGTGGTCGGCGCGAAGTCAGCGCAGCCAACACGGCTTCGAGACGCACTTCGGGATCGGG
>JBFIHC010000036.1:0-26377 GCA_041601995.1 Woeseiaceae bacterium | reverse complement strand
GGAGCTGCAGGACTTCGCAGACATGCCGATCGAATCACAGCTGCAGACGGCCCGGCAGGTCAAAATGTTGACTCTGCCCGGTGAGATGGGCGAAAACGTCAAGTGCATCTGCCTCGCCCGCGGAGACATTGCCAGGCCCGCCGCATTCGAAACGGCCGACAGGACACACACCCTATGATCACATCAGCGACGCAAGGAGTACGTCGATGACCTGGCTGCAGGTGGTCGTGCTCGCGATCGTCCAGGGACTCACGGAGTTCCTGCCGATTTCGAGTTCCGGGCATCTCGTGCTCGTGCCGTCGGCTGCCGGCTGGACCGACCAGGGCCTGGCCTTCGACGTCGCGGTGCACTTCGGGTCGCTGCTCGCCGTGTGCCTGTTCTTCCGAGACGATATCTTCGCCCTGCTACGGGGAACGGGGCAGCTGCTCACGTTCAATCAGCCGACGCCGGAGGCACGAATCGCGCTGGCGCTGGGCATCGGGACCGTGCCCGCCGCTGTCGCCGGGCTGGCGCTGGCCGGCTGGATCGAAGCCAACCTCAGGAGCCCGGCCGTGATCGTGTTCACCCTCTCGGGCTACGCCGTCCTCATGGTGCTGGCGGACCGCCTCGGCCGCCGCGACAGGAACATCGCGGGCGTTACGCTCCGCGATGCGCTGGTCATCGGCTGCGCCCAGGCGCTTGCGCTGGTGCCCGGGACGTCACGGTCCGGCATTACGATCTCGGCCGGCCGCATACTCGGTTTTGACCGTCGCGACGCCGCCAGGTTTTCGTTCCTGCTGTCGGTGCCCGTGATCCTGCTCGCAACGGTCTACGAGATGGGCGGCCTGATAATGAGCGACGAGCAGGTCGACTGGACACAGCTCTGGGCCGCCGCGCTGGTCGCCGCTGTGGTGGCCTACGCGAGCATCGACTTCTTCATGCGTTTCGTGAGCCGCATCGGCCTGCTGCCTTTCGCGGTCTATCGTCTCATCCTGGCGGCGGTGATTCTGTATGTCATGGTCTAGGTGGCTCCCTCTGCTGCTGTTGTCCGGTAACACCTGGGCTGCGGGCGAGTACGTGATTGCCGGAGGCATACAGGCTGACTCGGCCGATGGCATCGCCGCGGTACTGCTGGGCGACCGGGCGGTCGGCGAGGAGACGTGGCTGTCTGCCGGGCTGGCACGCAGCAGCGTGGAACTGCCGATCGGCGATGAGCTGGAGACGTGGTATGGCGATGTCGGTCTCGACCATTTCTTCGATCCTGCCGGCGTAAGACTCGGACTGGCCTACTGGGGCGACAGCAGCGTGCTTGATTCGACCGATGCGCGAGCGTCCCTGTACTTCCGCGCGACCCGCGCTTCCCTGAGCTTCGACTACGAGTTCCGCGATTTCGAACTGCAGTTGCCGGAGTTCGATTTCTTGCGCCGGCGCCAGGTGAACTTCGATGCGAACGGCTACGGACTCGGTGCCCGTCTCGAGCTTTCCGACAGGGTCGACGTCCGTTTCAAGGGCATGAGCTACGACTACAGCATCAACCTGCGCCTCGATCCCAATCGCGACATCGTCAACCTGATCTCGGTGACCCGGCTGAGCCTGCTCAATACGCTCGTCGACTACCGCGCGAGCTTGACCCTGGGGATCGATTTCGGTCTCAGGCGCCTGGAGTTCGAGGCCGGGCAGTGGGAAGGTGCGGTGGAGGGCAGCCGCACCCATTCCTATTCGGTGCGCTTCCTGGCGCCGATCGGCAATCGCAACGACATCGAGTTTGGGCTGGGATACGACGACTCCGAGAACTACGGCGAGGTGACGGTGTTCTCCGTGTTCCTGTATTTCTACGGCGGCGGCTGAAAACCGGACCGGAACGCCACCACCGCCGCAAGCCGTTCGCGGCGAATCGCAGCGCCGATCGCTTTGCCCTCATGCTTCGCGGCGATAGATGCCGTATCGACGCCTGCGGCCGCTGCATAGGCCCCGCGCAGCAGCTCGACCTGGGTATAGTGCCGGTCTTCGAGGCCCTTGCGGCCCCGTGCGTCGGCCTCGCAGGCAAGCAGAAACTGCTCGAAGCGGCGTGGCCGCCTGAATGCATCCGTCGCCTCCAGCATCCGCAGTATCGTCGCCGCGCGCAATTCGAAAGCGCGGTGGCAGTGTGTGTGGTATTCCGACACGAGCATTCCGAGGTCGCGGCACGCGTTCGGTACCGGCAGCCGCTCGGACAGGCGCCGGATGAGTTTTACGCCGCGCCGCTCGTGCCCGGGATGGCTCGGCAGGCTGTACTTGCGGGTCGTGCCCTTGCCGAGATCATGGACCAGCGCCGCGAATCGAACCTCGAGGTCGGGTGACAGCTTCTCGGCCTGGTCCAGCACCATCATGACGTGCACGCCGGTGTCGACTTCCGGGTGCCATTGCACGGGCTGGGGTACGCCGAACAGACGGTCGATTTCGGGGAACAGTCTCTGCAGCGCAGCGCATTCCCGCAGTGTCTCGAAATACACGCGGCTGCTCGCCCCACGGAGTGCGAGCTCCGTTTCCTTCCATACCCGGTCCGGCACCAGCGCGTCGATTTCGCCGTTGGCCGTTATCGAGCGCATCAGCGACATCGTTTCCGGCGCGATCACGAAGCCGAGGGCGGTGAAGCGGGCGGCGAAGCGCGCGACCCTCAGCACGCGTACCGGGTCCTCGACGAACGCATCCGAGACATGTCGCAGGATTCGGTTCCGCAGGTCGTTGAGTCCGCCGTAGGGGTCCACGAGACGGCCGTCGGCGTCCTTCGCGATCGCGTTGATGGTGAGATCGCGACGTCCGAGGTCGTCCTCTATCGTCACGGTCGGATCCGTGTGGAACTCGAAACCGTGATAGCCGGCGGCCGTTTTTCGTTCCGTGCGGGCAAGCGCATACTCTTCGCCGGTCTCCGGGTGCAGGAAGACGGGGAAGTCCTTGCCGACTTGCCTGTAACCGGCCTCGTTCATTTCCGCGGGTGTCGCACCGACGACGCACCAGTCCCGTTCTTTCACGGGAAGTCCGAGCTGTTCGTCACGAACAGCGCCACCGACGAGGTACACTTGCATCGCGCGATTCTAGCAAACCGATTCCATTGCACTGCCAGTGAATTCACATTCCGCTTTGAAGACGATCACGACGCTCGGGCTTTGCTGCCTGCTGGCCGCCTGCTATTACGTGCAGGCAACGCGGGGCCAGATCGAGGTATTGAGCAAACGCGAGCCGATCGACGAGGTACTCGCCAACCCGGATACCGCGGCCGAACTGGATCGCCGGCTGCGGCTCGTGCAGGAAGCACGACGCTTTTCCATTGCGGAGCTCGGACTTCCCGACAACGACAGTTACCGCAGCTATTCCGACCTCGAGCGCGACTTCGTGGTCTGGAACGTGTTCGCGGCACCCGAGTTCTCACTGGCTGCACGCGAATGGTGCTACCCGATCGTCGGCTGTGTCAGCTACCGCGGCTATTTCTCCGAGGAAGCCGCCTACAGGGAGGCGGAGAAGCTGCAGGCAAAAGGGTTCGACGTTGCTGTCGGCGGCGTGCCGGCCTATTCGACGCTCGGCACCTTCGACGATCCTGTCCTGAATACGATGATGCGCTGGGACGACGTGAAACTGGTGTCCACGCTGTTCCACGAGCTGGCGCACCAGGTGCTCTATATCAAGGACGACACGGCCTTCAACGAATCGTTTGCGACGGCCGTCGAAGAGATCGGCATCGAGCGCTGGCTGGCGGCGAACGGCCGGCCCGGAGACATGGCCACTTACCGCGCGCAGAAGGCACTCCACCGCAGCCTGGTGATGCTCGTGGAGGCCGCTCGCGGCGAGCTGGCCGACTTTTATGGCCGCGATATCGACACCGACAGCATGCGCGAACTGAAATCCGCCCGCCTGCGGCAGCTGGCGGACGATGTCCGCGCGCAACTCAGGTCGGCAGGCCGCAGCGAGGACCACTGGCTGACAGGGCAGCTCAATAATGCCCGACTGCTGCCGATGTCGCTGTACGACAGCCAGGTACCGGCTTTCCTGGCGCTTTACGCAGACTGCGGCTCCGATCTGGTTTGCCTGTACGAAGAGGCCGGGAAAATCGCGGAACTCGATCGGCGCGACCGCGCGACGCGCCTGGCCGCTCTCGCGGGTCGCTACGAGAACCCCGGTAAAGGCTAGCGGCTGGCGAGTTGCCGGTCGGCGGGCAGCGGCTGGACCGTCGGCAGGCTGTCGGACAGTCGTCGCGTTTCGCCGGTCAGACGCCAGTGGAAGATCGTCTCGGCAGCCAGTACCCGGCGAACGTAATTGCGCGTCTCGTTGAACGGGATGTTCTCGATCCAGATGCGCGCGTCGACGACGGACGACTGTGGCAGCCAGCGGTCGACGCGGTGCGGGCCGGCATTGTAGGCAGCCGTCGCCAGCACGTGATTGCCATCGTAACGGGCGATCATGCTGCCAAGATACGACGTTCCGAGGCGAATGTTCTGGTTCGGGTCGGTGAGCGTGTCGAGCCCGGAGTAGGGCAGCTTGATGTCCCGCGCTACCTGCCGGCCGGTTGCCGGCATCAGCTGCATCAGGCCGATCGCTCCGGCGCGCGAGCGAACGTCGCGCATGAACAGGCTCTCGCTGCGTGCGATACCGAGCGCCCAGGTCGTGGGGATGCTGGCCGCGGCAGCGTGCTGCTCGAACGACTGCCGGAACGGCAGCGGATAGCGTAGCGCCAGGTCGTCGTAACGACCCGCGGACGCGGCTGTTGCGATGGCCCGTGAATACCAGCCCCAGCGGTGTGCCAGCACCGCGGCCTGCGTTTTTTCCGCGGCGGACAGGCCCGCAATCGCCGCATCCCATTCCGAGCGGCCGCGGCCGTCGAGGCCGACGAGAAACAACTCACGGGCCCGCAACAGGTCCTGGCGCCTGGCGAGTGCCTCGATGACGGATTCGTCCGCCTCGAGCGTGTCGTGCGCGAACGCGTAGGGCAGTCCGAGTTCGTCCGCTGCGAGGAAGCCGTAGTAGCTGCGTTCCGCGGCAAGCGGCTCCAGCATGGCCTTTGCCGGCCCGGCGCGGCCGCTGCGAGCGAGCGCGATCCCCCGCCAGTACCGCCACTGCTCCGAATCGCGCTCCTCCGCGGTCATCATCGCAATGTCGCCGAGCAGGTCCGTCCAGCGTTCGGCGTGGAGGCTCACGCGTGCGCGCCAGCGCATGACTTCCTCGTCCTGCGCTTCGGGCGCCAGGCTCGTCAGCAACGCGTAAGCACCGGGCAGATTGTCGCGAGCCGTCCACAGTGCGATGTGGCGCAGCGTCGCGCGGCGAACGCGCGGCGAAAAGGCATAAATGCGATCCACTCGCTTCCAGAGCTCGAGCGCCTTTTGCGGATCGCGGTAGGTCATTCGCTCTACCGCATAGGCGAGCTGCTCCCGCGCGATCTCGGTATCCGCTCTCTGGCCGTGCGTGTCGACGAACCGTTCCGGATTAGAGCGGGCCCGCAGCCAGTCATTCGCCTCCCCGAGTGCAGCCTCGTCCAGTGACCGGGCGAGCCAGCGCGCCCGGGTGAACTCGCGCGCATCGATCGCCAGCGCGAATCGCGCGCGGTAGTCGTCTTCGGTCAGCTGCTGCGCTTCGCGCATCCACTCGAAGACCGGGTCGCATTCATCCGCCTGGCTGTGCCCGGTGAGCCACAGGTCGCGACCCCTGTGCGCAACGCGGTCGCCGGCCCCGGATGCGATCTCGACGCCCAGCGCGATGCAGTCGAGCCTGGCGTTATCCTGTCCCTGGTAATACGACCGGTAAAGTTCGAGGTATTCCTCCTGCCGCCCGGAGTCCGCAAGATGCAGGGCGTAGCGATAACGGAGTTCCCGCGCCGGCTTCAGCGTGCCGTACTCGCGGAGGAAGGCGTCGATGTCGTCCCGATCCGCGTTGCGAATCGTGGCCCGCAACCACGCGGCGCGCAGGTCCGGCCACAGGATGTAGGCCTGCAGCTGTTCGCGTTCCCCGGCACTCAGAGCAGCGACGGCATCCCAGCGCCCGAGTTCGGCATCGGCATACAGCTGGCGGAAAAGCTCGCGCTGCTCGTCGAGCTCGGATGCCGCCGGAGCGGTTCCCGGCAGCAACGCGGTCAGGGCGGCGATGATGCCGATGACGGACGTCATGCGAGCCAAACGGGGCGACATGATTGCTGCGCAGTCCCTTGTCAATTGAACCAATCCCGGAAGCGAAACATTACTCGGCCACCGGGTGCTGCGCAACCGGGGACAGCGCAATAAAAAGGGCCGGGACGCCGTGCCGCGTTCCGGCCCTGTCGTCAACATCGACCAGGGGCGATCAGTTCAGCGAATCTGCAGCATCAGGGCGCGATCGCCGCGCTGCACGAGCAGGAACAGGATTCGGCTGCTCGATGCAATCTCGTTGAGCTCGTTGAGTGAGCGAACGGGCCGGCGGTTGATCGCGGTGATGACATCACCGGCCCGCAGGCCGCGTTGTGCTGCCGGACTTCCCGGTTCGACAGCGGTTACCTCGACCCCGCCATCGCCAGAAGCGGAGGATTGCGCGAACTGGGCGCCCACGAGCCCGGGGTGGATTTCCGCCCCGACCGTCGCCGCAGCGCGCTGCTGGCCCAGCGACGTGGACGCCTTGCGCTTGTCGTTGTCGCGGAAGTACTCGATCTCCACTTCGTCGCCCGAGCGCATCAACCCGATCGTATTGCGGAGTTCGGCCGCGCCGGAAATCTTCTTGTCGTTGACGCCGACGATGATGTCGTCGACCTGCAGGCCGGCATCCTCCGCTGCCGACCCCGGCTCGACGCGCGTAATCAGGGCGCCTGCGTTCACCGGCGATTTCAGCGCTTCGGCGACCTCGGGGTTGATGTCTGCAATCGACACACCGAGCAGCCCGCGGCGGACTTCGCCAAAATCGAGAATCTGGCGCATGATCGAACTCGCGATTTCCGTCGGTACCGCGAAACCGATGCCGACATTGCCGCCGGAGCGGCTGATGATGGCCGAATTGATGCCGACCAGCTCACCACGCAGATTCACCAGTGCGCCGCCCGAGTTACCGGGATTGATCGAGGCGTCGGTCTGGATGAAGTCCTCGTAGCCGTCGCGGCTGATGCCGCTGCGCCCCAGCGCGCTGACGATCCCCGAGGTCACCGTGTGACCCAGGCCGAACGGGTTGCCGATGGCGAGCACGAAGTCGCCGACGCGGACGCGCTCGGAATCACCAATCGGCATGTCGGTCAGCCCTTTCGCATCGACTTTGATGACCGCGATGTCGGTGGCGGCATCCGAACCGACGATCTCCGCATCGAAGACCTCTCCGTCGATCGTCGAGATCTGGATCTGGTCGGCCTGGTCCACCACGTGGTGGTTGGTCAGGATGTAGCCGTTCTCGGAATCAACGATGACGCCCGAGCCGGCGCTGGCGACCTCGCGCTGGCCGCCGGGCATGTCCGGCAGACCGAAGAAGCGGCGAAATGCCTCGTCGCCGAAGTGCCCGCCCGTGCTGACAGTCTGGCTCACGCGGATATTGACGACCGCCGGCGAGACGCGCTCCACGAGCGGCGCCAGGCTGGGCAATTCGTTGTCGTTGACCATCGTCGGCAGTGCCGCCCAGCTCGCTGCGCACAGAACCAGCAGCAGACTGGCGGATAGGAATCGGAAGTTGTTGATCATGTATCGCTTGCCTCGAGCTTGCAGAAGCCGCATGTCACCATACGGCGTGCCGGCTGAATCGCCGGTGAACACGGGATTATAGGCCCAATGCCGTCGACACCGGCAACGCGGCTAAGTTCCGGCTGGCCTGTCGCTTGTCTGATGCGCGGGCGCGACGGATCGTCGCGCCCGCATCAACGGCTGTCAGGCTGCCTGGACTTCGATGCGGCGCGCCTGGACCTGCGGCTGTTTCGGAATGGTGACCTCCAGGATGCCGTTGCGGCACTGCGCCGTGACATGCTCGGCATCAGCCGTGTCCGGCAGCGAGAAACGGCGGAAGAATCGGCCGCTGGAACGCTCCATGCGCTGCAGACCGGCGTCTTCGCCGTATGCTTCCTGCGCCCGCTGGCCGGCGATGGTCAGCAAGCCCGCGTCCATGCTGACCTCGATGTCGGACGGATCGACGCCCGGCACATCCGCGCGCAGCACGAAACGCTGTTTCTCCTCGATGATGTCGACCGCCGGTACCCAGTCGGTCACGACCGCGTCGCTGTCACCGGCTGGAATCTGGCGGGCGGCAAGCCGGTCCAGGTCCCGGTGCAGCAGGTCGACGAAGCTCCAGGGCTCATATCGTCTCAGGTTCATGGTTCTCTACTCCTCGGGTCAGGGTGTGCGGTGGCCATTCTGGCCGCGTTGCAATCGTTGTCGAGCGCTGATCTGAGGGCTTGCAGAGGCAATTCAAGGCGCCGAATCGGGTGAAATCCCGCCGCTAATTCCTTGTTTTCAGACGGCTCGCGGGCTTGACGACATGGCACTATATGTAGTGCTCCGGCGATTTCACAAAAGTGCCATTTTTTTTTGTGTTTTTTTAATGTTAATACTTCGATACGAAACGTAACTGATTGTTTTGAAAAGTATAAAGCCATAACAAAAAAATTGCCCAAACCCTTGACAGTGGACCGCTACGGGCATAATCTTGTGCCTATTCGGACACAACATCTTGTGTCCAATCAACGAGGGTCTGGAGGCCACCTCTGACGCTCGCCGCCATAAAATCGACAAGCGGCGAGAGGGCAGCTATTCCCTCGCAGAATTGGGGCACCACACACAACGGGGTCTCCGAAGGGAGTTAAGGGGAGCATTTCTGCCAATGAAGTCTGCCGTTCATCTGGATGCGCACACGGTCGCCGACATCGAATTCCAGCCAGCCTCGCTCGATATCTGGGACGCCAAGTACCGGCTCATCGCGAAAGACGGGTCGAAGCTCGACGAGGCGATCGACGACACGTACAAGAGAGTCGCATCAGCACTTGCGAACGTAGAGTCCGAATCCAAGCGGGAACACTATTTCAACGAATTCCTGTGGGCGCTCAGAAGCGGCGCGATACCGGCCGGGCGCATCATGTCGAATGCGGGCGCGCAGGAGCACAAGCCGGCCACGTCGACGATCAACTGCACGGTATCGGGCACCGTCGGCGATTCGATGGACAACATCCTGAACAAGGTGCACGAGGCCGGCCTGACCCTGAAGGCCGGTTGCGGCATCGGTTACGAGTTCTCGACGCTGCGCCCGAAAGGCGCCTACGTCACCGGCGCGGGCGCCTATACATCCGGTCCGCTGTCGTTCATGGATATCTACGACAAGATGTGTTTCACCGTCTCGTCGGCGGGCGGTCGCCGCGGCGCGCAGATGGGGACCTTCGATATCGGTCATCCTGACGTCATGGATTTCATTCGCGCCAAGCGCGAGGACGGGCGCCTGCGGCAGTTCAACCTGTCCCTGCTCATTACCGACGAGTTCATGCAGGCCGTCATCAACCACGAAGACTGGAAGCTCGCCTTTCCGGTCACGCAGAAGGAGGTCGAGCAGGACGATCTCGATATCGGTGACGAAAGCCAGTTCGTCTGGCGGGAGTGGCCGGAGGCGGGCAATTACGTGTCCAACCCGGAAGGGCTCGTTGCCTGCAAGATCTACAAGACCCTGCCGGCGCGCCGCGTGTGGGATGTCATCATGGCCTCCACCTACGATTTTGCCGAGCCAGGTTTCGTGTTGATCGACAAGGTCAACGAAATGAACAACAACTGGTTCTGCGAGAATATCCGCGCAACCAATCCCTGTGGCGAGCAGCCGCTGCCGCCTTACGGCTCCTGCCTGCTCGGCTCCGTCAACCTGACCCGTTTCGTGGTCGATGCGTTCACGGACGACGCGCGCTTCGACTGGGACGCGTTCCGCAAGGTGGTCAAGGTTTTCACACGGATGCTGGACAACGTCGTCGAGATCAATGGCCTGCCGCTGCCGCAGCAGCGCAACGAGATCCAGCGCAAGCGCCGCCACGGCATGGGCTTCCTCGGGCTGGGTTCGACGATCACGATGCTGCGCATGAAGTACGGCGACGAAGACTCTGTGGCATTCACGGAGAAGGTCGCGCGCGAACTGGCGCTGGCAGGCTGGGAGGAAGGGCTGGAACTTGCGCGGGAAAAGGGTCCGGCGCCGATCATGAACGAGCAGTTCGAGGTCACCGAAGAGATGCTGGCGCGGCGCCCGGAAATGCGCGGCGATGGCTACGAGGCCGGCGACAAGGTCCCCGGGCGGATTCTCCATGCGCGCTACAGCCGCTACATGCAGCGTGTGGCCGCCGAAGCGCCGGAACTGGTCAAGGAGCTGGCCGAGGTCGGTGCGCGATTCACACACCACAGCTCGATCGCACCGACCGGTACGATTTCCCTGTCGCTCGCCAACAATGCATCCAACGGCATTGAGCCGAGCTTCGCGCACCATTATTTCCGCAACGTGATCCGGCAGGGCAGGAAGACCAAGGAGAAGGTCGACGTCTTTTCGTTCGAGCTGCTCGCCTATCGCGAACTGGTCAACAAGGAAGCGCTGCCGCCGGGTGCCCAGGAAAGCAACGCAACAAACAGCTTGCCGGACTATTTCATCACCGCGGAAGACATTTCGCCGACGGAACACGTCGATATCCAGGCCGCGGCGCAGAAGTGGATCGATTCATCGATCTCGAAGACCGCCAACGTCCCGACCGATTACGCCTACGACGACTTCAAGGACATCTACCTGTATGCCTACAAGCAGGGTCTGAAAGGCTGCACGACGTTCCGCTTCAACCCGGAAGCGTTCCAGGGCGTGCTGGTGAAGGAGAAGGACCTGAAGAACACGGTCTACACGTTTACGCTGGACGACGGTTCCACGGTCGAGCTCAAGGGCGACGAAGAGGTCGAATACGACGGCGAAACGCATACCGCGGCCAATCTGTTCGACGCGCTCAAAGAAGGCTACTACGGAAAATTTTGACGCAGGTTGCGAGCACAGCGTCTGCTGAGGAATCCAGGAAATGAAGATCGAGAAGAAGATTGTCGGATATGCCGTGAAGCAGCCGACACGGGAAGAGAAGAACGAACGTCCCGAGCTCCGCCGCGAGGGCGGTGGCAGCAACCGTGCCGAAGTGATCCGGATGCACGAGAAGCTCGAGCGTCCCGAGGTTTTGGTCGGATCGACTTACAAGGTCAAGACACCGGTGTCTGACCATGCCATGTACGTCACGATCAACGACATCATCCTCAACGAGGGAACGGAGCACGAGAAGCGTCGTCCGTTCGAAATATTCATCAATTCCAAGAACCTCGATCATTACCAGTGGATTGTCGCTTTGACGCGCATCATCTCGGCGGTGTTCCGCAAGGGTGGCGATGTCGCGTTCCTAGTCGACGAGCTCAAGGCGGTGTTCGATCCGCGCGGCGGCTACTGGCAGCCCGGCGGCAAGTACATGCCGTCCATCATCGCGGAGCTCGGCTACATCGTCGAGAAGCACCTCATCGCCATCGGGCTGGTGGCGAACCATGAACTCGACGACAACCAGAAGAAGCTGATCGAGCAAAAGCGCGCCGAGTTCGAAGAGTCGCGCAAGCAGCAGGATGCCTTCTCGAAAAGCGAATTCCCGGAGGGCGCACAGCTCTGCAAGAAGTGCAGCACGGCGGCGGTCATCATGATGGATGGGTGCATGACGTGTCTCAGTTGCGGCGACTCCAAGTGCGGCTGACCTGAGCGCGGCTGAGGCGGCGCTCTGCAGCGTCAAGTAGAGCGCGGAATCTGCTCACGTACTGACGTGTACGCTGCGCGATTTCGCGCTTCACTTTCCTCGCAGCGCATCCATCTCAGCCAAGCTCGGCGGTGCTGAGGTGCTTGCGCATGACCGCTCGTGGTAAATTCGCGCCGTGACCCTATCGATCCCTGATTTTTCCATGACACGCGTCGTCGTTGCCGGCGACGTGATGCTGGACCAGTACCTGTTCGGGGCAACCAGCCGTATCTCGCCCGAGGCGCCGGTGCCGGTCGTGCATGTTCAGAAAACCGACGACCGGCCGGGCGGGGCGGCGAACGTTGCGGTGAACCTCGCAGCGCTGGGCACAAAGACCCGGCTGATCGGCGCGGTCGGCAACGATGCGGCGGCGGATACCCTAGAGCGACTGCTGACGGGGCACGGCATCGATTGCGACTTCGCCCGTGTCGGCGATCGTCCGACGATCACCAAGACGCGCGTGCAGAGCCGCGGCCAGCAATTGATTCGGCTCGATCAGGAAAACGCGGCCGAACTCCGCGACAGCAAACTGGTCGACGCCCTCGGCAAGGCCGTGTCCGGCGCCGGCGCGGTCGTGCTGTCGGATTACGGCAAGGGTGCGCTGACCGACGTCGGGGCCATGATCGCGGTATGCCGCAAAGCCGGCGTGCCCGTGCTGGTCGATCCCAAGGGTCGCGACTTCGAAAAGTACCGCGGCGCGACGTTGCTGACGCCGAACCAGGGCGAGTTCGAGGCCGTGGCCGGCCACTGCGCCACTGACGCGGAACTGGCGGTGCGAGGCTGGCAGATGGTCGAGGCACTCGGGTTGACCGCGCTGCTGGTGACGCGTAGCGAGAAGGGCATGATGTTGCTCGAAACCGGCAACGAACCGGTATTCCTGTCGACCCAGGCGCGTGAGGTCTTCGACGTGACTGGCGCCGGCGACACCGTCATCGCGACCCTCGCAGGCGCGCTGGCGAGCGGCCAGTCCCTCGCGTCGGCGTCGGCGCTGGCGAATATCGCGGCGGGCCTCGTGGTTCGCAAGATCGGTGTGGCGACGGTGACGCCGGGCGAGATCCAGGTCGCGCTGCATCAGCGCGGGCAGGGTGGACGCGGGCTGGTTACCCGCGACGAGTTGCTGGTTCTTGTCGGCGAGGCCCGCGCTCGCAAGGAGCGTATCGTCATGACGAACGGTTGCTTCGACATCCTGCACGCTGGCCACGTCGCCTACCTCGAAGAAGCGAAGAGTCTTGGCGACCGGCTTATCGTTGCCGTCAACGATGACGATTCGGTGCGGCGGCTCAAGGGCGAGTCGCGGCCGATCAATGGGCTCGAGGATCGCATGCTGGTACTGGCCGGTCTCGCGGCCGTCGACTGGGTCGTGGCGTTCGCCGACGATACGCCGGCCGAACTGATTGCGGCCGTGCTTCCCGACGTGCTGGTCAAGGGCGGCGACTACCGGCCGGACGAGATCGCGGGCGGCAAGGAAGTGCTGCAGAACGGCGGCGAAGTACGGGTGCTGAATTTCCGTGATGGCCATTCCACCAGCCGCATCATCGAGAAGCTCGGCGGCTGAGCAGGCCGGCGCGTTGCGAGTAAGGCGTGCGCCTCTTCTATAATTTTGTGACCTACCTGCTGTACCTGCCGTACGTCTGTTACTGGCTGATTCGCGGCATCACGAACCGCTCTTACCTGAAACGCCTCGGCGAGCGTCTCGGCATCGGCTATCCCCGTCTCGACAGATGCATCTGGATTCACGCGGTTTCCGTCGGCGAAGTCGTGGCCGCGGTGCCGCTCATCCGTGCCCTGGGCAAGCGCTATCCCGACCGGGCGCTGCTCGTGACCACCGTAACGCCAACCGGGGCGGCGCGCGTCGCATCGCTGTTCGGCGACGCGGTGCACCACACCTACATCCCGTTCGAAACGCCGTCCATGGTCAACCGCTTTTTCGCCGCCACGAATCCGGACGTCGCGCTGATACTGGAGACCGAGATCTGGCCGAACCTGTACCGGGGTTGCGGCGTGCGCGGCATTCCGCTGGTGCTGGTCAGCGCACGCATTTCGCCGAAGTCCGTGCGAAGCTACCGTCGCCTGCTGCCGCTGTTTCGCGAAACCCTGTCGCACGGGATTATCATCGCGGCGCAGAGCGACGCCGACGCGGAGCGCTTCCTGTCGCTGGGCGCGGCCCGGGAACGCACCCGGGTCACCGGTAACATCAAGTTCGACGTCGAGTTGCCGCCGGATCTGCCCGTGCGCGGCCGGGAGCTGCGCAGGGACTTGTTCGGCGATCGCCCGGTCTGGATCGCGGCAAGCACGCACGAGGGGGAGGAAGAACTCGTCCTCCAGGCCCAGCAGATCCTGCTGGAAGACTATCCCGAGCTGTTGCTCGTGCTGGTGCCTCGCCATCCGCAGCGTTTCCAGGGCGTGCGCGAGATGCTCGAGAGACAGCGCACGAATGTCGTCGCGCGTACCGATGGCAAGCCCTGCGGCGTCTCCACGCAGGTATTTTTGGGCGACACGATGGGCGAATTGACGCTGTTCTACGCGACCAGCGACGTCGCCTTCGTGGGCGGCAGCCTGGTGCCGATCGGCGGGCACAACCTGCTGGAGCCGGCGGCGCTCGGCCTGCCGCTGCTGAGCGGCCCACATGTCTTCAACGCGCAGGAAATCGCCGACATGTTCGTTGCCAGCGGTGCGTGCACCCTGGTGCATAATCCTGCGGAGCTTGCGGCGGAGGCAGGGCGCCTGCTGTCTGATTCGCAGACCGCGTCTCGCCTGGGCGACGCCGGGCGAGAGATCCTGGAGCGCAACCGCGGCGCGTTGGCGCGGCTGATGGCGATGATCGAACCGCTGGTGGACTGAGCGCTTACTCGGCGCTTTCTTGCGCGGCTTTCCTGGCTTCCTCTGCGAACTGGTCCTCTGGCGGCTTGCGCGGCACGAGGAACGGTTCGAGATTCTCGAGATCCTGCACCTGCAGGATCCCTGCGGCTTGCTTGAGGCGCATCAGATTCAGCAGGTAGTCGTAGCGCGCCTGGTAGTAATTCGTAATCGACTGGTACAGGTTTCGCTGCGAGACCAATACATCGACGATGGTGCGCGTGCCGACGTCGAAACCGGCCTGGGTCGCGTCGAGCGCCGTCCGCGACGAGGCAACGGCCTGCTGCAGTGCCTGGACACGACTGATTTCGGCCAGCACGCCGAGGTAGGAGTCCCGCGTCTGCCGGTCGGTCTCGCGGGTGACGCGCTGCAGCTGCTCGCGCGCCGCGCGGTGCAGGTAGATGGCTTCCTTGACACGCGACGACGTCGTGCCGCCGGAAAAGATCGGCAGGTTGAACTGGATGCCGATGCTGTCGCGCCTGAAGTCGCTGTCCGCGGGCAGCGCTCCGAAGCCGTTGAAGTTGTCCTGGTCCTGCTTCGAATCCGTGGAGCCGACATTCGCGACAAGCTCGACGGTCGGGTAGTGGCCATTGCGGCGGAAAGAGATCTCGTCACGGGCAAGCGCTTCGTCCAGGCGACTCGACACCAGCGCGAGATTCTGGCTCATGGCGAGATCGAGCCAGGCCTGTTCGCTCGCCGGGTCGGGTGCCTTGAGCGGCACGTTTTCGACGGGCGCGGCGAGCTCATTGATATAGGAGCCGGTGATTTCGCTCAGCAGGTAGCGCGCCGTCGCGAGTGAACGCTTGGCCGCGATCTCGTTGGCGACCGCCTGGTCGTATGCCGCCTGCGATTCCTGGACGTCGGTGATCGCAATGAGCCCGACCTCGAAACGCTGCTTGGCCTGCTCGAGCTGGCGCGCGATTGCGTTTCTGTCGGCGTGGATTGCGAGCAGCCGGTCTTCGGCGCCGAGCACATTGAAATAAGCTTCTGTGACGCGCACGATCAGGTCCTGCTGCGCCGCTTCGCGATCGGCCTCGGCCCTGGCCACGATTTTGTCCGCCTGCCTCAGCCCCACGATCTGGTCCCAGCGAAACAGCGTCTGCCGCAGGCTGAAGCTCCAGCGCGTCGTTTCATCGTCGACCTCGGTCTGGAACGAGAACGGCACCACGACGAAATTTCCCGAATTCTCCGGCTGCTCGACCACCGCATTCTGGATACCCGAACCGGAAGAATCGGTCTTGGTCCAGTCGGCGCCGAAACCGATCTGCGGCAGCAGGACGCCACGCGCCTGCGGTTCCGCCTCCAGCGCCGCCAGGCGGCGCGCCTCGGCTTCGTGTATCCGCGGATCGCTCTGCAATGCCTGCTGGTAGATCTCGAGCAGAGTCGCCGCCTGGCCCGGCGTGGATGCGGCGAGCATCGCGGCGGTGATCAGCAGGGGCCTGAAAATCATTCGTTTTTTCATACGTTTTTATTCCACGAAGTGCGGGGCGGGGGTCGAACCCAGGTGTTATAGTTTACTATATCACTAAACCAGTTGCGATGATCAAGTTCCTACGCTGTCCGACGCCTGCGGGCGGTCGAAGTTCGCCCTGGCAGTGTGCTGCCGTTGCTACAGCCTGGATGCAGCATACGCCGAAGTGGATTCGCCCGGGTGCACATCGCTGCCGCTTTCAGAATACGAACTGCGGCGGCAAACTGCCATGCACGAGCGGACCCAGCGTCGTTTCGAACAGCGATTCGCTTTTCCAGTTGGCGTTGCCGGTCCGGCGCACGAGGCGCGCGTCCATGACGGGTGCAGCGCCGACGACCACGAAAAGACGGCCGCCAGGACGCAGCGCATCGACGAGCCGAGGGTCGAAAGTCTCGATCGATCCGGTCACCGCTATCGCATCGTAGCGTTCGTCGGGCAGTTCGGCCGTCGCGTCCATGGTGCGCAAGTCGACGTTATCGATGCCGGCGCTCGCGAGTTTGCCCGCCGCATCGCGCACGAAGTCGGCATGGATATCCACGCTCGTTACCGTGCCGCCCAGTGTCGCAAGGCAGGCCGTCAGGAAACCGCTACCGGTGCCGATTTCCAGCACGTGATCGTCCGCACCGAGGTCGAGCGCCTGCAAGACACGCCCCTCGACCGTGGGCGTCATCATGAATTCGCCATGGCCCAGGGGAATCTCCGTGTCGGCGAACGCGAGCGCTTCATAGGGCCCCGGTACGAATTTCTCCCGCGGCACCGCCGACAATACGTCGAGAACGGCGGGATTTAGCACCGTCCACGCGCGAACCTGCTGGTCGATCATCTGTTGTCGTGCTAAATCGATATTCATGCTTCAGTCGCCTACCGGGTTTTCCAGTTGCATCGGTCACCCTGCCACCGAATTATGGTGAATCAAGGCAGCCGGCCTAAGCCACTGGGATATGCTTACAGATGCCTTATTTTACGGCGCTTCCGACCTCGAAGTCGCGCCCGCGGCGATGAACTTCGGGCGGCCAATAATAACAAATGATCAATGAGCGGCATTACATCCGGTACAACCTGACTGCACCAGCGACGGAGCCACGGGCGACACTTGCAGCGCTGCCGCCCAGCCGCGATATTGGCGCCTGAATGGATTCCGCGATTCTAATCCTGGTCGTGCTGTCGCTTCTGCTGGCGGCGGCGGCCGTCGCGGCGGTCGTCGCGGAGATCACGCGGCGGCGGTTGCAGCAGCGCGTTCGCCGGCTTCGCGAGGAACTCGTTGAAGTGGCGGCCGACGCCTCGGTCGGGCGCCGGCTCAGCGTGAACGAACACCGCGACATGGCAGACCTCACGGTCACCATCAACCGGCTGTTCGACGCGCTGGGGGAGCGCGACCAGAAGATCCAGGGTCGTGACCGGCTGTTCCGCGATTTCGCGCGCACGCTGCCCGAGATCGTGCTGATCCACGATGAGAAAATCCTGCTGGCAAACGACTCGGCCGCCGCATTGATCGGCCTCGAGCCGGCGCAACTCGTCGGGCGTGACGTCGTGGATCTCGTCAAGCCGGCCTACCGCGCGCTGTTCCGCAAGTCGGTCACGCGCCGCCTCGAGGGCCAGGAGGTGCCCCGGCGGCTGGAGATACAGCTTATCAACGGCGAGCGCGCCGGGCTCTGGGTCGAGGCCCAGAGTTCCACGATCGAGTTTCACGGCCGGCCGGCGATCCTGACGGTGGCGCGTGACGTCAGTCATCGAAAAAGCCTCGAGGTTTCTTTGTCGCGCAGCAAGCGGGCGGCGCAGTACACGCTCGAATCGATCGGCGAGGGCATCATTACCACGGACAACGACGGGCATATCGACTATATGAATCGTGCGGCGGAGACGTTGATCGGCACCAGCCGGGACGATGCCGCGGGTCACAGGATTGGCGAATTGTTCACGCTCGTTGACGATTCCGACCGGCGCCCGCTCGGTGACCCGGTCGACCGCTGCCTCGCGATGCGTCGCCGGGTCAACATGGGGCGCCGCGCCGTGATGGTCACCCAGGATGGCGAGCAAGAGCATTCGGTCGAGCTGTCCGCATCGCCGATCCGCGGGCCGGGCGAGAGCATCTCGGGATCCGTCGTCGTGTTCCACGATGTCGGCGAGCTGCGCGGCCTTACCCGCAAGATGAGCTACCAGGCCACCCACGATCCACTGACCGGGCTGATCAACCGCCGCGAATTCGAGCGCCGGCTGGACGAGGCGATGGACGCTGCGCACACCGAAGAAGCCGTGCACATGCTGTTTTACATGGATCTCGACCGCTTCAAAGCGGTCAATGACAGCTGCGGTCACCTGGCCGGGGACAGCATGCTCCGCGAAGTCGCGACACTCATCAAGGAGCAGGTACGCGACTCGGACTTCGTGGGGCGGCTCGGTGGCGATGAATTCGGGGCCCTGCTGATCGGCTGCCCCATTGATAAGGCGCGGCAGATCGCGACGGATATTTGCAATGCCGTCGGCGATTATCGCTTTGTCTGGAAGGACAAGATATTCAACATCGGCATCTCGATCGGCCTGGTCGAGATCAGCCACATCAGCGGTACGGTCCAGGATGTGATGAGCGCGGCAGACTCGGCTTGCTATGTCGCGAAGCAGGAAGGGCGCGGCAAGGTTCACATCTACTCTGCCCGCGACGAGGCCGTCGCGCGAGAGCGGGGCGATATTCGCTGGCTGCGGGAGCTGCAGTCTGCGCTGCACGACGATTCCTTCGAACTCGCGGTGCAGCCGATCATCGCGATGAGCCGCGGCGTGGATACCGGCCCGTCCGTCGAAGTGCTGATACGGCTGCCGGGGCGCGGCAGTGACTCTGACACCGCGGACTTCCTGCGTCCCGCGCAGCGCTACCAGCTCATGCCGCAGATCGATCGTTGGGTCGTGAATACAACGCTGACCGCGATCGCGAGCGGCGAACTGAAGGTTGCCGGCCACCGCAGCTGCGCCATCAACCTGTCCGGCCAGACCATCGCCGACGATGCATTCCTGGGATTCGTGGTGGACGCGCTCGATCGCACCGGCGTGGCGCCATCGATGATCTGTTTCGAGGTCACCGAGAGAGCGATTCTCGAGAATGTGAAGCAGGCCCAGCGCTTCATCGAGGTGCTCCACGGGATCGGCTGCGAGTTTTCACTCGACGATTTCGGTAGCGGCATGGGCTCGTTCTCCAGTCTCAAGCACCTGCCGGTCGACTACCTGAAGATCGACGGGAGATACACGCGCAACGTGCAGACCGACGAAGTGAACCAGGAGATGGTGGCTGCCATGATCAAGCTGGCTCGCGCGATGCAATTCCGGGTCGTTGCGGAGCAGGTCGAGCGGCAGGAGGACTTCGACTGGCTGCGGGACATCGGCGTCGACTATGTGCAGGGCTACTTCGTCGACCGGCCCGTCAACCTCGGCTCGGCGACGACCGGTACCTTCCGCGCGCTGAGTTCGTAGGAACTTCCCGTCGGGTGCTGGCGGCAGGAGCGCGCCTGGGCGCGCGATCGCGGTTCGAGAACCGCTCCTGCAGGAAGGCATTCCAGAAAAGAAAAAGGCCGCCCGGCGAATGCCGGGCGGCCTGCGATGCACACTTACGCCGTCGATCAGGCGAGCAGCGGAACCATCAGCAATGCGACAATATTGATGATCTTGATCAGGGGGTTGATGGCGGGGCCCGCCGTGTCCTTGTACGGGTCGCCGACGGTGTCGCCGGTCACGGCCGCCTTGTGGGCGTCCGAGCCCTTGCCGCCGCAGTTGCCGTCCTCGATGTACTTCTTGGCGTTATCCCAGGCGCCGCCGCCGGCGGTCATGGAGATCGCGACGAACAGGCCGGTGATGATGGTGCCGAGAAGCAATCCACCGAGCGCCTTCGGGCCGAGCAGGATGCCAACGGCGAGCGGCACGAGGATGGGCAGCAGCGACGGCACGATCATCTCCTTGATCGCGGCGCGCGTCAGGAGGTCGACGGCGCGGCTGTAGTCCGGCTTGCCGGTGCCTTCCATGATGCCCGGGATTTCCTTGAACTGGCGACGAACCTCGGTCACGACCGACCCGGCTGCGCGGCCGACCGCTTCCATGGCCATCGAGCCGAAGAGGTAGGGCACCAGGCCGCCGATAAAGAGGCCGATGATCACGAGGTGATCGTCGAGCTGGAAGACCGCATCGATCCCTTCCCTGCTCAGCGCATGGGTGTAATCCGCGAACAGGACCAGGGCGGCAAGACCTGCCGAGCCGATCGCGTAGCCTTTCGTCACGGCTTTCGTCGTGTTGCCGACCGCGTCGAGCTGGTCCGTGATGTTGCGGACGTCCGGCGGCAGCTCCGCCATTTCGGCGATGCCGCCCGCGTTATCGGTGATGGGGCCGAACGCGTCCAGCGCGACGACGATACCGGTCATCGACAGCATGGTCGTGGCGGCGATCGCAATGTTGTACAGTCCCGCGAACATGTCCCCCTCGGGAGCGAGCGCAAACGCACCCCAGATGCTGGCGCATACGGCGAGCACGGGCAGTGCCGTCGCTTTCATGGAGATGCCCAGGCCGGCGATGATGTTCGTCGCGTCACCGGTGAGCGATGCGTTGGCAATCGTCCTGACGGGCTTGAACTCGGTACCCGTGTAGTACTCGGTGATCATGACCATGGCAGCCGTCAGTGCCAGACCGATCAGCGCGGAGCCGAAGATTCCGGTCGCGTTGCCGCTGTCGCCCATCATGATGTTGGTGACGGGGTAAAAGGCGATGGCCGCAAGTATGCCTGCGGCGATCATGCCCTTGTACAACGCACCCATGATCTTGCCGCCGTCGGACGTCTTGACGAAGAACGTACCGATGATCGAAGCCACGATGGAGATCGCGCCGAGGACCAGCGGGTAGACCACGGCAGAGGGGCCAACTTCGGCGACAATCATGCTGCCGAGCAGCATCGTCGCGATGATCGTGACCGCGTAGGTCTCGAACAGGTCGGCCGCCATGCCGGCGCAGTCGCCGACGTTGTCACCGACGTTATCGGCAATTACGCCCGGATTACGGGGGTCGTCTTCCGGGATGCCGGCTTCGACTTTGCCCACGAGGTCGGCACCCACGTCGGCCCCCTTCGTAAAGATACCGCCGCCCAGTCGGGCAAAGATCGATATCAGGGAGCCGCCGAAAGCGAGTCCTACGAGTGCGTGGATCGCCTTGTCGGACGTGGCACCCGCGCTGGTGAGTATCAGGTAGTAGCCGGCCACGCCCAGCAGGCCGAGGCCGACAACAAGAAGCCCCGTGATGGCGCCGCCCTTGAAGGCGATGTTCAGTGCCGGATTGACGCCCTGGGTTGCGGCCTGTGCGGTGCGAACGTTGGCGCGCACTGACACGTACATCCCGATGTAGCCGGCGAGGGCAGAGAAGATTGCGCCGATCGCGAATCCGATCGCCGTGTACCAGTCCAGCGCAATTCCCAGGATGAGGAACAGGACGACGCCCACGACGGCGATCGTGCCGTACTGCCGGTTCATGTAGGCGCTGGCGCCTTCCTGGATTGCTTGTGCGATCTTCTGCATCCGGTCGTTGCCGGCCGGCTGCTTGAGAATCCACTGTGAAGAAATGATCCCGAACAGCACGGCAAGGCCGCCCGCGCCGATCGAGAGCCACAGGGCCAACTCGTTACTCATTTGATTGTCTCCCGACTCTTTTTTTAATTTGCGGATCGAGCGAATGCGCCGCCGGCGAGCAATGCAGCCGGCTTTGTTGTTGTGCTCGACCCGTTGTGAACTGTCAGGTCGCGGGCCGCGTTCCCCAAAACGCTCCAAGGCCGACCCTCGACCGGCCGCGCATCATACCACAAATTTTGTCTTTAGCTGCGGTGCAACAGAAACGTTCCTGAGCGCCACGTACTTCGGTAAACCATTGACATATGGAGGATAATCCTCTCCCCGGATCAGCGGCTGCAGATACCGGCGGGCCGCTTCCGTAATGCCGAAGCCGTCTTTGGTAATGAACCGGGCCGGCAGCATCTTTTCCTTGTTGGCGATCCGGGACAGCGGCGCCTCGCCGATCCGCCAGCGATACGGCTTGTCCGATACCCGCTTGATGACCGGCATGACCGCGGTCTTGCCCTTCAGGGCGAACTCGACCGCTGCCTTGCCCACCGCATACGCCTGCTTCACGTCGGTAGCCGAAGCGATGTGCCTTGCGGATCGCTGCAGGTAATCCGCCACCGCATAGTGGTACTTGTACCCCAGGCTGTCGCGCACCATCTGTGCAACCACGGGCGCGACGCCGCCCAGTTGTGCATGACCGAAGGCGTCTCGAGTGCCGGCTTCCGCGAGAAACTTGCCATTCTTGTAGCGAGCGCCTTCGCTGACGACGATGACGCAGTAGTCGTAGAGTTTCACGCAATCCCGCACCCGCTCGAGAAACGCGCGCTTGTCGAACGGCACCTCCGGGAACAGGATGATGTGCGGCGCGTCCTCCGGCTTGCTGCCCGCAAGCCCGCCGGCCGCGGCGATCCAGCCGGCGTGGCGCCCCATGACCTCGAGAATGAATACCTTGGTGGACGTCTTCGCCATCGACAGAACGTCGAGCGCGGCTTCCTGTGTCGACACCGCCACGTACTTGGCGACGGAGCCGAAGCCCGGACAGTTGTCCGTCACCGGCAGATCGTTGTCGACGGTCTTCGGGATGCCGAGACATTGCACGGGGAGTCCCATCTTCCTGGAAATCTGGGAGACCTTGTGGGCCGTGTCCATCGAGTCGTTGCCGCCGTTGTAGAAGAAGTAGCCGATATCGTGCGCCCGGAACACGTCTATCAGGCGCTCGTATTCAGCGCGGTTCTGCTCGATGCCCTTCAGCTTGTAGCGCGCCGAGCCGAATGCGCCGCCCGGCGTGTGCCGCAAAGCCGCGATGGCACTCGCCGATTCCTTGTTCGTATCGATCATGTCCTCGGTGAGCGCACCGATGATACCGTTGCGGCCGGCATACACGTTTGCAATCTGCGCGCGATGTTTGCGGGCGGTTTCGATCACCCCGCAGGCCGTGGCATTGATCACTGCGGTGACACCGCCTGACTGGGCATAAAACGCGTTTTTTGCGGGCATTCTTCGGACACCTCTGGCTCGTTATCGTGAGGCGCATCAGCATAGCGGAAAGCCGCGCCGGGATCACGATTGCTGCCTTAGTCGAATTGACCTCGAGTGGCTTTGTCGGTAGCGTCGCTGAGCAACCGGGGCAGCTGACCGGTTATTTTCATGGGTTCGTTTCGGGAAGGAAAAATGCGAATTGTTTTGCTGGGCGCGCCGGGATCGGGCAAGGGCACGCAGGCCAAGAAACTGGAAGCCGACAGGAATATCCCGCAGATATCGACGGGCGACATGTTGCGTGAAGCGGTGGCCGCCGGCACCCGCTTCGGTGCCAGGGCGAAAGAGATCATGGAGGCGGGCCAGCTCGTTTCCGACGACATCATGCTGGGCATTATCAGCGAGCGGCTTACCAAGCCGGATGCGGCCGATGGCTTCATCCTGGACGGCTTTCCGCGCACGCGGCAGCAGGCTTCAGACCTCGAGGAGCTGCTCGACGAGCTCGGTGTGCCGCTGGATGCGGCGGTGCTGATGGACGTCGACTTCGACATCCTGATGAAGCGCCTGACGGGCCGCAGGACCTGTTCGCTGACGGGGAAACTGCTGAACGTTTACTTCTCGCCGCAGGAAGAGATCGACGCATGCGTGAATGCGGGCGGCGAACTCATCCAGCGCGAGGACGACAACGAGGATACGATCGGCAGCCGCCTGGACGTTTACAGGCAGCAGACCGAACCCGTCATCGATTATTACCGCGAGCGCGGCAAGCTCAAGACGATCGACGCCGAGGGCGAAATCGACGAGGTCTACGAGCGACTTCTGCAGGTGCTATAAGAGCTGCAGCAACTGCTCGCCGATCAGCGCTCGGCGCCAGCCCTGGAATACCCGCGATTCCGTGTCGCCGAACAGGATCGCGGCGGTCAATTCCTTGCGCGGTGCGATCAGCTCCGGGCTGATCGCGAGTTGGCCCGCGCAACGTGCGACAGCGGCCTGCATGGACTTCAGCAACTTCTTCTGCTGTTCATTGGGTACCGGGGGCGAACGGTAGTCGTGGTCGTCGTCCGCCGACCTCGCCACGATTGCCAGTAGATCCTCGCCGGCGCGACTGACCAGTTTCCCAGGGAGACCGTCTGTATTGCGGAGCGCGTCCATGGTAGCGGGCAGTTGCCGTGCGATTTCCAGCAGTGCGCTGTCCCTGAGGATCCACTGTCGCGGCCGGTTACGGCTTGCCGCCTCGGCTTCACGCCACACCGCGAGCCGCTCGGCGGCCGAGCGCTGCCGGCCGCGGAAGTTCCGCGCGCCCTTGAGCCGCTGGATCGCCTGGGCTTCGTCGAACGCATACAGTGACTCGTCGAGCAGCAACCGTGAATCTTCCTCTGCCCAGGCCGTCCGGCCGGCTTTCTCGAGACGCTCGCGCAGCAACTCGCAGGCGGGCAGCAGGTACTCCACGTCTTCGACGGCGTAGTGCAGCAATTCATCGGGGAGCGGACGCTGCGACCAGTCGGCGCGGGTGTGCGATTTCGGGATGTCGACGTCGAAAAGGTCTTTTACCAGCCCGGCGTAGCCGATCTGCGGCTGCATGCCCAGCAGGGCCGCGGCGACCTGGGTATCGAACAGGTCGGCCGGCATCGCGCCGGAAGCCTGGAACACCACTTCGATATCCTGACGCGCCGAGTGCACCACCCAGGTCTTGCGAAACGACTCTGCCCAGAAGGACTGCATCGGGTTGCCGGATAGCGGGTCGACGCAGTAGACGCTGTCGGGCACCGAGACCTGCAACAGGCAAAGCTGCGCGAAGAACGTTTTCTCGCGGATGAACTCCGTGTCCACACCCAGGTACGGATGGTCGTGGAGCTCGGGCGCAATCGTGTCTGGTTCGTCTACGAACGTGAACGCGGTCATTGAGTGTCGCTGGGGTGGGCTTCGGGTCGGAAGATTAACATGCGATCATTGCTGCATCGACGGCAATCGTGCTTCCGCCGTGCAGGCATTCATAAAAACGCTTTTCGAAATCGTCACGATACGCAAGGGGCCGGACGCGATTCCGCACTCCTGGCTGCTGCTGAACGCCGCTACCGTAATGTGGTTTCTGCCGCTGGTCGCCCTGGTGGCGGTCGTGCAGGACTTCGGCCGTTCGGCCGTCGCGGTACTGGTCGCCAGCTGGGTGCTGAGCCTCGTCTGCTATGCCGCGGTGATCGTGCTGGCAGGATACGGCAGCCGGCTGTTGCAGTCACTCACGGCCATCATCGGCTGCGGCGCGATCATCTTCGTCGCCCAGGTCACGGGACTTATCGTTGCGTCGCTCCTTCTGGGGGCGGTCGTGGCGGAGATCGTTGTCAATTTGCTGCTGTTCTGGTCCGTCTATGTAAAAGGGTACATCGTAGCGCGCACGATCAACCGCGATTGGTACGTCGGCCTGGTGATTGCAATTGCCGTGTTCCTTTTACAGTATGCGTTTTCGAAGGCGGTTGTGGCCGCACCCTGAGACTTTCCATGCACATACACATCCTCGGAATTTGTGGCACCTTCATGGGCGGGATCGCGGCGCTGGCGAAGGCCGCCGGCCACGAAGTGAGCGGCTGCGACGCCGGCGTCTACCCGCCGATGAGCACGCAGCTCAAAAAGCTCGGCATCGACATCCACGAGGGATTCGATGCGGACCAGCTGAAGTCGCCGCCGGACTGCATCGTCGTCGGTAACGTCGTTAGCCGCGGATTCGACGTCGTCGAGGCGATGCTGGACCGGGACATGCCCTACCAGTCGGGCCCGCAGTGGCTGGCGGAAAACGTCCTCCGCGGGCAGCACGTCTTCGCGGTAGCGGGCACTCACGGCAAGACCACGACCGCCAGCCTGCTGGCCTGGATACTCGAGGACGCGGGCCTGCAGCCCGGCTTCCTGATCGGCGGCATACCTGCAAATTTCGGGGTGTCGGCGCGCTTCGGTGGCGGCAGCTGTTTCATTGTCGAGGCCGATGAATACGACACGGCCTTTTTCGACAAGCGCGCGAAGTTCGTGCATTACCGCCCGCGCACGCTGATCCTCAACAACCTCGAATACGATCATGCCGATATTTACAGGGACCTCGAGGCGATATCGTGGCAGTTTCACCAGCTGCTGCGCACCGTCCCGCGGTCGGGCCGTATCGTCATGAATGCGGCTGACACCAACCTCGCGGCTGTCGTGGACAGGGGTTGCTGGACTCCGACCGAGTCCTTCTCGCTTGACGACGGTGCGGACTGGCGCGGGGAATTCGTCGATGCGACCGAGCGCCACATCCGCATCAGCGATCCACAGGGC
>JBFIHC010000035.1:0-26894 GCA_041601995.1 Woeseiaceae bacterium | reverse complement strand
ATGGCGACGAGCGCATCGTCCTCCGAGACGCCCGCGTTTGCCGCCGTCTCTTCGAGCGAACGGTGCACGGTCAGGTGCCAGCGCCCCTCGAAATTGGCAGGCTCGTCCAGCCCGAAACGGCGCTCGAATAACGGGTAATCGTTTTCATCGAGCCGTTCGCGGACCTGCTCGGGCGTCCACAGGTAGTAAAGGCCTTCCTCGCCCTCGGAGTCGGCGTCGCGCGTTGCGTAGAAGCCACCCTCCGGCGAGCGCATGTCGGCAAGCATCCAGTCCGCCGTGGCATGGGCCACCGCCGCGAAATACTCGTCGCCTGTCGCGAGAAACGCCTGCGCATAGAGGGCGAGCAGCGGGCCGTTGTCGTACAGCATCTTCTCGAAGTGCGGGATCTGCCAGTAGCGATCCACGGAGTAACGGCAGAAGCCGCCACCCACGTGGTCGAACAGGCCGCCGTCCGCCATGCGCGTGAGCGTGAGCGTTGCCATGTACAGCGCGTCGAGATCCGGCTCGTCGGCGCTGGCCGCGTCGCGCCATTGCCTCAGCAGCCGGTCGATGGTCGTCGGGTGCGGGAACTTGGGCGCGCTGCCGAAGCCGCCGTATTCGCGGTCGAAGGTTTGCTCGAGCGAGTTGCGCAGTTTCTGCAGCGGGTCCGCGGTGAACGCCACGCCGTCACCGGCTGCCGGCGGCTCGAGCCGGCCGAGCACCTCCGTGAGCCTGGCGCCCTGGCGGCGTACCTCGTCACGCTGGTCCCGGAAATACGTGGCGACGCTTCGCAGGAGGTCGCGAAAAGCCGGCATGCCGTAGCGGGCCTCGTTCGGAAAGTAGGTGCCGCCGAAGAACGGCCGCCGGTCCGTGGGATCGATGAACATGGTCAGCGGCCAGCCGCCGGTCCGCTGCGTGAGCAGCTGCTGCGCGGTCTGGTAGATCTTGTCGACGTCGGGCCGTTCCTCGCGATCGACCTTGATGTTGACGAACAGCTCGTTCATGACCCGTGCCGTGGCCTCGTCCTCGAACGATTCGTGCGCCATGACGTGGCACCAGTGACAGGCGGAGTAGCCGACCGACAACAGCACAGGCTTGTCCCGTTCGCGGGCGAGGGCGAAGGCTTCGTCGCCCCATGGGTACCAGTCGACCGGGTTGTCGGCGTGCTGCAGCAGGTAGGGACTGGTTTCCTTTTCGAGTCGGTTGGGCATGGCGGCACAGCATGGACGGCGGGCCACTATAGCGCATCGCCGAGAATTGTTAGACTAGCGGCCACCCAAGCGACCCCCCTGAGCCCTGCCGCATGCTGATATACCCAGAGATCGATCCGGTCATTTTCTCGATCTTCGGTCTCAAAATCCGCTGGTACGGCATGATGTACGTTCTCGGCTTTCTCGCGGGCTGGTGGCTGGCGCGGCGCCGCAGCCGGCAGCCGTGGTCGACCATCACTCCGCAACAGGTCGACGACCTGGTGTTTTACGTGATGCTCGGCGTCATCGCGGGCGGGCGGCTCGGCTACATCCTCTTCTACGGCTGGGCCAACATGGCCGAAGACCCGCTTTACATCATCAAGATCTGGCAGGGCGGCATGTCGTTCCACGGCGGCCTCGCCGGCGTACTCATCGCGATGTGGCTCCACGGGCGCGCGCTCGGCAGGACGATGTGGCAGATGACGGATTTCGTGGCGCCGCTGGCACCGCTCGGGCTCGGCTTCGGCCGCATCGGCAATTTCATCAACGGTGAACTGTGGGGCAAGCCGACCGATGTACCGTGGGCATTCAAGGTACCCGACCACGTGTTCGCCGGCTTCCGCGCCGGCGACGAAGTGCTGCATCCGACGATGCTGTACGAGGCGGCGCTCGAGGGCGCCGTGCTGTTCGCGGTCCTGTGGTGGTTTTCGTCGAAGGAGCGCCCGTACATGGCCGTGTCGGGACTGTTCCTGCTGCTGTACGGCCTGTTCCGTTTTTACATCGAGTTCTATCGCGTGCCGGATGCGCACATCGGTTACCTCGTTGCCGACTGGGTTACCATGGGCCAGCTACTCAGCACGCCGATGATCATCGCCGGCGCAGTGCTCCTCTATCTCGCGTACCGGCCGAGGGCAAACAAGGAGGCAACGACCTGACATGCAACAGTACCTGTCCATGATGCAGCACATCCGCGACAACGGCACCTTCAAGGAAGACCGCACCGGGACCGGCACGCTGTCGGTCTTCGGTTACCAGATGCGTTTCGATCTCGGCGACGGTTTCCCGCTCGTCACGACCAAGCGCCTGCACGTCAAGTCGATCATCCACGAACTGCTGTGGTTCCTGAGCGGCGACCAGAACACGCGTTACCTGACCGACAACGGCGTCTCGATCTGGAACGAATGGGCGGACGAGGACGGCAACCTCGGACCGGTCTACGGCGTGCAGTGGCGCAGCTGGCCTGCGCCCGGCGGCAACTCGATCGACCAGATCAGCCAGGTCGTGCAACAACTGAAAGAGGATCCCGACTCGCGCCGCATCATCGTCAGCGCCTGGAACGTGGGCGAGATCGACAAGATGGCGCTGCCCCCGTGCCATTGCCTGTTCCAGTTCTACGTCGCGGAAGGCAGGCTGTCGTGCCAGCTTTACCAGCGCAGCTGCGACATTTTCCTCGGCGTGCCGTTCAACATCGCCTCGTACGCACTGCTGACGCACATGCTGGCGCAGCAATGCGACCTCGGGGTCGGCGATTTCATCTGGACCGGCGGCGACTGCCACCTCTATACCAACCACCTCGAGCAGGCGGATGAGCAGCTCACACGCGAGCCACTGCCGCTGCCGCGCCTTGCAATCAAGCGCCGGCCGGAGAGCATTTTCGATTACCGCTTCGAAGACTTCGAGATACTGAATTACGAAGCGCACCCGCATATCCGGGCGGCCGTGGCGGTATGACGATCAGCCTGGTCGTCGCGGCTTCGACGAATAACGTGATCGGCCGCGACGGCGGGCTCCCCTGGCACCTGCCGGACGACCTCAGGCACTTCAAGCGTCTGACCACCGGGAAGCCGGTCATCATGGGCCGCAGGACCTTCGAGTCGATCGGCCGCCCGCTGCCGAACCGGCACAACCTGGTGATGACGCGTGACCCGGACTACGCCGCGGAGGGTTGTGACGTCGTGACCTCGGTCGACGAAGCGCTGGATGCCGCGGCCGGCGCCGGCGAAGTGATGGTCATCGGCGGCGGACAGGTCTATCGCGATTTCCTGCCGCACGCGGATCGCATCTACCTGACCCGCGTGCAGGCCGAAGTGGACGGCGACACGTACTTTCCCGAGATCGGCGAGGCCGAGTGGCTGCTGGTGTCGACGGAGCACCACGCCGACGACGACAGGCACGATTATGCGTTCGACCTGATGGTGTTCGAGCGGCGGCCGACCTGAATCAGGCGGCCTCCAGGGCCTGCTGCAGCCGGTCGGCGCACTCGAGCACGTCGCTGAAGCTGTTGTAGAGCGGCGCAGGCGCCAGGCGGATGACGTCCGGTTCGCGCCAGTCGCCGATGACATTGAGATCCGTGAGCGTGTCGAACAGCCCGCGCGCGTCGACTCCCGCATCCGTGATGACCAGCGACAGCTGGCAGCCGCGTGCCTCCGCCGGCGTGAGGATGTCGATGCGGCCGGCGAAGCGGCGCCGGATGAGCCATTCCAGGTAGCCGGTCAGTCGCTTCGATTTGTCGATCAGCCGTGGCAGCTGTGCCTCCCCGAAGACCTCGAGCGCGGCAAGCACGGGCGCGAACGACAATACCGGCGGGCAACTGAGCTGCCATTGGTCCGCACCCGTCGCCGGGTCGAAATCGTCGCGCATTTCGAAGCGGGTCGCTGCATCATTGCCCCACCAGCCGTGCAGCTGCTCGACCGCGCCCGGTACCAGGTGGCGTTCGTGGACGAAGGCACCGGCGATCGCGCCGGGCCCGCCGTTCAGGTACTTGTAGCTGCACCAGGCGGCGAAGTCCGGCCCCCACTCGTGCAACGCCAGCGCGACATTGCCGATCGCGTGGGCGAGATCGAAACCGATCCTGCAGCCGTGGCGGCGAGCCAGTTTGCATATGCCCGCCATGTCCAGTGCCTGACCCGAGTAATACTGCACGCCCGGCAACAGCAGCAGTGCCGTTTGATTGCCCTCGCGCTCGAGCAGCTCGGCAAGATCCTCCGTGTGCAGGAGCCGGTCGTCGCGTGGCCGCCATTCCAGCAGGTCCTGCTGCGGGTCATGGCCGTGCAGCCGGATCTGTGATGCCGCCGCGTAGCGATCCGAGGGGAACGCGGTCGATTCGATGACGATCCTGCGGCGTTGCGCCTCCGGCCGATAAAAGCTCGTCATCAAGACGTGCAGGTTCACGGTCAGCGTGTTCATTGCGACGACTTCCTGAGATTTCGCGCCGGTGAGCGCCGCAAGGGCTTCGGTCGCGTTGCGGTGGTAGGAAACCCACGGTCGTTTCGCGTGGAAGTGGCCCTCGACGCCGCGCCGGGCCCATTCCGACAGTTCCTGCCGAACGTAGTCCGCCGCGAGCCTGGGCTGCAGCCCCAGCGAGTGCCCGCAGAGGTAGATCGAACGTCGCCCACCGCGCGCGTCGGGAAACTCGAAACGCCCGCGAAACCCGGCAAGCGGATCGTCCCGGTCCAGTCGGGCGGCGAATTCGGCGGCGTCTTCGTAATGCATCAGGCCTGCCCGGGCACCTGGCAGACCCGCGCGACCTTCGTGTCGAGCCTGACGGCCGTGAGCTGCCGGCCCCAGACGCAGCCGGTATCGAGACTGACGAGCCCCGGCAACACGATCAGGCCGAGCTGGGACCAGTGGCCGAACACGATGCGCGTATCTCCCCACGCGTGCTCCGGAAAATCGAACCACGCGATGCGTTTCTTGCCTGCGCGCCACGGCGCGCCGGTGGCGCGCATGTTGAAGTGCATGTCCGGCGTCAGCATGCGCATCCGGGTAAGACAGTTGATGATGAATCGCAGCCTTCCCCAGCCTTTGTGCGAACCAGACCAGTAGCTCGGCCGGTTGCCGTACATCTTCGCGAGCAGGGTAGCGAATTTCGGGCCCCGCAGGGCGGCCTCCACCTCGGCGGCGCGCTTCAGGGTCTTATTGACGCTCCAGGTAGGGTGCGTGCCGGCGTGCACGAGCAGCGTGTCCAACTCCTCGGAATAATGCGCCAGCGGCCGATGCCGCAGCCATTCGACGAGTTCGTCGATGTCGGGTGCCGTGAGCGTCTTCGCCAGCGAATCGAAGCGGCCCGACAGGGCTACGGCCCCCTGCGACAGCGCCAGCAGGTGCAGGTCGTGGTTGCCGAGCACGGTGACGACCGAGTCGCCGAGCGACTTGACGAAACGCAAGGTCTTCAGCGATTTCGGGCCGCGGTTGACCAGGTCGCCCGTGAGCCAGAGCTTGTCCTTGTCCGGGTCGAAATCGATGGTTTCGAGCAGCCGCCGGAATGGCTCGTAACAGCCCTGCAGATCACCGATTGCGTACAGCGCCATGGCCCGGCGATCAGCTCAATTCAGCACGCCGGGGACCGCGAGCGTGAACGGCGCGATCGGCGCGTCGAAACTCATGCCGTTGTCGGCTTTCATGCGGTACAGACCCTGCATCGCGCCAACGGGTGTCTCGAGTACGGCGCCGCTCGAATAGCGGAAGACTTCACCGGGATCCAGGTGCGGTTGCTCACCGACGACGCCGTCGCCGCTCACTTCCTGCACCTTGCCGTTAGCGTCGGTGATCACCCAGTGACGACTGATCAACTGCGCCGGGACCTCACCGTCGTTGGTGATCGTGATCGTGTACGCGAACACGTAGCGTCCCTCGTCGGGTTCCGACTGCTCGTCGACGTAGTTTGTCGCGACCTGGATCCGAATTTCGCAGTTCGTCTCGTCCATGGGAGTCCGGTGGGTTCGAAAGCCGCCGCCATTCTATCCTGAATCGCCGTCGCGCCGCGAAACGTAGTTGGCAAGGGCTACGTAGTCTGCGATCGCCAGGGATTCGGGTCTGCCGCCGGGGTCGATGCCGAGCGAACCCAGTTCTGCACTGTCGAGCATCGTTTTGAGTGCATTGCGCAAGGTCTTGCGGCGCTGGCTGAACGCGATCGCGACCAGGCGCCGCAGCAACTCCTCATCGTCGATCGCCGGCCGGTCGCTCCCGAGCGGTACGAGCCTGACGACGGCGGACCTCACGGCAGGCGGCGGATCAAAGCACTCGGAGCCCACGTCGAACAGCGCTTCGACCGCGAGATGGCAGCCCAGCATGATGCCGAGCCGCCCGTACCTTTTGCTGCCGGGACCGGCCGTCATCCGGTCCACCACTTCCTTTTGCAGCATGAAGTGCATGTCGGAGACGCAGTCGCGATGGTCGATCAGGTGAAACAGCAACGGCGTGGAGATGTTGTAGGGCAGGTTGCCGACGATGCGCAGGGCATCGCCGAGCGCACAGAAGTCGAACTTGAGCGCATCGGCTTCGTGAATGACCACGTTGTCCCGCGCCCCGAAACGGCGATGCAGCGATGCCGCTAGATCGCGGTCGAGTTCTACGCAGTGAAGCATGCCGGCTTTCCCTGCGAGCGCCCCGGTAATGGCGCCTTGCCCGGGACCGATTTCCACGATCGTGTCCCCCGGCCGCGGGTCGATGGCCGTGACGATCGCGTCGATGATGCCGGGATCGGTCAGGAAGTGTTGGCCGAAGCGCTTGCGCGGGCGGTGCGGCTTCATCGGGCTGCGGCCAGCCGCGCCGCCATCTCGACGGCCGCGACCAGGCTGCCCGGATCGGCCTCGCCGCTGCCGGCGAGGTCGAATGCCGTGCCGTGGTCGACGGAGGTGCGGAGGATCGGCAGCCCCAGCGTTACGTTGACGGCATGGCCGAATCCGGCGTATTTCAGGACCGGCAGGCCCTGGTCGTGGTACATCGCGAGTGTTGCGTCCCGGGTCCCGGAGGCCGGCGTGAATGCGGTATCAGCGGGCAGCGGTCCCCGCACGCGCTCCCCCGCGGCCGCGAACTCCGCCACGACCGGGGCGATGATCTCCCCGTCTTCCGTTCCGAGGTGTCCACCTTCCCCGGCGTGCGGATTGAGTCCGCACACGACGACTTCGGGCGCGGCTATGCCGAAGCGGCTCCGCAGGTCGTGCAGCAGGATGCGGATTACGTCTCGCAACCGGTCGGCGGTGATCGCGTCTGGCACTTCGCGTAGCGGCAGGTGTGTCGTCGCGAGCGCTACTCGCAACTCGCCTGCTACCAGCAGCATCACCGGCAACGGTGCCTTGCAGCACTCGGCCAGGAACTCGGTATGCCCGCTGAACGCAATGCCGGCATCGTTGATGGCGGCCTTGTGCACGGGTGCAGTGACGAGCGCCCGGTAGCGGCCCGCAAGGCAGCCCTCCACGGCATGCCGCAGGCCCTCCAGCAGTGTCTGGGCGTTCCTGGTGTCGGGGCGCCCGCATTCCGCTGTGGCGGGGAAGGGAAACGGCACGACGAGCAGTTCGCCGGTGGCAGCGCCGGGCGGCACGTCGTCGCCGATCGCCACCTCGGTGATTGTTACGTCAACACCGATCTGTGTAGCGCGCCAGCGCAGCAGTTCGGGATCGGAAACGACAACGAAGCCGGGCATGCCGGTGCGCGCCGCCAGCGCGAGGCACAGCTCCGGTCCGATCCCGGCGGGCTCGCCGGCCGTGATTACCAGTGGGGCTGAATCAGACAAGGCACCGGGGCCGCCGTCGAGGGCCAGCGCGTCTACATCCGCTTGACGACGAAGGCCTCGTCGCGGAGCCGGCGCATCCACAGCTGCGTTTCGTCTTCCATCTTGCTGTTGCGTATGCGTGCGTCGCAATTGCGCCGCTTGAGGTCCTCGGTGTTGTCGTAGATGCGCCGGTCGAGCACCTCGACGATATGCCAGCCGAACGGGCTGCGGAACGGCTGGCTGATCTCGCCGATCTCGAGGTCGTTCATGACCTGTTCGAATTCGGGCACGAAGGAGCCGGGATCCGACCAGCCGAGGTCGCCGCCAACCGGTGCCGTCGGGCCATCCGACAGGAGCTTCGCGAGTTCGCCGAAGTCTTCCCCTTCCTCGATGCGTTCCAGCGCACTGTCGAGTTGCTGCTTCGCCGTCGCGTCGTCAATGATCTCGTTCGGTGTGATGAGGATGTGGCGTGCCCGCGTCTGGTTGATCTCACTGCGCTGGATGGCGCTCCTGAGTTCGTTCACCTTGACGATGTGGTAACTGCTCGAGGTGCGGAACGGTTTCGATACCTGCCCGGCTTCCATCCCCGTGAGGATGTCGACGAAGAACGACGGGACCTGTTGTCCCTCGATCCAGCCGAGCGAGCCGCCGCGCAAGGCGGTGTCGCTTTCCGAATGACGGATCGCCATTTCCCCGAAGTCGGCGCCGTCGATGATCTGCTGGTAGATGTCCTGCGCTTCCTTGCGTGTCTCCTCGATCTGCGCGGCGGTCGCGCCGTCCGGCAGGTTGATCAGGATGTGCGACAGGTTCCAGCTCGAGTTGACGACGACGTTGTCCTCGAGGTCGGTGATGCACTGCTGGATCTCCCGGTCGGAGACGTCGATTTCCTGGCCGACCATGATGCGGCGCAGCTGTTCGAGCGTGATCTCCTCGCGCATGCCGCGTCGAAAGTCGGCGTAATCGATACCGTCGGACGCGAGGGCGGCCGGCATCTGGTCGAAGGGAATGCCTGCCTGCTGCGCCATGCGCGCGATCGAGTCGTTCAGCATCTGGTCCGACACCGACAGGCCGATCCGGTCTGCCCGCTGCAGCTGGATCTCGGTGAGGATGAGGCGCTCGAGGACCTGCTCCTCGAGGATGTTCGCCGGCGGCAGCTGGAACCCCTGGTCCTGCGCACGTTTCATGATCAGCGACATCTCGTCGCGCAGCTGGCTCTTCAGCACGACACCGTCGTTGACGACGGCCGCCACGCCGTCGAGAAATTCGCCCGTCTCCGAGAGTTCGTCGGCGACGGTCAATGGCGCCGCTGCGAGTGCGGCAACCACGCATAGGGTTTTGATTTTAAACACTATTTACTACCGGGGGTCAGCAGAGTAGCCAAGAATACCACGTTCCAGCAATTTGTCAGCGGCCGTGCCGACGCTGGCCATGCCCTTCAGTACCAGTTGCAGACCGTAGGTCGTGTCACGAGTTCCGTCGCGGGTGGAGATGTAGCGCCGGGTAACCACCCTGACCCCCCAGCAGCAGCTCTCGTACTCGAGCCCGTAGAACTCCTCCAGCGGTTTTTCGTCGCGGAACGAATAATTGTAGCGGCCCACGAAGTTCCACTTCCTGCTGAGCGGCCAGGACCAGGATACGTCGCCCTGTTCGAGCGAATCACGCCGGAAGCGGTAGGCAAGGTTGATGATGCGGCTTTCCGCGGGACGATATTGCAGCCGTGCCTGCGACTGCGTCGTGCCGCGCTCGCGGGTTCCCCACTGGTGCCCGAGATCGAAATTCACGTTCCGGAGCAGCAGGAAGCGCAGCTCGGCGATGTAGTCCGACGACTCGTCGGTAAACGTCGTCGCCGGCGGCAGCGTGACACTGCTGGTATTGAAATACCGGATCTGCCCAATGGTGCCCGACATCAGCTCCTTGCCGGTGGCGACGTCGAGCACTCGCGAGGTAATGCCGATACTCAGCTGGTCCGTGTCGGCGATACGGTCCACGCCGAGAAAGCGATTCTTGCGGAACAGCTGCACGAGATTGAGGTCCGGTGTGACGGTGTCGAATACCGGCAGGTCGGACTGGTCCTCGAACGGAACGTGAACGTAGAGAAGTCGTGGCTCTATCGTCTGCAGTCGCTGCCTGCCCGAGCCATTGGTGAGGCGCTCGAGCACGAGGCCGGTATCCACACTGGCTATCGGCAGCACACGTTCCGGATTATTGCGCTGCCCCGGTTGCGTGCCGCTGAGGTCGTAGCTCGTATAGTCGACCGCGACGGCGGGTGTGAAGAAGAAGCCCGGACGGGTCAACGGGAGCTGCAGTTCGGGCGCGATGTTGAAGCGCCAGCCCGTCACGCCGACGTCGCGGTCGAACTTGACTGCCTCACCGTCGAGGTTGATCGCCGAGCCCAGCCACAGCCCCGGCCAGCGGCCTCGCGCCAGCAGCTGTGGCAGTCGGCGATACGGTTCGTCGACGGGCGCAATCGCGTCATCGATCGTCTGGTAATCCTGCACCTGGCCGAACAGCGACAGGTTGTCGGTGTGATAATCGAAACGCAACGCGCGGTTGAGGTGCGTTATCGTCGATGTGCTGAGACTGCTGCCGAGGTCTTCAAAATACTGGTTGTCCGATACCTCGCGAAACTCGACTGCGCCACGCAGGCGACTGCGGAACAGGCTCGTATGTTCGACGCCGACGAAGCTCCGTGATTCTCCCGTGAGGCTGTCATCGTTGAGATACTCGGCGTCGATCATCCCGTTGTGGACTTTCGTCAGGTAGCGGAACTGGGTCTGCAACTGCAAGCCGCGGTCGGTGAGCAGGCGCGGCGTGAACGTCGCGTCGTAATTGGGAGCGATGTTCCAGTACAGCGGCACGATGAGTTCGTTGCCGCCGCGGCTCGTGCTGCCGATTTCCGGTGTCAGCATGCCGGATTTGCGCGCATCGCTGATGGGGAACGACAGGTACGGCGCGTACAGGATGGGAATACCCTGGAAACGCAAACTGACGCCGCGCGCGGTGCCCGTGCCGCTGCGGCTGTCGAGGTCGATATCCCGCGCCTGCAACAGCCAGTCGTTGGAACCCGGCGGACAGGTCGTGTAGCTGACGTTGTCGAGCTGCAGCAAACCGTCCTGGCTGATCTGCAAGCGGTCGGCGGCCCCACGCGAGTTGTTACTTCCCATCCAGAATTCGGCGCCGGAGAAGCCGATCCGCCCGGAGTCGTACTCGAACTCGGCGCTGTCGCTGCGTATCTGCGTCCCCGGGTCCTGGAAGCGCACATTACCGGTGAGATAGAGGGACAGCGTCTCAGGGTCGTACCGGGCACTGTCCGCGCCGGCGAGCTTGTCGGCACGCCGCAACAGGATGCCACCACTCAGCGACGCCGAGGGCTGTTCACCGAGCACTGCCTCGACACGCCCGGCTTCCAGCTGTATCGCATCGGGATCGTCCAGGGGCGTGGCCTGCAGTGCATCCTCGGCCAGGCGAATGCCGAGCGCGTTTTCGCAGACGAGCGGGTCGTCGGCATGGGCCAGGGACAGGCCGAGCAGGCAGATCGGTGTGATCAGGTATCTGGTGGACAAGTTTTCGGCTGGACCCAATGCGCAACAAGAAGCACTGAAAGCGGGATGTTATCAGGCATTCTTATTTGTTACCTTGTTTGCTACCTTCGCACAGTTTGTGAGGCGCTTCAACGCGTTACGGAGACAAGCGATTAACCAGTCGAATGCCGGGGCGGATGCCCGTCTGCAAGCCCTGACACGCTGGGTCGACGGAATCGATGCGGCTGCCGGCGGCGATCTCACCCCCGCTTCGGGCGATGCCAGCTTCAGGCGGTACTTTCGATTGCGGAAGGGCGGGAAAAACTTCATCGTCATGGATGCACCGCCCGCGCAGGAAAACTGTCTGCCCTTCATTCGCGTGGCGGGCTATCTCGAGGCGATGCAGATCAATGCACCGCGTGTGATCGCAGCGGACGTCGAACAAGGTTTTCTGCTCCTGACCGATCTCGGCATCTCGCTGTATCTCGACAGGCTCGACGCCGACCGCGGGCTTGCAGACCGTCTCTATGACGATGCGCTCGCCGCGCTCGCCGTCATGCAGCGCCGCGGCACCGCGTACCAGTCGTCGCTGCCGCCCTACGACGAGAAGTTGCTGCGCTTCGAACTGTCACTGTTCCACGACTGGCTGTGCGGCACCCATCTCGGCATCGAGTTCGGCGAGGCGGAGGAGGCCGAGTGGCAGGCGCTCTGCGACATGCTGGTCAGCAACGCGCTGGATCAGCCGCAGGTCTTCGTGCACCGGGACTACCACTCCCGGAACCTGATGGTCACGGCAGAGAATAATCCGGGCGTGCTCGATTTCCAGGACGCAGTCGAAGGTCCGCTGACTTACGACCTCGTGTCGTTGCTCAAGGATTGCTACATAAAGTGGCCGGCGGAGCGCATCGCACACTGGGCCGCCGAATACTACGGGCGACTCGACGAGAGCATGCGTGCGGCGATCACCGAACAGGCTTTCATCCGCGCATTCGAACTCATGGGCGTGCAGCGGCACCTGAAGGCCGCCGGGATCTTTTGCCGGCTCAATCACCGCGACGGCAAGCCCGGTTACCTGCCGGACATACCGCGAACGCTCTCCTATATCGTCGATGTGGCGCCACGCTACGGCGAACTCGGGTTCCTGGTTAAGCTGATCACCGCGCGCTGCCTGCCACAACTGGAGCCACGCACGTGATCGCGATGATCCTCGCCGCGGGACGCGGCGAGCGGTTGCGGCCGATTACCGAAAAGACGCCCAAGGCGCTGGTCGAAGTGCGCGGGCGCAGTCTTCTCGAGTGGCACCTCGACCACCTGCAGGCTGCGGGCATCGAAACCGTCGTGATCAACCTGGGCTGGCATGGACAGCAGATCGCCGACCGGATCGGTTCGGGTCGCGACTACGGGCTGCGCGTGATCTACAGCCCCGAAGGCGACGACATCCTGGAGACGGGTGGCGGGATACACCGTGCCCTGCCGTTACTCGGCCGTGATCCGTTCCTCGTCGTCAATGCTGACGTCTTTACGGACATGCCCTTGCCGCCGGCCGAACTCGCCGGGAACGACCTGGGTCATCTCGTCCTGGTGCCGCGTCCCGCGCACAGGGCGCACGGCGATTTCGACCTTCAAGACGGGCGCGTGTGCGATGACGACGGCACCACCTGCACCTTTTCCGGGGTCGCCGTGTACCGGCCGGAGTTCTTCGCAGACTGCCGGCCGGGACGTTTCCCGCTTGCACCGATGCTGCGAGCGGCGGCGCGAGCCGGGCGCATGGCCGGCAGCCTGTACGAGGGCCTGTGGGAGGATGTCGGCACGCCCGAGCGTCTCGCCGAACTCAATCGCCTGTAGGAGCGCGCCGCGGCGCGCGATCGATTTCGGCCTCGAAGCATTCGCGGTTCGAGAACCGCTCCTACGATTCCGCGGCCCCGCTGATCACGTTCGCACCCTCGAGTCGCAGATGCCGCAGAAAATGCGGCAGCAATTTCTCGCGCACGGAGTCGAGGTCGCTGTCGCCGCCGAGCGTCGCCAGGTCGGTCATCTCGAGCCCGGCGTAGCCGCAGGGATTGATGCGCAGGAACGGCTCCAGGTCGACGCGGACGTTGAGCGCCATGCCGTGGTAGCTGGCGCCCCGGCGGATTCGCAGACCCACACTGGCGACCTTGGTTGCGGCGACGTAGACGCCGGGGGCGTCGGGGCGCGCTCGCGCGACTATGCCGTAACCGGCCGCCAGGTCCACGACGCTCTGTTCCAGCGCGCTCACGAGATCGCGCACGCCGAGGCCCAGCCGTTTCAGGTCGATGAGCGGGTAGATCATCAGCATGCCCGGGCCGTGGTAAGTCACCTGCCCGCCACGATCGATCTGCACGACCGGGATGTCGCCGGTGGCGATCAGGTGCTCGCGGCTCGCGTTGAGACCGAGCGTGAACACCGGCGGGTGTTCGGTAAACCAGATCTCGTCGGCCGTATCCGGCGTGCGCGTGTCGGTGAAGCGCTGCATCGCACGCCACAGGGGCTCGTAGTCCTGCAGCCCGAGGTTGCGGACAGTAATCACCGGCGCGAAGTCTTGTGCGGGCCTGCTCACAAGGCCATCAGGACGTCGTCGTGCGCCGTCGCGTCGCGGTAAATGTTGTCGAGCTGTTCGCGGCTTTCGGCCACGACGGTGATCGTTATCGACACGAAGCGGCCGTTGCGGCTAAGAGCGCTCTGGATTGCATCGTCGTCGAGCGGGCCCGCGTGTTTCTCGACGATCTCCCTCGCGGTCCGCCGGAACTCCGCGGTCTCGCGCCCCATCAGCTTGATGGGAAACGAGCACGGAAATTCCATGACCGACTCTTCGCTCATCGCCCTGGTCACTCCAGCCAGAGCATGACGGTGTCGACCGTGCGTTGCCAGAACGACCCGCTGGGGTTGTCCGAGAGGGCCCGCAGTTGCTCCTGCAGGATGGGCTCGCCGTCGAGGCTTACCTTCATTTCGCCGAGCGGCTGACCGGCTGCAACGGGCGCCTCGATGACGGCGGGCATGTTGAGCACCGATTCGAGCGAGTCATAGGTGCCGCGCGGCACGGTGATATAGAGGTCTTCCATTACGCCCAGCGGCGAATATTCGTTCGCCGACTTCCACACGCGGGCCCGGCCGATCTGCTCGCCGGCCTCGTACAACAGGTGCGTTTCGAAAAAGCGGAAGCCGTAGTTGATCAGGGCCTGGCTGCCATCGATACGCGATTTGTCGCTGCCCGTACCCAGCACGACGGAGATGACGCGCATGCCGTCGCGTTCTGCCGACGCGACAAGGCAATAGCCCGCGGCTTCGGTATGGCCGGTCTTCAGTCCGTCGACGGAGTCGTCGCGCCAAAGCAGGCGATTCCTGTTCGGCTGCATGATGTCGCCCCATTTGAATTCCTTGATCGCATGCCACTTGTAGTGCTCGGGAAATTCCCCGATCAGAGCGCGCGCGAGTATCGCGAGGTCACGCGCCGTCGAGTAATGATCGTCGTCGGGCCATCCCGTCGCGTTGACGAAATGGGTGGAGGTCATGCCGAGCTGCTGCGCGTACTGGTTCATCTCCTGCACGAATACCGATTCCGAGCCTGACACGTGTTCGGCGAGCGCGACGCTCGCGTCATTGCCCGACTGCACGATGACGCCCAGCAGGAGGTCCCGGACCTTGACCCGGTTGCCGACCTCGATGAACATGCGCGAGCCCTGCATGCGCCAGGCTTTTTCGCTCACGGTGACCTCGTCTTCGAGCGTGATCCGGCCGTCCGCGAGGGCATGGAACACGACGTAGGTCGTCATCAGCTTCGTCAGGCTGGCGGGTGGCACCGGCGTATCGGGCTTCAGGGCGGCAAGCTCCCGGCCCGACTTCGCGTCGATCATCAGGTAACTGGCGGCGCCGATGATCGGCGGAGCCGGGACCGGCTGTACCTGGGAGTGGGCCGCGCCTGCGGCCAGCAAAAGGCAAACAAAAGGTACGAGACGCTTCATTCGATCACAGAGGGGAATCCAAACGGGAGGCTATTTTAACCCTATTGGCGTGCCCGTGTGTCAGCCGAAGCAGGGGGAGGTTCTGCACGAGCGGTTCCCGGCCGGCGACCCGGTTCGCGGGCCGAGGCCGGCTCCTGCAGCACGATTGCACTCTGCAGGAATGCTGCTCGAAGCGCGATGCGGGGCCTGCGTCAAAAAAAAGGCCCTCGATCGAGGGCCTTTTTCTGTCCTTGAGACGCAACGATCAGGCGGCGGCCGCCATCAGCTCGTCCCAGGTCATCTCAAGCGTCTCGTCAGTCCCGCCGTCACCGTCGACGTCGATGACCAGCCGGACCGTGTTGGCGTCCAGCGCGATCATTACGATCACGGCGTTTCCGGCACCCGTGATCGTGAGTTCGCCAACAAACGGATAGTCTGAACCCATCGACTGGAGCGACAGCGATGTGGTCACGGTAACCTCGCCGCCGATGCGCGGGCTCGAGAACGTGAACGACGTTTCGACCGTTACCGCGGTCGGGAACATCGACGCGTCTTCCGTGATCTGGACGGTGAAGTTCGAGAGTACCTCTTCCGTGCCGGCCGACGTCGTCACGAGCGCGCTGGCGGAAACGGTGATTATCGTGACCGTCGGATCCAACGTATCGATTTCGAAGGTGATGGTGCCAGTCGCGCTGGTCGTTTCGCCGCCCTCGGTAACCGCGAACGCGGAAAACTCGATGCGCATGCCAAGCAGCATGTTGCCCGACGCCGTGTCACCGGTAAGAGCCGTGATCGTGATCCTCATGCCACCGTTCAGCGTGACGCCCGAGCCGTCGTCGCACGCCGTGAACTGGAAGTCGAACCAGTCGTTGATGGAGGGCTCTTCGGGGTTCGAGATGTTGAAGGTCACGTCGACGGTGCCCGATACCGCGCAGGCTTCCCGACCCGCACTGGTGGCATACAGCTGCGACGGGCTGGCCGTCTTCATCGCAGCGGAGAACACCGGCTTCATGACGGGCGAGACAGCCGCGTCGGCACCCATCGACCCGATCGGAATGGTCGGGGTGAATATCGACGAGAAGACGCCGTCGCCCATGGCTACACCGGCAACCGTGCCCGCGATGAGGGGCGCGTTTTCCGCCGTGATCGTTGCTGGCTCGGCAGGCGGTGGGCCGCCGTTGAGTCCGCCGTCGCCGTCGCTGCCGCCGCCGCAAGCCGCGATAAACGCCAGCCCTGCTGCCGCGACGAGGAAATTCCTGAGTGCCCTGTTCATAGCTTTCTCCCATGCGAATCCACCCGATTCTCGCACGGGGTCACGCCACATAATGTGAACCGCGTCTTAAAGCGACTCGTCGTCCAGAGTTTCCCTCTGCTGGCGCATGTCCTCTCGAACGAGCTGTACAATGGCCTTGAACTCCGGCTCGTCGCGGAGATCGTCGAGGCAACGGTCCGTCTCGAGTTCCAGCCACCAGTCCATGCGCCAGCCGTCAGCGTACGCTTCCTGGAGTGCATCGAGCGCGGCGCGACGGTTGCCGAGCAAGGTGTGGGCCCTGACATCCGCCACCTTGTAGCCGACGTACCTGCCGAGGCGGGGCGTCGCGTCCATCACGTCCAGACTGGCCTGCAGCAGGGTCTCCGCACGGCCGAAATCATCCATCCGCTTTAACAGGCAGGCAAAGTCGACGGCGATTTCAACGTTGGCAGGATTGATATCCAGGTTGCCCGCATGCTCAAAACCGGGGAGCTGTTCGAGGTAGCGCGTTCGAGCGGCGGCCGCGTCGTATTGATCAAGGTCTCTGTCCCTCATGAGCATCAATGCGTGCCGGTCTTGCGGCCAGAGAGGAAGTAACTGCTCGGCTACTGCCCGAGCCTGGTCGGTATTGCCCCTGCGCAGTTCCAGCAACATGAGCGCCCATTTGTACGGGCGTGACTCGGGCGCGATTTCACCTATTCGTGTCACGAACTCGGCAGCCCGCTCCGGAACACCGAGATCCAGGAGCGCGGTGGCGATTCCGAACAGCGGCCAGGGACTTCCCGAGGCGAGTTCTGTTGCTTTGCGATAGCCGTCGATGGCTTCTGCGGTGCGCCCGAGACGGTCCAGCAAATAGGCCAGACCTTCAACGGCAATATAGAAATCCGGATCGATTTCGGCAGCAACCCGGTATTGGGTGAGTGCCTCTTCGAATCGTCCCGCGGCGTCCAGGGTTTTCGCGTAGTCGGCGTTGATGATCGCGGACTTCGGGTCCAGAGTCACCGCCATCCTGGAGATATCCACGGCTTCCTGCGGCCGTGCGACATTGAACGCGAGGAACTCGCCGTACCACTGGTAAAGCGGCGCATAGTTGGGATTCAGTTCGATGCCACGGAGAAACGCCTGCTCCGCGCCGGTGTTGTCACCGCTTCTTCGCCGCAGGTTGGCCAGGGAGGCGTAGGCCTCGCCGAGGCGGTCGTCCAGTTCGAGCGCCTTGTCCACCGCCGCCCAGCCTTTGGTATCCGCGATGTCCTGTGGCAGGTCTCCATAGTTATTGAGGAGCCGATAGGTATCCGCGAGCGCGACATAGGCAAGCGCGAAACGGGGGTCCCGGGCAATGGCTTCCTCGAACTCGCGGGCCGCGATTTCGAGTTCTTCGGGCCTGCGGGTCTCCATGCGCCGCTTGCCGGAGAAATAGGCGTTGAGCGCATCGATACTGCGGGTCGGCGTTTTGGTCAGCTCGGCGCGTTCCTGTGGCGACAGAGCGGCCTGCAGCGCCCCGGCGACCGATGTCGCTATCTCGCCCTGGATCGAGAAGATGTTTTCCGCCGAGAGCTGCCGGCGATAGCTTTCGGTCCAAAGATACTCGTCGCTGCGTGCATCGATGAGCTGCACATTGATCCGGACCTGGTCGCCGGCTCGCTGCACGCCGCCTTCGAGGATGGTATCGACACCCAGTTCGGCGGCGATCTCGGGGGCCGACTTGTCGGAACTGCGATATTGCAATACCGACGTACGCGAGATGGTCTTGATCGAGCCGATCGTCGCTATCTGGCGGAGCAGGTCTTCATGGACGCCGTCAACGAAGAACGCATCCGCTTCGATCGCGCTGCGATTGACGAATGGCAATATTGCGACCGAGGGCCTATCGGACCGGATGGTTGTTGTCGGCCGTTCCGTGCTATCCGACAGCAGGAACCGGTCCGCGGCCAGCCCGACGACGGCGAGAGCGAGCAGGCCGATGATCACGAGGTCCAGCGTCCTGTGCCCGCCGATGTCTGAACCAGCCGAAGCAGGGGAATCGGCCGAGCGCTTGATGCCCTGCGGCGTGAGCTCGTAGGCCCACGCCAGCAGGCAGGCGACCGGGAATCCGAGCGCGAGCAGGAACAGGAGGGTCTTCTGTACCCAGGGCGGCGCGCCGAACACGCCGAGCCCAAGGTCCGCCACCTGTGCGAGCAACCACGCAGTGACCAGGTACGCGATAGCGACCCTGTAGACGTTCCTGCGCTGCAGCTCTTTGAAAAAATTCATTTTTGTGGTGCGCTGTCAAGCTCGTCGACAGTATAGCGGAGCTTCGCGTGGATGATGACGCCAAGTGGGAAGGAAGGCGCTTCGAGGGTTTGCGGTAGCTCTAGAGGGTGACCAGGTAGGGGTCGTCGATGCCCAGCGCCTCGAGTTTCAGAACCAGCGTATCGTAGTCGTCGACGTCCCCGATCGGGCCGATACGCACGCGATACATGGGCGGCGTCGCGGCCTCGTCGGCGAAGATGAAGGCGCCGCTGATGCCCCCGGACATCAGCGCCGTGCGGCGGCGTTCTGCATTCGCACGATCGCCGAATGCGCCGACCTGCACGAAGATCTCGTTGTCCTGCTCGGCGCTTGGCGTGGCCCGGTCTTCGGTAGCGGACACCGCTGCGGCAGGACTCGCTGCAGTGCTCGCGGGTGGTTCAGCAGGCTCGACGATACGTACCGGTCGCTCACCGCTCGGCGGATCATCGAAGGAGATCGCCGTCACCTCGACCAGGCTGGTGCCGTGCTGCACCATGTCGAGTTTCATCGCGGCCGCGTAGGAGAGGTCGATGATGCGGTTGTGCACGAAAGGCCCGCGGTCGTTGACGCGCACGATGATGCTCTTGTTGTTGCGCAGGTTGCGCACCCTCACGTAGGTCGGCAGCGGCAAGGTCTTGTGCGCGGCCGTCATCGAGTACATGTCGTACGGCTCGCGATTCGACGTCAGGCGCCCATGGAATTTCTTGCCGTACCAGGACGCGACGCCGCGCTCCTTGTAACCCGAGCTGCTGTCCATGACGCGGTAGGACTTGCCGAATACCTCGTAGACCGGGCCGTTGCCGTAACGGCTGCGCGGTTCGGGCCGCGGTACCGGATCGCCGGGCAGATCCGGCATCGAAACGCGGCCGGAGGGCGCACCGTCGCGCACGTTGCCGCCGCAGGCCGCAAGCGTCAGCGCCGCGAGCGCGAGAATGCCGGATGCGCTGCGGCTACGATGCACGGCGGCCCACCTCCAGCGCGATCTCCTGGCCGAGCTGGTGCACGGCCAGCGCATACATCACGTTACGGTTGTAACGCGTGATCACGAAGAAATTGTGAAAGCCGACCCAGTGCTCGATGCCGTCGGCACCCTGGTAGGTGAGGAGCTCGCTCTTGCTGTCACCCGGCAGGTCCGTTACGAACAACACACCCTTGCGGCTCAGCGACGCTACCGTTTCGCTGGGCTTGAGCGTGTTCGCGGGCGTCGGTACCGGCCCCTGCCAGCTGCCGCCGAGCGACGCCTGCACCGCGACGTCTTCGCCGGGCTTCCAGCCGTGTTCCAGGAAGTAGTTCGCGATGCTGCCCGCGACGTCCGTCCAGTCATTCCAGATGTCCCGCTTGCCGTCGCCGGTCGCATCGACGGCATAAGCGCGGAAACTCGACGGCATGAACTGGGGCCGGCCCATGGCGCCCGCGTAGGAACCGGTGGCGTCGGCAGGCGCCATGCCTTCCTCGCGCACGAGCAACAGGTATTCCTCGAGCTCGCGGCGGAAGAATTTCGCGCGCGGCGGATAGGAGAAAGCGAGCGTGGCGAGTGCATCGAGCACACGGAAACTGCCCGTGATCCGGCCGAAGTAGGTCTCGACGCCGATGATGCCCACCAGCATCTCCATGGGTACGCCGGTCGATTCGCACACCTGCCGCAATGCGTCTTCGTTGTCGGTCCAGAACTGTGCGCCGGCCTGGATGCGCTCCGGCGTAATGAATATCTCGCGATACTCCGCCCAGCTCTTGGTCTTTTCGGCGGGTCTTGCGATGGCGTCGAGGATCGACTGCTTGACCTCGGCAGCGCCCAGCGTGTCGCGGAGTTGTTCGCGGTCGAAGTCGTGTTGTTCGACCATCGCGTCGATGAACGTTTGCACCTCGGGTTGCTCGAGGTCGATAGCCAGCGCACTTGCCGTGGCAATTAGGTACAGGCTAACGCCCGCGAGTAATCGTGAAATCATTATTGCGGTAAGAGTTTCCGGTGCGAGTGGATCGACATGAGAATACCGAAACCGGCCATCAGCGTCACCATCGACGTTCCGCCGAACGAGACGAGCGGCAGGGGAATGCCGACCACGGGAACGAGCCCGGTCACCATCGCGGTGTTAACGAACACGTAAACGAAGAACGTAAGGCTGATGGAGCCGGCCAGCAGGCGCGCATACGTGCTGTGCGCCTGTATTGCAATGTACAGCCCACGCCCGATGACGAACATATAAAGCGTCACTAGCGTGAGTACCCCGAGCAAACCGAGTTCCTCGCCCATGACAGCAAAGATGAAATCGGTGTCACGCTCCGGGAGAAATTCCAGCTGCGCCTGCGAGCCGTTCGTCCAGCCCTTGCCGAACAGGCCGCCGGAACCGATGGCGATCTTGGACTGGATGATGTTGTAACCGGCACCGAGCGGATCGCTGTCCGGATTGAGCAGGGTCATTACTCGCTGCTTCTGGTAGTCCTTCATGAAATTCCACAGAGCGTAGGCGCCCGGGACGGACAGCACGCCGAGCGCCACCATGAAACGAATGGGAAGGCCGGCGAGGACAATGACGATCACTCCCGACGCCGCGATCAGCAACGCAGTGCCGAGGTCCGGCTGGCGGGCAATCAGCACGGTCGGCGCGATGATGATCAGGCCGATGACCAGTATCTGGCCGAATCGTGGTGGGATCTGGCGGTCGTGCAGATACCAGGCGGCCATCATCGGTACGGCGAGCTTCATGATCTCGGACGGCTGGAAGCGGATCCCGAGATCCAGCCAGCGCTGTGCGCCCTGTCCCACCTCGCCGGTGATCAGTACCAGCGCCAGCAGCACGAGGCCGCCGAGATAGGCCCACGGCGTCCAGCGGCGCAGGAAGTCCGGCGAGAACTGTGCCGCGACCAGCATGGCGATCAACGCGACGCCCAGCCGGATCAGCTGGTTCAACCACAGCCGCATGTTTTCGCCGACGGCGCTGTACAGCACGATGAGGCCGAAGGCGCAGATCAGCAGCAGCCCGCCGAGCAGCGGCCCGTCCAGGTGCAGGCGCCGCAGCGCACGCGCAAAATCGGAGAGTGGCGCGGCTTTCCCGGATACCAGGCGTTGCGTTTCAGTCAGCCGCATCGTCGTACCCGAGATACCTGTCCATGATGGCCCTGGCGATCGGTGCCGCGACGCCGCTGCCGCTGCTGCCGTTCTCGACGATGACGGCCACCGCGATTTGCGGGTTGTCCACCGGCGCGAACGCAACGAAGAGCGCGTGGTCCTTGAGACGCTCCTCTACCTCTTCCTCGTCGTATTCCTCGTCCTGGCCGATAGAAAACACCTGCGCGGTACCGCTCTTCCCGGCCATGCGGTAGGGCGCGCCGCTGCCGACGGCGCGGGCGGTTCCGCGAGGTCCCTGCATCACGGCGTTCATGGCGTCGATGACCGTGTCCCAGTTGCTCGCGTCGTTCAGTTCGATGTCGTCGAGCCGCACGGGCGAGGCGATCGTGCGCTCGCCGGTCAGCGGATCCTCCCACGCGGCGACGATATGCGGCTGGTAGCGGATGCCGCGCGTCGCGAGCGCCGCGGTTGCCGTTGCAAGTTGCAGCGGAGTCGCCAGCATATAGCCCTGGCCGATCGACGCGATGACCGTCTCTCCCTGGAACCAGCGCTGGTCGGCGCGATTACGGAACGCGTTGCGCTTCCACTCCGTGGACGGGACCAGCCCCGACCGCTCGCCGATGACGTCGATGCCGGTCTGGTTGCCGAGGCCGAAGAGGCTGAGGTAATCGTGCATGCGGTCGATGCCGACGTCGTTGCTGATCTCGTAGAAATAGACGTCGCAGGACTGCTCGATGGCGTCGTGTATGTCGACCGGGCCGTGTCCCTCCGGCTTCCAGTCGCGGTAGCGATGGGTCGTGTTGGGCAGCATGAAGAACCCGTAACAGACGCTGCGGCGCTCGAGGTTGGTCGCACCCGTTTCGAGCGCCGCGACCGCCAGCATCGGCTTGATCGTGGAGCCCGGCGGATACGTTCCCCTGACTGCGCGGTTGAACAGCGGCCGGTTCAGGTCGTGTTGCAGCGCAGAGAATTGCGCCTGGCTCATGCCCACGGCGAACAGGTTCGGATCGAATGCCGGCGCACTGACGAGCGTGAGTATCTCGCCGCTCCAGGGTTCGATCGCGACGACCGCGCCGCGCCGCCCGGCCAGTTTCTCTGTCGCCAGCGCCTGGAGGTCGAGATCGATGCTCAGGTACAGGTTCTCGCCCGGTGTGGGGTGCTCATCGGCGGGCAGGGTGTCCTGTAAATCGCGGGACTCCGCGGGAACGCGGCGACCTCGCGCGTTGGTCACGATATGCCGGAACCCCGAGTCGCCGTGCAGCAGTGACTCGTAGCTGTTCTCGATGCCGGTCTTGCCGGTCTGCGTCGTGCCGGCGTAGCGCGACGGATCCAGCCTTTCCAGGTCAGCGGTGGACAGCGCGCCGACATAGCCCACGGCGTGCGCGATGTATTCGCCCTGCGGATAGTGGCGCACGAGCCGCGGCCTGAAGTCGACACCCGGGAAGCGCGGCCGCTGGATTGCGAACCTCGCGATCTGCGCGTCATCGAGGCGTGGGTTGAGTGCCACCGGCTTGAAGCGCGGCCCGCTCTGACTGAGCTGCTTGATGCGCGGTATGTCGCTCGCCTCGATAAGCTCGAGCCGCACGAGCCGCTCCAGCGTCGCGTCGATATCGGTAATCTGCTCCGGAATCAGCTCGAGCTGGTACGCCGGCAGGTTCTCCGCCAGCACGCGGCCCTGGCGGTCGAAGACCAGCCCGCGAATGGGCGGCACTGCCTCGATGCGGATCCGGTTGCCCAGCGAGCGCTCGGCGAAATGTTCGTAGTCGAAGACCTGCAGCTGCACGAGACGCGCGACGACGATTCCGAGCAGGATGACACCGAAGACGCTCGTGAAGATGACGCGCCCCAAGAAGATGCGTCGCTCGGAGTGGTGGTCTTTTATCGGAGACAGCAGCTGCAACTCAGCCCCCTGTTTGTACCCGGTAACGCAGACCCGATAGCAGTATCGACAGGATCGGCCAGACGATGGTTCCCGAGACGACGGGCCCCCAGTAATGGATCGCGGGCGCCGTTACCCCGGCAACGCCATTGATCCAGAACAGCAGGAACTGGTACAGGGCGAGCAGAGCGAACACCGTTGCCGTTAGCTGCGAGAGCGGAAACACCCGCATCAGCAGGTGGAATTTGACCGTGATGTACACGACGATGCACAACGCCAGAGCGTGCTGGCCGAGCAGGGTACCCTGGGCGACATCGAGCACCATGCCGATCAGCCAGGCGATACCCACGCTGTAGCTGCGCGGCACGGTCATCGCCCAGAACATCAGTACCAGAGCGAGCCAGTCAGGGCGAAACGGCTCGGCCACTCGCGGCATTGGCGCGATCATCAGCATGAACGCGATCAGCAGCGTGACCAGCACCGGCAGCTGCCGCAGAGCCCGCGCGTTACTCATCGACCGCCCCATCGTCCTGCTTCCTGGTCCAGATCAGCATCACCTCGCGCACCTGGTCGAGCGCGGCGGCCGGTGTCGCGGAGACCTCGGCGAACGGCTCCTGCGGCAGGCGTGTGACCTTCTCGACCACCGCGACCGGGTAACCGGACGGAAATGCGCCGCCGAGCCCCGAGGTGACCAGCAGGTCGCCGGGCTCGATGTCGGCGTTGTTCGCGAGGAACGGCAGGCTGAGCCGGTTGTATTCGCCGGTGCCGAAAGCGACGGTCCGCAGGCCATTGCGATTAACGATCACCGGCAGTGCATGATCGGGGTCGCTGATCAGGATGGCCTGCGAGGTCGTCAGGCCGGTACTGATGACCTGGCCGACGACGCCCGACGCGTCGACGATGGCCTGGCCGTCATAGACACCCTCGCGGGTGCCGACGTCGAGCACGATATTGTGCCGGTAGGGATTCGCGTCGACCGCCATGATGCCCGCCACGCGGACTTCGCCGCGCACCTGTTCGCGTGCGTCGAGCATGGCCCGCAAGCGGTCGTTCTCGGCTTTCAGGGCGGCGAGTTCCTGTATGCGGCCGCGCGTGATCAGTGCCTCGGTCCTGAGACGGCTGTTCTCCAGCTCCAGCTGGTTCTTGCTCGCAGACAGGTCGCGCAACCACGACCAGACGCGTGCCGGCGTATCGACCACGATCTGCACGGGATAGACGGCGACGCCGACGGCGCGCCGCACGGCGTCCAGATGATGCTCACGGTTGTCGAGCCACATGAGCAGGATGCTCAGAATGACCAGGGCCAGCGCCCGGAAACCCAGCGCCGGGATCCTTGCAGGGTTGCTGTTGCTTTGCGAACCGACCATCAGCAGTTAGCCGCTTGTTCGCACGGGAAACTCACTCCAGTCCGAACACCGCCGGGCCGTGCTCGTCGATGAGTTCGATAACGCGGCCGCCACCGCGCGCAACGCAGGTCATTGGATCGTCGGCGATCACGACGGGCAACCCGGTTTCTTCCATGAGCAGCTTGTCGAGGTCGCGCAGCAGTGCGCCGCCGCCCGTGAGCACGATGCCGCGATCCGCGACGTCCGCGCCCAGCTCCGGCGGGGTCTGTTCCAGCGCTTCCTTGACGGCGCCGACGATGCCTTGCAGGGGCTCCTGCAGGGCTTCGAGAATCTCGTTGCTGTTCAGCGTGAAGCTCCGCGGTACGCCTTCCGACAGGTTGCGGCCCTTGACCGAGATCTCGAGGACTTCCTGGCCGGGGAACGCCGAGCCGATTTCGTGCTTGATGCGCTCCGCCGTCGCTTCGCCGATCAGGATGCCGTAATTGCGGCGCACGTAGTTGGTGATCGCTTCGTCGAAGCGGTCGCCGCCGATGCGAACCGAGGCCGCATACACGATACCGTTCAGCGAGATGACGGCGACTTCCGACGTGCCGCCGCCGATGTCGAGCACCATGGAGCCGCGGGCTTCGTGAACCGGCATGCCGGCGCCGATTGCCGCCGCCATCGGTTCGTCGATCAGCAGCACCTTGCGGGCGCCCGCGCCCTCGGCCGACTCGCGGATGGCACGCCGCTCCACCTGCGTGGACCCGTAGGGAACGCAGACCAGCACCCGCGGACTCGGCCGGAAATACCGATTGCCGTGGGCCTTGCGGATGAAGTGCTGCAGCATCTTTTCGGTGACCGTGAAGTCGGCGATGACGCCGTCCTTGAGCGGCCGGATTGCGGTAATGTTGCCCGGGGTGCGGCCCAGCATGTTCTTGGCGTCGGCGCCGACGGCTTCGACGACGCGGCCGCCGCGGCCGGAATCCTCGCGGATCGCCACCACCGAGGGCTCATCGAGCACGATGCCGTGACCGCGTGAATAGATCAGTGTATTGGCGGTTCCAAGGTCGATCGACAGGTCATTGGAAAAATAACCCAGGATGTTTTTGAACATGGTGGAACGCTGCCCGAAGCGAGATTAACGGTGCAATCTAGCAATGCCCACGACATAGCGCAAGGCGGCGTGTATCATTGCGTGCGCGCCGCCGGGCGGCGATTTGCAGGTTCTCCAAGCGCGGATAATTGGATGTCACTGGACAAGGATCAGGTACAGCATATCGCGATGCTGGCGCGGCTCCGGGTCGCGGACGATGAGATCGCGGATACGGTCGACAAATTGTCCCGTATCGTCGATTTCGTCGATCAGCTGTCGCAGGCCGACACGGCTGACGTGGTGCCGATGGCGCACCCGCTCGATGCGGCGCAGCGCCTGCGTGCGGACGTAATCACCGAGCGCGACGAGCGCGATGAATTCCAGAAGAACGCCCCTGCCGTCTCCGACGGTTTCTACCTGGTACCGAAAGTCATCGAATGAGCAATAAAGACCTCCATACGCTGGGCCTGACGCAGCTCGCGAAGGGCCTGCAGAACGGTGATTTCACGTCCGTCGAGCTGGTGCAGACGCTGCTGCAACGCATCCAGGCACACGACAAGGAACTCAATGCCCTCATCACCGTGACCGCGGATGCCGCCCTTCAGGCGGCCGAACGGGCTGATGCCGAGAGGAGCAAGGGCGAGACAGGGGTCCTTAATGGCCTGCCCATCGTCCACAAGGATATTTTCTGCACGCGCGGGGTGCTGACGACCTGCGGCTCCAGGATGCTGGAGGATTTCGTGTCGCCGTACGATGCGACGGTTGTCGAGCGCCTGGCCGGCGCCGGCGCCGTGATGCTCGGCAAGACCAACATGGACGAGTTCGCGATGGGCTCGTCCAACGAGACCAGTTATTTCGGTCCGGT
>JBFIHC010000034.1:0-26939 GCA_041601995.1 Woeseiaceae bacterium | reverse complement strand
TGACGATCACCGAACTGCAGCCCGATATCGACCTCGAACCCTATGAGCGTATCGTCATTGGCGCCAGCATTCGCTACGGCAAGCACAAACCGGAAGTGGCCGGGTTCATCGAGCGCCACATCGAGTCATTGCGTGCGAAGCAAAGCGCATTTTTCTCCGTGAATGCCGTCGCTCGCAAACCCGAGAAGCGCGACCCTGATACCAACCCGTACGTGCGGAAGTTCCTGCGGTCGATAAGCTGGCAGCCACCGGTCATCGGCGTTTTTGGCGGCAAGATCGACTACCCTAAATACGGTTTCGTCGACAAGACCATGATTCGCTTCATCATGTGGATGACGAAGGGGCCCACTGACCCGACTTCGACCACGGAATTCACCGATTGGGACGCCGTCGAGGCCTTCGGCCGCCGGGTAGGGGCAGACGGTCCGGCATAAGTATCAGCCACCATGCTCCCGGCGACCCTCAAGTAGGATACTCGGGGTACCGACGCTGAACAGAGAGTTCGATGAGCCGGAATCTCTTGATCATGGGAGCCGCAGGACGCGACTTCCATGTTTTCAACTGTTGCTATCGTGACGAACCCGCGTTCAATGTCGTCGCCTTCACCGCCGCCCAGATACCGCATATCGACGACCGCCGCTACCCGCCGGAACTTGCCCGCTCCCGATATCCTGACGGTATTCCGATACACCCCGAGGCGGAGCTGGAGGCGCTGCTCGAAAGCGGCAAGGTCGACGAGGTCGTATTCGCCTACTCGGATGTAAGCCTCGACTACGTCGACGAGCGGCGCAAGCGGGTGGAGGCGCTCGGCGTTACTTTCTCCACGTTCGATGTCGAGGCGACAATGCTGCCGTCGACGAAACCGGTCATCGCGGTGACTGCGGTCAGGACAGGCTGCGGCAAGAGCCAGACTTCGCGGCGAATAACGCAGATTCTGGGGCAGCTCGGAAAGAAGACGGTCGTTGTGCGTCATCCGATGCCGTACGGCGATCTTGTGAGGCAAGCCGTGCAGCGCTTTGCCGACGTCCATGACCTCGACCTGCATGGCTGCACGATCGAGGAGCGCGAGGAATATGAGCCGCACCTGCAGAACGGTGTCATCGTCTATGCAGGTATCGACTACGCGGCGATCCTGGAGCAGGCGCAGCGCGAGGCCGACGTGATCGTGTGGGACGGCGGCAATAATGACACGCCGTTCTTCAGGCCGGACCTGTGGATTGCCGTTGCCGATCCGCATCGACCCGGCCACGAGCTGGCGTATTTCCCGGGCACGGTAAATTTCGCCCGCGCCGACCTGATCATTATCAACAAGGTGGGATCGGCCGAGCCGCGCAACATCGAGACGGTCGAGGCGAACGCCAGGCATGTAAACCCGACGGCACTAGTGATTCGTCGCGACTCCCGGCTGCACGTGCCCGACCCGGAAAGCATCCGTGGCAAGCGCGTCCTGGCTATCGAGGACGGGCCGACGACGACGCACGGCGGTATGGCTTTCGGTGCCGGCGTGCTGGCCGCGCGCGAGAACGGGGCGGCTGAGCTCGTGGACCCACGCCCGTGGGCGGCCGGAGAGATTGCCGAGACGTTTCGCAAGTACCCGGCGACCGGAGCCTTGTTACCGGCAATGGGTTACGGTGACGCGCAGGTCCGGGACCTCGAAGCCACCGTCAATGCGGTCGAGTGCGATCTGGTGCTCGTCGCCACGCCGATCGACCTGACCGGCCTGATCGACATCCGAAAACCACACATGCGCATCGGTTACTTCATGCCGGCCGGCGACGGCACGATTACCGAGGCGGTAGGGCGCGCGCTGAACAAATGACACCGGCAGACATCTCCGAGCTGATCTGGGCCTCGCGTTACCGGGGTACCGACAGCAACGGGGTGCCGGACACGAGCATTGCCGATACCTGGTCCCGGGTTGCCCGGGCGGTTGCGTCGGTCGAGAGCAGAGAACGTTGGTGGCAACAGCGATTCGGCTCCGCCCTGGAGGGGTTTCGTTTTCTGCCGGGCGGACGCATCCTCGCGGGTGCCGGAGTTGCCCGGGACGTAACGCTTTTCAACTGTTTCGTTGCAGGCAGGCTCGTCGATTCGCTCGAAGGCATCCTCGAGTCGCTGAAGGAGACGGCGATTACGATGCAACACGGTGGCGGCATCGGGCTGGACTTTTCGCCGCTGCGGCCGTGCGGCTCCCGCGCCGCACGGACCGGCGCGACCGCATCCGGACCGGTTTCGTTCCTGCGGGTGTGGGACTCGATGTGCGAGACGCTGCTCGCAACGGGACGGCGGCGTGGCGCAATGATGGGTACCCTGCGCTGCGATCATCCCGACATCGAGGCCTTCATCGATGCCAAGCGTGATGCGCGGGTACTGCGGAACTTCAACCTGTCGGTACTGGTCACGGACGAATTCCTGCGTGCAGCGGACGAGGATCGCGGCTGGACACTGTCGTACCCGCCGGGCGGGCATGCAGCCACCCGGAAATGCATTTCGGCCACGAGGCTGTGGCGGCATATCGTCGACTCGGCCCTCGACACGGCGGAGCCCGGTCTGCTGTTTGTCGACACCATCAATCGGGAAAACAATCTCCGCTACTGCGAGACGATCAGCGCCACCAATCCCTGCGGCGAAGTACCCTTGCCGGCTTACGGCGCATGCGACCTCGGTTCGATCAACCTGGCGGCACTGGTGTCCGCGCCGTTTTCCGACGCTGCGACGATCGATCACGACCAGCTCGAGCAGCTCTCGGCCGTGGCGGTCCGCTTCCTCGATAACGTCATCGATGTGTCGCGATACCCGCTGGAGAAGCAGGCGCGGCAGGCACGGCGCACACGGCGCATCGGCCTCGGCATCACCGGGCTGGGCGACGCGCTGGCGATGCTCGGCCTGCGCTACGACAGTGCGGAAGCGCGCAGAACGGCGGCAGACGTGATGCGCACCATCCGCAATTCCGCGTACCGCGCATCCATCGAGCTCGCGGTCGAAAAAGGCCCGTTTCCCGCCTTCGACGCCGCAGAATACTGCGACGCACCGTTTATCAGGCGTCTCCCTTCCGACCTGCGCAATGACCTGCAGCGCCACGGGAGCCGCAACAGCCATGTACTCTCGATCGCGCCCGCCGGCACGATCAGCCTGTTCGCCGGCAACGTGTCCAGCGGCATGGAACCGATCTACGCGCTGGAGTGTGAAAGGACCATCCGCGGGCCCGGGCAGGAATTCCAGGACATCGTCGTAGACGACTTTGCGTTTCGCCGCTGGCGCGACGAATTCAGCGCCGGGGCTGCACCGCCGAAGTGTTTCGTCACGGCCGATGACCTGGGCGGCGACGCCCATTTCGCCATGCAGGCGATCCTGCAGCCGTTCGTCGACAACGCGATCTCGAAAACCATCACGCTGTCACCCGGCGCGACGGCGGACACCGTGAATACCATCTTCAGGAAGGCGCACGACGCCGGTATCAAGGGATGCACTGTCTTCCGGCCCGGCTCGATGCGCGGAGCGGTAATACGCACCCGCGACGAGGCACACTGTTGCGGTGTCGACCGCGAGTGCGATTGAGGAGAGGAGGCCAGGTCATTGACCCCATACGCGAGCCTGGCGAGCGTACCCACTCTCGATGCAAGCGCGACGAAAGCAGCCGCGAACGATGAAGGAGACAGGCATGGAACTACCGTTACAGCTGCAATTCCGTAACATGGATCACTCTCCGGCCATTGAAGCCGCCGTGCGCAAGCACGTGGACAAGCTGACGTTCCTGAGCGGCGGCATTATCAGCTGTCGCGTGGCCATAGAGGCGCCGCACAAGCACCAGTACAAGGGCAAGCTCTATCACGTCGTCGTCGACGTGCGGGTGCCGGGCAAGGCAATCGTCGTGAGCCGCGCGCCCGACGATCAGCAGGCACACGCGGATGTCTACGTTGCGATTCGGGACGCATTCGATGCAGCGCGCCGCCAGGTGCAGGACTGCGCCAGGATTCGTCGCGGCAAGGTGAAGGCGCACGAGCCGCCGTTGCAGGGAGCCTGAATCAGTCGCGATTAGCCCTTGATACAGATGACAGGCGCGAGTCGCGCCACCTTGCGCGCCAGACCGGCCCGGTCGGCATTATCGACGACGCGATTGACGTCCTTGTAGGCGAGCGGTGCTTCCTCGGCGACACCGCGCAGGGACGGGCTCCTCACGACGATACCGCGGCGGGCGAGTTCGTCGACGACTTGCCTGCCGCTGTATTCCTTGCGTGCCTTGCGGCGGCTCATCGCACGGCCCGCGCCGTGACACGCCGAGCTCAGTGCCCGCTGCTCACTTTCGCGAGTGCCCGCCATTACGTGGGACGCCGTCCCCATCGACCCACCAATCAGCACAGGTTGCCCGACGTTCGCGAGCTCTGCGTCGAGATCCGGGTTGCCCGGCCCGAACGCCCGCGTCGCTCCCTTGCGGTGTACATGGAGTTCACGGGCGACGCCGTCCACGACGTGGGTTTCGACCTTGCAGATGTTGTGCGAGACGTCGTAGAGCAGCGAGAGCTCGGCTTGCGGGAAATGCCCGGCGAACACGGCGCGCGTCAGGTGCGTGATGATCTGCCGGTTTGCGAGCGCGCAGTTCATGCCCGCGCGCATCGCGCCGATGTAGCGCTGTCCGAGTTCCGAGAGAATCGGCGCGCAGGCAAGTTCGCGGTCCGGCAGCGTAATGCCGAAACTGCCGGCGGCCAGCAGCATCTCGCGCAGGTAGTCGGTGCCGACCTGGTGTCCGAGTCCGCGTGAGCCGCAGTGGATACTGACGACCAGGTCGTCGATCGCCAGCCCATAGGCCGCTGCCGTATTCGCGTCGAATATTTCCGCCACGCGCTGCACTTCGAGATAGTGATTACCGGAGCCCAGCGTACCCATCTCGCGGCGCTGGCGTTTTTTTCCGCGCTGCGAGACCGCGTCCGGATCAGCGCCCGCAATGCAGCCGCGTTCCTCGGTGCGCCCGAGATCATCCGCATTTCCGTAGCCCTGTTCGACGGCCCAGCGTGCGCCGCCCTCGAGCATCCGAATCGTGCTTGCCGGGTCCAGGCTGATGGCACCTTCACTGCCGACACCGACCGGTATGTTCGCGTACAACGAATCGGCCAGCGCCGACCTGGCGTTCTCGATGTCGGCGGCCTGCATGCCCGTATGGAGGATGCGCACGCCGCAGGAGATGTCGAATCCAACGCCGCCCGCCGAGACGACACCGCCGCCATCGGCATCGAATGCCGCGACGCCGCCGATCGGAAATCCGTAGCCCCAGTGCGCGTCCGGCATCGCGTAGACGGGGCCGACGAGGCCCGGCAACATCGCGACATTGCGCAGTTGCTCGTAGACTTTGTCGTCCATCTGCACGATCTGCTCGCGGTCTCCGTAAAGTATCCCGGGCACCTGCATCGGCGGCTCGGCCGGGATGCGCCAGCAAACCTCGCTATCCTGTTCGAGTCGATTCAGGTCCATTGCTTACACGTCCACAACACATTGTCCGTGCCACGTACCGGCGCTGTCCCGGGTAACCGACAGCGACGTGTAGGTCGCGCCCTTTACTTCGACCACCGGCTCGTGGCGCCTGCGGTCCACCCGTTCACCCCTCGCGATCGCTCGCAGCACCTGACCCTCGATCGTCACCTGCCAGTCGCTGAACAGCATCTTGCGGGTCGCCATTTCATAGATCAGTGCGTTCAGCCAGTCGGTAAGCAACAGGGCGTCGTCGGGCGCTTCGCATTCGATGGACACCGTTTCCGATGGCCTGACTTTTTCGGGATCGGTCACCAGGCCCGTCAGTGCTTCTGCCATCGCCTCGAACAGCTCCTCCCGCGACGGTGCCGCGGCGCGCAGCCCGATGTCCGCATCGTGTTCGACATGTTCCCAGCGGCGTGACTGCATGGCCTCACCTGCCGCCGCGGCCGGGCGATTCGATCTGCAGCTTCAGGGATATCAGTTCCAGCAGGTCCTTCAGTGCGATGATGCCGACCAGGCGATCGTCGTCCACGACCATGAACCGCGATCGTCCGACGGGCTGCAGGATGTTCTTCAGCAGCGCCATCGTGTCCATGCCGGCATCGACGGTATTCGCGTCCGAGCGCTCCTCCATCAGGTTGGCAACGGTCGACGACTGCCAGTCCTCACGCGGGATGCGTTGCAGGCTGTCTACAGTAATGCAGCCGAGCAGTCGCGATCCATCCAGCACCGGGTACATCTTGTAGTGGTAACGGTAGACATAGTCTTCCACCCATTCCGGGATGCCGAGCTGCGGCGCAACGGTAACCGGATCGCTGCGCATGAATCGCCGAACCGGCTGCCCCTCCACCACGTCTTTCATCACGAGCTGCTGGTATGAGCTGCTCGCCGCGCCGCGCACGAAGAGGCCGATGAGAAACCACCACATGCCGCCGATGATGTTGCCTCCTGCGAAGGCGATAACCCCGAGGATCATCAGTGCGGTTCCGAAACCCTTGCCGATCCGGCTGGAGATGAAGGTCGCCTCGTGGAGGTCGCGTCGCCAGTACCAGAGCGCTGCCCTCAACACCCGGCCACCGTCCAGCGGGAACGCGGGAGCGAGATTGAAGACGGCGACCGCGAAGTTGACGACCGCGAGCGTCGACAATACGCCGATCACCGGCTGGGGCCAGGCGCTGCCCTGTGTGACCGCGGCGGCGGCCCACAGCAATCCGGCCAGCAGGAAACTCGAAATCGGCCCGGCGATGGCGATGACGAACTCGGCTTTCGGATCGGGTGGCTCGCTCTCCATTTCGGCGACGCCGCCGAAGATAAAGAGGGTGATGCCACGAATCGGCATGCCGTAGTAGCGCGCGACCACCGAGTGCGAGAACTCGTGGAAGACGATGGAGAAGAAGACACCGACGGCCACCGAGATGCCCATCCATGCGTAGGCGGAGCGGGTGAGATCCGGGTACTGGGCGGGGAACCAGCCCGCGCCCAGGGACCAGCTGATCAGGAGAGCGAGCAACAGCCAGCTCAGGTCCAGCTTGACCTCGAATCCGAACAGCGTGAAGAGGTGGAAACCGCGGATCGGCACACCGTGTCGCACTTCGCTATTCATTCGCTCGGCCCGGGACCCCGGCCCCCGGTGTGTCCAGCATTGCCCATGCGTCGCGAAGCAGATCGCGAACCTCATCGTCCGAGGTCTGCCGAAAGTCGGCGTAGAACTGGCCGACGGCATAAAAATACGCCGGCGATTCGAGACAGATGACCCGGTCAGCGACGGACGCCACCCTGGCGACGGCCGACGATGACCCGACCGGCACCGCGACGACGACCGTTGCGGGCGATTTCGTTTTCACCGCCTCGACTGCGGCATGCATTGTCGCTCCGGTAGCCAGACCGTCGTCCACCAGCACGATGTCCTTGCCGGCAAAGTCGGGGTACGGGCGATCCAGGCGGTAGGCGCGCTCACGTCGCCGCAGTTCCTTGAGTTCGCGGGCGGCTATCCGCTCGATGGCGTCCTCGTTGAGGCTGGGCACGGAGCGGACCACGTCGTCATTGATTACGCGTACGCCGCCGGACGCGATCGCGCCGAAGGCGAGCTCGGGCTGCGAGGGCACGCCGAGCTTCCGTACGACGATCGTGTCGAGCGGTGCGCGGAGCGCTACGCCGATCTCGTAGGCCAGCGGTACGCCGCCGCGGGGAAGTCCGAGAATAATGGGGTCGTGTAGATCACACCGCCGCAGCTCCGGCACGAGAGACCGGCCGGCAGTACGCCTGTCTTCGAAGACCCTGTGCATGTCGCGTCACACTGCGGGTGTGAACAACCAGTATCGGCCTTCCCACGGCAGCAGGCACTACGGAGTTTCACTTACCGTCGAGCCGGCGCCGGCCGCTGCGCGCCGACGGCCCGTGGCCTGCGAAATTTTCTGCTACTCTCGGTGTCATAACCAGAACAACGCAAAAGCGGAGGAAGCCATGGATGCCGCATGGATACAGGTCTTCGTGTTGACCCTGAGCGAATGCGTCGCGCCGGCTGGCAAGACGGTCTGCCAGGAGCAGTCGTTCGAGCTGCAGTTTCTAACGCAGCAGGATTGCGAATTCGCGCTGCAGCAGCTCGTTTCGCTCAAGCAGGAATCGGAGGCGGTGATCATCGACCCGGCCAAAGCCAGCTGTGCCCCGACGGCTCGTCAGCGGCAGGTGTTTGCCAGTCTCGACGCGATTGAGGAAGCGAACCGCGACAAGTCGAACTGGAAAGCGCCGGTCGTCGAGGATTCGGCTCCGGGCGTCGCAGTCGCGTCTCATCGGGAACGGCTGGCGCGCTTGCCGGACTGCGACGCGGAAGGTGCCGAGGCGCCCTGCAAGGTCGGCGAGATTATCATCGAGGCCGGCGACGTCGCGCCGGTCGAGGTCTGGCGCCGCGACTGAATTGCGAATGAAAAAGGCCCACACCCGGTGGGCCTTTCAGAACATCGGCCAGGACCGTTAGCCGCCGCTTCCCATTACCGCAGGACGCAGCGATTCGAGGATGGCCGCGACCTCCACTTTCTCACCGTCGCCAATGCCGTTCTGATCGAGCGCAAGCAGCACGTCCGCAACCGCGGAGTCGAAGTCGGCGTCGCTCAGGCCCATGGTCGCATGGGCGGTCGTCATGTCCCGTCCCCCGTACCTGGACGGGCCGCCGGTTCCTGCGGCGAAGAAAGCGGTGACGTGTCCCGCCAGCGTCGCGGTGTCGACATCGGCGAAGTAGTGGGCGATGGCGGGATTTTTCTTATGGTTGGCAATCGTGTCATTCACGATTTTCTGAATGCCGTCCCAGCTTCCCAGTCGTTCATAGAGTGTGGCAGCACCGGCATTGGCGCCTTCTGCGAGTGTGGCCTGCGCGTGCAGCGCCAATGCGGCGACGAGCACTAGCAGCGCGGCAAGCGGCCCTTTGGTCTTGATGAAAGGCATGATGTCCCTCCCCGGGTTCAATGCTCAGCCTGCAGACTACGCGTATTGCGGGCGCCGTTTCATGAGAATTCGATGAGAAATGCGGCTCAGGTCCGGAGGCGATAGCCAACGCCGCGAACGGTCTCGAGCATGTCCGCGTGGCGGCCGCATTTGCGCCGCAAGCCGCGGACGACGGCATCCACGACGTTGCTGCCGCCCTCGTGACCATGTCCCCACACCTGCCGCAGCAATTCGTCGCGGGACACGGCTTTGCCGGCGCGGCTTTCGAGAAGCGTGATGACCCCGAACTCCAGTGGCGTCAGGCCGATCCGTTCCCCGTCGAGCAGGAGTTCGTGTGAGGCGGGGTCCACGAGGCCCGATTGTTCGACCCCGAGTTCGGCCGCGACCAGGTCGCAAATCCAACCGTCGACCGAACCGGGCCCGAAGTCGAGCAGGGCCGTGTGGTAGATCGACGTGCCGAGAGCGGCACCGAGTTCGTCGATCACTTCGAATCCCAGCTGGGTAGCTACCGCGGCGTACGGCCGCAGATCGCGCAGCGCCAGGTAGACCCGCCGCAATTGCGGCCGGAGTTCCAGGTAGGTCCGCTTGATATCGACCCATGCGGCAGCCTGGACCGGGCAGGGTGTCTCGCCGTCATGGTCGCTCAGCCAGCGTCTCAGGAACAGCGACGGCACAGCGGCGGCCTTGCCGCGCGCAAACAGGTGCGCCTGCCAGTTGCGCGCGACCGGATCGAACCGCAGCCATCGGCCGTCCAGGTGTTCCGGCCTGGCCATGCAGTAGAACCCGGCCATCGAGCCGGTGCTGTCCCTGACGACATGAAACGACACCGGCAGGTGCTGCCACCAGAGCGCGATTGCGTCGAGCGACTCGGCGGGCTCGTGCCGCGCGGCCAGCGCCATGATTCCGTCCCTATCGGAAGGTGCGGCAGGTTCGACAGAAAAACGCGCCGACTCACTCGGGAAAAACGCTTCGCGGATCACCGGGTTCTCGATGAGGTAGATCGCATCGGCGGTGAAACGCCACAGATCCGCTCGGGATGCACCCAACAGCTGTTCGCGCAGCACGTTCCATGCGGCCCGCTGGTAGTCGCGGTAACGCTCGGGGTCGGCTGCCTGCAGCCGCCCCGCGACGATACCGCGCACGATATCGGATAGCGCAAGGCCGTCACGACGACTTTCGACAAAATCCAAGCTGCTCAATGTCTCGTAAAGTTCGTCGGTCGGCGTCTGTGGGCACAGTGCAGCCAGCATCGGCCGGGTGATGCGCCGCACGACCGATATCGCCTCGACGCTGCGCCGCACGTCTGGGCGCTCGATCGTGTCGAGCAGCTCTGTTGCGTGCATTTCCGGGACGCCCGCGACGACAGGGCTCAACGGCACCTCGAGCAGGAACTGCCGCCACTGGCGGGCGCTGATCCAGCCCGCGGCCGGTGGCTCGCTGCTGACCAGCACGATGCGGGTGTCTGCACCGAGCGCCGGGATGAATTCGCGGCGCAGCCAGGCGTCGGCGAGCCGGAACACTTCGTAGTTGTCGAAAGCAAGGACGACACGCCCGGCGCTGCCAGCGATGCAAGCCGCAGCCGCCTCGATGTCGTCGAGCGGCCGCCCGAAGAGCTCACCGAGCGCCGCCATGAGCCCGCCGATGGTCGGCTCAACGGTGCGGCAGTCGATGCGGATCGCGCTCGCGCCGGCGTCCCGCGCCCGTTCGCAGAAAGCCTGCAGCAGCGAAGTTTTGCCGCAGCCGTCCGGGCCGTGTACCCAGGCAAACAACGGACCGTCATCCGCGAGGCAGCTCGCGAGCAGGGCGAGTTCCGGCGGGCGATAGCCGTCCGCGCCGCCGTCTGCGGACAGCAGGTCGCCGATGGTCCGTGTGCAGGAGTCAGTCACGCCTGAAATCCTTCATCTGTATCTTGGTCTCATGGCCCGCGAACGTCGTGCCGCTCGTGTCCTCACCTTTCATATAGGAACGCTGCCAGCCTTTCTTCGCGGCCGCAGAACCTGCCACCTTGAGTTCGTCGTTGAAGCGCAGACGCTCCTCGCGCCATTCGACGTATTGCCGGTACAGCTTCGGGTTCTCGTTGAGATTCCTGACGGTGGCGTCGAATTTGCGCGCGTAGTGCCGCGGATACGGCAGGATCGTGCAAAACGGTTCACCCGCCTCGAACTTTACCTTGTGGCGTTTGCGCGTGAATTGCCAGTTCATCGTAAACGAGTAAGGCGCCCAGTCAGTCTCGATGAGGCCCTCGAGGGGTGCGATGCCGTCCTTGGGCCGGTTCGCCGGCCCTTTCACGTACAGGTTGTGCGATTTGCTCGTTCGGAACAGGTAGCCGGGGGTGAATGTCAGCACGCCGTGTCCGAAGTGGGAGCCGACCAAAGGCGACGGCTCGCCGTGGAAGCGGATCTTGATGGCGTCGAGGCCGTCCTTGCCGTTCCAGCTCGCGGTAAACGAAACCGGGTTGAGCAGTTCCCATCCAACCTGGTTGGCGATTGCGAGCGGGAGGCAGCGGTACGCGAACCGCTCGGGGAGGTCCTCGATCCAGTTGCGCGCTCGCTGTGCCGTGCGCAGTTCGACGGGCTGCTCGATAGCCTCGAAAGCCGTGATCTGGAGTTTGTCTTTCAAGTCGTTTCTCCGTAACTCAGCAGGTCGTCGCGCTGCGCATCTGACCGCGGCGGAATCAGCGACCGTCGGCAATTAGCGACAGCAGTAGTGTGACGGCGATCGCGCTTTGACGATTTCAAAACGATACCATCGGACGAACGTCAAAGGAGCATTCCGTTTGATGACACGCGACAAGGCAAAAGCGAGATTCTGTGCGACCGCGCGGTGGGTGATGGCCGTCATCGTGTTGGTGTTTGCCGTTGCGGGCTGCGATGTCGAGACTTTTGACGACGCGGTCAGCCGCATCCCGGAAGGTCCTCAGCCGCCGCCCCCCGGATCGCCACCGCCGCCACCGCCGCCGGCTGCCGGATTCGGTCCGAATTTCTCGGAAATACAGGCCAGCGTGTTCACGCCCGACTGCGCGACCTCCGGTTGCCATGCAGGCGCCAACGCGGCTGCGAGCCTGAACCTCGAGGAGGCCAACAGCTACGCGATGCTCGTCGGCATCCAGAGCAGCCAGGATGCGTCGCTGCAGCGGGTCGAGGCGGGCGACCCTGACAACAGCTACCTCGTGCAGAAACTCGAAGGCACCGCGTCGGCCGGCCAGCAGATGCCACCGGGAGCGGCGTTGCCGCAGTCCGAGATCGACGTGATCCGGCAGTGGATTATTGACGGTGCCGTCGATGACCGCGCTGTCGCGCTGGACCCGATTACCGTGACGTCGCTGTCCCCGATGCCGAACGCGGCGCTCGATGCACAGCCGGCGAACATCGTTGCGGGCTTCAGCCGTGAACTGAACCAGGCAACCGTCGATGCCACGACGTTCCTGCTCACCGCGAGCGGCGCCGACGGCACGTTTGCTGACGGCAACGAGATGCAGATAACCGCGGCCGCGATCACCGTGCCGGCCGCCAACCCGCAAAGCGCGGTATTCGACCTGACGGGCGTCACGCTGGCGGACGACACGTACCGGATTCAGCTGCTCGGCGGCGCGACGAACGCGATCCTCGATCTCGACGGCAACGCGCTCGACGGCGAGTTCTCCGGCAGCCTGCCGTCCGGCAACGGTGTCGCCGGTGGCGACTTTACCGTGTTGTTCACGATCACGACGCCGGTCACGATCGGACCGACGCTGCCGCAGATCCAGGCGATCGTGTTTTCGCCAAAGTGCGCAAGCTGTCACGATGGGGTTGGCAACAATCTGCCCGGAAGCATGGATCTGAGCAGCGAATCCGGCAGCCTGGCGTCGCTGGTCGATGTCCCGAGTCAGAACGACCCGTTGTCGCAGGACCGGGTGGAGCCCGGTATGCCCGACATGAGCTACCTCATGGACAAGATCGATGGCACCGACCCGCAGCAGATGCCGCCCTCCGGGCCGCTGCCGCAGGCAGAAATCGACGCGATCCGGCAGTGGATTATCGACGGCGCGCAGCCCTGATTGCTCGTATCAGTCGTCGAGGTGTATGTTGACGCGCCGGTTGCGGCGTCCTTTCTTCTCGACCTTGCCGATACGCACGGCGCCGACTTCGGCGGTGGACTTCAGGTGAGTGCCGCCGCAAGGCTGCAGGTCCACACCCTCTATCTCGAGCAGCCGGATCTCGCCTTTGCCGCGGGGTGGTTGTACCGACATCGTCCTCACGAGTTCCGGGTTGGCATCGAGCTCCGCGTCGCTGATCCAGCGGCATCGAACCGGGTGGTCCTCTTCGACGAGCGCCCGCAGCGCCAGGCCGACGGCTTCCTTGTCGACCGCGTCTTCCATGTCGAAGTCGAGGCGGCTCTTGTCGGCCGAGATGTTGCCCCCGGTGACACCGTACCTGAGCACCGCGCCGAGCAGGTGCATCGCCGTGTGCATGCGCATGTGCCGATAGCGGCGGTCCCAGTCGAGTTCCAGGTGGACCGTTTCGCCGACTGGCGGTAACGGGCTGCCGTCCGCGACGAAATGCAGGATCTCGCCCGAGTCGCCGTAGCGGGTATCCACGACAATTGCGCTTCCCGATGCCCAGCGCATCGAACCCGTGTCGCCCGGCTGTCCGCCCCCCAGCGGATAGAAAACGGTGCGGTCGACAGTCACCGCCTGGTCCCCGGCGGCGACAACCGCGGCGTCGCATTCCCTCAGATAGGAGTCCTTGCGAAAGAGTTCGTCCGTCATGTGGCTGCTCCGGCACGGCTGCTGCGATTTGCCCGCAATGTGACATAACGCCCACGGCTGGGCAACGGCGGCCCCATTTTACGAACTCAAGACGCCGCGCACAGAACTCGCTTGACGAATCGGGTACAAGCAATCGAATCACTGCGGACGCCGCTGGCGTCGTTCGACAGTCAGCTTGGCAAGAGGAGTCCGGTGCAAGGGATCGGTAGGAAAACGATGGGCGCGCTGCGCCTCGCGACTGTAGTGGGATTGCTGCTGCTGCACGGTTGCGCGCTGTTCGAGCCGGAGCCCGAGATCGTGGAGCCGGCTCCGCAAGTCGTTGTGGAGCCCGAGCCCGTTGCCGCTGTGCCGGAACCGGAACCGGAACCGCAGCCCGAGCCGGAGCCGGTGCCGTCGCGGCCACCGCCGCCGCGAGTGGCCATAATCCTCAGCAGCCGGCAACCGGCCTACGAGGAGGTCGCGAGAGAGCTCGGTGAGCGCCTGGATAACGTCGCGATCTACGACCTGGGCGACCGCAGCCAGCCTCCGGTGCTCGCGTTTCGTCAAATCAACGATTCGAGGACCGATGCCGTGATCGCGATCGGCCTGCGGGCAGCGCGGTCGTCCGTCGCATTGGCGCAGGTGCCGGTGGTTTTCAGCCAGGTGTTCAATTACCAGGACTACGGGCTCGTGACCGACAACAGCCGCGGCGTATCTGCGCTCGCGCCGCTTGACGCACACCTCGACGCATGGAAAAAGCTGGATCCCACCCTGGCTCGGGTCGGCATGATCATCGGCGCAGGGCACGACTCCCTGCGTGCCGAGGCTGAAATCGCGGCGCAGAAACACGGTGTCGATCTGCAGATTCGGGAGGCCGGTTCCGACCAGGAGACGCTGTATCACTTCAAACGCATGATCCACGAGATTGACGGCTTCTGGCTGTTCCCTGACAACAGGATCCTGAGTCCGCGTGTGTTGCATGAAGTTCTCCAGCAGGCTAACCGCCGTCGCGTACCGGTGGCCGTCTCGAACGAGGCGATATTGCAAATGGGCGCGGCGATCAGCGTATCGACGGTCGCGTCGGATATCGCCGCGACCATCGTGAAAGTCCTGGAACGTGTGCGGGCCGGCGAATTGGACTCGCTGCCGCCGCTAACGCAGCTCTCCGAAGTCAGAGTTGCAACCAACGATGCGCTCATGAGACCCGAGGTTGCGGCAGACGCCTCGGATCGAAACGTGGACGGCGCAGCCGAATGAAGCAGCCGATGACAAGCATTGCCAGTCCGGTTGCGAGGGCGTTGCAGCGATTTCGGGCGCCCAGCAGCAAGCGTGTGCTGGTCCACGAGATCCTGTGGATCCAGATCCTGAGCGCCGGCATCGTCGGTGTCTTCGCGATCGGCGCACTCTACTGGGGCGGACAGTGGGTGCTGCAGGACAATTACAGCCGCTGGGCGCTGCAATGGACGGAGGAACTGAATGAACTGGGGTCTCCCCTCTACCTGAGTGACGACAGCGAGGCTCTGCTGCGGGTCGAGAGCTTCGTTAAGAAGTACCCGGAGATCGGACGTGTAGCGTATTATCGCTCCGACGGCGTACCGCTGTTCTCGATAGACGGCGATGCGACGATGGAACCGCCAGCGAGACTGACGCGCTCGACGCTCGAGGAGGCCAAAGCGCTCGTCGGCAGAGATCTGCCCTACCTGCTGCAGAGCAGTATCGCGAATCCACGGGAGTTCGAGATTCTTGCCCCCGTCTGGACCGAGTCGCTCGCCGACGACGGGTTGTTCGCTTTCGATCCCGCTGTCGCGCTGACCGAAAGCAAGACAGAGCTCATCGGCTTCGTCGGCATGCATCTCGACTTCATCATCTTCCATGATCACCTGCTCGACAACATCAAGGTGGCGATCATCGTCTTGCTCGGGTTGCTGACGGTGTTCGCGTATTACGGCAGGCGCGCCCTGCGGCGCGCACTGGCGTCGATTTCGGACCTGCAAGATCCCATCCAGGAACTCGCCCGCGGCAACCTGAACGTCAAGTTCGAGCCGGCCGAGCACCGTGAAATCTCCGACATCGTCGAAGCACTGGAAACGACGGCGACGGCGCTGAGCGAGCGCGATGCGATGCTCATGCAGCTCGCGAATCACGACAACCTGACCGGACTTTTCAACCGGCGCCGCCTGATGGAGGAACTGAACGTCGAGCTGGCGAATATTGCGGTGCACGAGCACAGCAGCGCGCTGTTCTTCATCGATCTCGACCAGTTCAAATACGTCAACGACACGTGCGGGCACCATGCGGGAGACCGGCTGATACGCAAGGTCGCCGATGAACTGACGCGCAGCGTGAGCCCGGGCGACATCGTCGCGCGCTTCGGCGGTGACGAGTTCGTCATCCTGCATTGTGGCACCGATGAGGCCTCGGCCCGGGATATGGCGGAGCGAATCCTTGCCAACATGCGGCGGCTTGCACACGTCGAGGATGACCGGGTGTTTCACATTCACTGCAGTATCGGGATCACGATGATCGACCGTGCGAAGGCGAATCCCGACGAGATCATTGCCGAAGCCGACATCGCGTGCCGGGAGGCGAAGTCCGCGGGGCGCAATCGCATGCAGTTTTTCGAGAAGTCATCGCATATCGTCGAGCGTGCGTCATCGGACGTTGGCTGGATGAACCGGCTCCGCAATGCCGTCGATACCGACAGCTTCGAGTTGCGCTTCCAGCCCATCAATCGGATTGATAGCGGCGTTACCACGCATCACGAGGTGCTACTGCGGTTGCGCGGCGACGACGGCAAGCTGATGAGCCCCGATGCGTTCCTGCCGTCGGCAGTACGCTTTGGACTGATGTCGGAGATCGACCTCTGGGCGATCCGCCATTCAGCGGAAGCGTTCGCCGAGTATGTCGAGGAAATTCCACAGCTCAGGTTGTCGATCAATCTTTCCGCAAACGCGTTCGAGAGTGACAACCTGTCGGAATTCGTGGCGTCGGTGTTCAACGAGTACCGTGTGCCGCCCACGCGCATCATCTTCGAGATCACCGAGAGTCTTGCCGTAAGGCGCCCGCGGCATGTTGAACTGCAGATCGATGCACTGCGCGAGATGGGGTGCAAGCTGGCGCTGGACGATTTCGGCACCGGTTACAGCTCTTTCAGTTACCTGCAGAAGCTGCATTTCGATTTCATCAAGATCGACGGATCGTTCGTCCACGACATCGTGAACAACCCTGTAGACCAGAAGATGATCAAGCTCATCGCAGAAGTCGGCCGCGAAGCGAACATGCAGACGGTTGCCGAGTACGTGCAGGATGCGGAGTCGCTCGAATTGCTGGGCGAACTCGGCGTGGACCTGGCACAGGGATACTTCGTCGGCAGGCCGGCCCGGCGCCCACTCTACAAATCGACCCCGATATCGCTGAGCTCGCGCCGCAATCGGCGTACCTCGCGATTCTGATCCGAAAGCAACTGTCCTATCCGACGAACGGTGTCGTTCGCCCGACGAACAGCATTAACACGGTCCGGTCGGCGCCTTACTATGATGGCGAGGGTAACAGTCAAGGGACACGGACATGTCTATTGCCAGGACTACAGCGGAGCCGACTCCTGCGGTTGATGTCCGCAAGCGGCACGCCCGGCCAGAGTCGCGGGGACGTGCTTTAAAGCGGCAGGTGGAATTCCTGTCGCTCGAGATCGAGGGCGACGCCGGGGGCGACCCCTACAATCGTACCGGACAGCATTATCTCGCTGAGTTGAAAAACTTCGAGCGCTAGCAGGCCGGGGCCGTGTAGACGGCTTACCCGCGTGGGCGTTCAGCGCCGGGCGAATGCTGGTGCAGCCGGGCGTCGTGCGTGCGAAAGTGCTCCGCAAACCAGTATTGCAGATCAGCCGACAGCCGTGCCTCTTGGTACTCGCCGTTACGGCCCACCTCGTCGATGATGTCTCGCAGGTCGTCCAGCAAAACCTCGTGGTCTTCCTTGTGCTCCGCATAAGCCATGTAACGCGTCTCCCGCATGAACGCCTCTTCCCGCGCGAAATGTGCCGATACGAGAGAGTAGATCTCGGAAATACCTTCGATGATGTCGGCGCGGCCGACGCCCGCGGACATCGCATCGTGCAGGGCATTGATCAGCGCGACGAGGGCGCGGTGCTCGCTGTCGATCTCGTCGATGCCGAGATTGAACGCGTCATTCCACTCGATCAGGCTCATTGCTTGCGCAGGCCCCGTGCTACGCTTTTTAGCGTATTTGCGCAGATTATCAGGACAACGGCTGTCGCACACTTGTGAAATCACTTTAACTTGATCCCCCAACGACGGATACGAAAAACAGCTTGAAAAACTCGGAATCACGGTTTCAAAAGAAAGGGTTGCGGTGGTCTGGCGAAGTCATACAGTGGACCCTGAGGCGCAAGCCTCTAGCCAACAAGTTCGCTTGTTGACGACCGCCCTGCTTGAAGAGGTCCGAGCCTCGTCCAGTGTCGGGGGCGGTGGACGCAAAAAAGGCGGAACCTGACGGGACATCGGTGAGTGAGAGCTCACTGGCGAAACGAAAGGAATGTGACGGTGGAACTCGGAAACGAAGCCGGAGCGTTACGCCGGGTAGCCCGATATCAAGAACGCAGTCGGGTCTGAATTTGGAATGCGGGCCGAAAGGCCGGCGGCCTGGATGAAGAGCTGGGTGCGCGACAAAGCAGATCTACCCACGCGTCCTCTTACACCGAAAGCGGCCCCACGGGCCGCTTTCTTTTTTGCGGGGTGTCGGGCGCGTCTGGACAAGGCCCGATCCAGCTGCGAGACTCGGCCGGCGCTTCCCAGACAAGGAGTCGATCGATGCTTCGTTACTGTGCCGTGCTTCTCGGCTTGTTCACGTTGTCCGGCGCGGCAATGGCCGAATCGCCGACGCTCGCACGTATTGCAGAAACCGGCGCCATTCGTATCGGCTACGTACCGGACGCGCCGCCGCTGTCGTTCGAGGACGAAGACGGAAATGTCGTCGGCTATTCCATAGACCTTTGCCGCCACATCGCATCGGCCATCCGTTTCGATCTCGGCCTCGAAAAAATCGACATTCAGTTCAAACCGCTGGTTTCCATGGAAGATCGCATCGGCGCCGTCGTTAATCGCGACATCGATATCGAATGCGGTGCATCGACCGTGACGCTGTCGCGCCGCGAACGCGTCGACTTTACGTTGATGACGTTCATTACGGGTAGCGCAGTCCTGTCGCGCAAGGGCAAGGCCATTTCGGCCATCGACGAACTCGACAAGAAACGCGTTGCCGTCGTCTCGGGCACGACGACTGAAGACGTCGTCAGGCGGGTTGCAGAGGTCAACGACTTTCGCATCAAGATCGTGCCGATAAAGACCCACGATGAAGGCATGGCACTCCTGAACAAGGGCAAGGTCGACGGCTATGCTTCCGATCGGGCCATGCTGATCGGGCAGGTCTTCCGTAATTCGAACGCAGCGAATGACTACACGATGACGCGCAGCGCTCTGTCGTTCGAGCCGTATGCGTTCATGATTGCTCGCGGGGATACCGGGTTCCGGCTTGCGGCCGATCGTGCGCTCGCGTCGCTCTACCGTACGGCCCGCATCCGCCGCATTTACCAGAACTGGTTCGGGCGCTACGGGGAGCCGTTGTCGCCGATCGTCGAGGCGATGTACCAGTTCCAGGCCGTCGGCGAGTAAGGCGAACGCCCCAGCCCCGCGCTCGGGGACTGATTTAACGAGAAATCAGGCGCTTAGCGCCCGGCGCGGACCTGCGTCACATTCAATCGCCTCCGGCTGTGGCACAAATAGCGACTGATGCGCCCAACGGGGAACGGTCGTGATAAATGCATGCGTACGAACAGTGCTGGTGGCGTTGGTTGCGGTATTGCCGCTGTCAGCCGGCGCCGAACTCGTCGCTCCTGTCGATGAGGTGAATTCCTACGTCAAGATTCGGGAGGCGCCGGATGCAAGTGCAGGAGTTGTCGGCCGCCTCCACAAGAGCAAGCCGAGGCCACATGTCGAGACCCTGCCCGGCTGGTACGCGGTGGAACTCGACGACGGATCGACCGGGTTTGTGAGCTCGGACTGGGCGGTTATTGTCGACGGCACCGAGGGGATGTCGCCGGATCCGCACGAGCCAGCTGCGCTTGCCACGGTGCAGGACAGCCCCGGCCCGGCGCAGGACACCGAACACGTCGCGGACGAGCCGCCGGAAACGGAGCCGGGCGCTGAAGAAGTTGCTGCCGAACCGCCAGAACCGGAGGCGGACCCGGATGCGGCCGACGCACAGGAACCGTCTCCACAGCCGACTGCCGTTGCGGCCGCCGAGGCGCAGCCCGCGCAGGGCATCCCCGGGCCGCCAGGGCCTCCCGGGCCGCCGGGACCGCCAGGGCCTCCGGGACCGCCCGGGCCGCCCGGAACCGGAGAGCCTGCCGGTGGTATCAAGATGAAGGGTCACGAGAATTTCCTGGTCAGGTTCGAGAAGCCGACGGTCGGCGGAACGTCCCAGGTCTGGGATGACGGAAACTTCGTGGGCATCGGCACGACCGAGCCGAAGCAACGGCTCGAGGTCAACGGCAGTATCCAGATCCACGAGCAGAACAGCAGCGTCGCGGGCCTGATGATCACCCAGTCATCCGGCGATACCGGCTACATCCTGCACAACCGGGCCAACACGCTGACCATTGGCGCCGGTTCGATCGACCGTATCACCATCGACAGGCTGGGCAACGTCGGTTTCGGCGTTGAGCGGCCGGGACATCCGATTGAGATGGTAAGCGGGGCCTACGTGTCCGCCGGCGGGGTGTGGACGAACAGTTCATCCCGCGCCCGAAAGGAGAACATCGGGTCCCTGAGCATCGACGACGCGCTCATCGCGCTCGCGAACCTGGAGCCCGTGCAGTTCAACTACAGGGGCGACGATTCCGAAACCTACCTGGGATTCATCGCGGAAGACGTGCCTGCGCTGGTCGCGAACCGGGACCGCGTGAGCCTGAGCCCGATGGACATCGTTGCCGTGCTCACCAAGGTTATCCAGGCGCAGCAAGCCAGGATCGAGGAGCTCGAACGGCGCATGGACGACTAGAGCGAGTCCTGTGTTGAACGTGGACCCGTTCGCTTCCTGCGGCGCTGGCAGACAGCAGGGTGGAAGCCTATTCCCGGGGCCCCGCGCATGAACCTGAACGCAAAGGTCCATCCTGCAACCGCGACGGTCGTGCTGGTCCTGGCGGCCATGGCGATCGCAGTGAAGGTCTGGGCGGACGGCCGGGCGCTCGATCTCGGCGGACCGGCACAGCTGGTGCGTGCGCCTTCCGGCCATGTGTACATCCAGGTGCGAAACCATCTACTGCAGCACGACCCGCAAGGCGGTTTCGTGCGCCGCATCGACCTGGCGAAACTCGGCGTCAACCGGGTCATCGGCGGCATTGCGTTCTTCCCGAACGGCGACCTCCTCGTCCGTCGCGGGAGCGACCCTCGCGGGTTCCTCGACAACCTGCGTGCGTACCTGAGGGTAGAGAGCAAGCGCACGATATTCGACCCGGAGCCGAACGCCGGTCTTGCCCGTTGCGATCTGCAGAGCATGCGGTGCGGCCCTTACGGTGTGCCGCCTCTCGATTTCCGATCGACCTTCCACGCGTTCGTCGAACCGGGTGGCGAGGCCATCTATTTCAGCGATACGGCGCGCCACACGCTGCGCAAATTCTCGGCCGACGGCAAACAACTGGCGTCGATCGCGAGCGGCCTCCGGTTTCCGAACCAGCTCCTGGTCAACGACGGTCGTCTGCTCGTCGCAGATACCAACAACCACCGGCTTGCCGCGTTCGAGACGAGCGGTACAGGCTTGCCGGAGACCGGATCGAGTATCGACGTCATTCCCGAAGAAGCCACATCACGGGGAGAACGATGGCCGACGCATTTCGCACAGGTCGCCGGGCGGTGGTGGGTGAACAACATGCGTAGCAACCTGCGCAACGGCGGCGTGTACGTGTTCGACGAGGACTGGCGTTTCGTCGAGCGGCTGGCGCTGCCAGACGATGCCGACCCGATCGCGATCCTGACCTTCGGCACCGGCGCCCTGGTCAGCGACTGGGACAATCTGCGCGTCTACCGTCTGGATGCGGCTGGCCGGCGGCTCGATGACTTCAGTTCCGCGGGCCTCGAGGATTTGTTGCGCGATACCCGTGAGCACCGCCGTTTCTATGCTGCGGTCTCGTGGATAGGAATCGGGCTGTTCGTGCTTGTACTCGCAGGCTTGCTGCTCAAAGGTGCCCTGGCGCCTGCCGCGAAACGACCGGCCCGATCGCCGATGGCGACGGACGGCGCGGCTACGCCTCCCCGCGACTGGGTATGGCTCCGGCCTGATCCCGCGGTCGTTCGCAGGGCGGAGCGCAACGCGCGAATTGCGCTCGCAGCGATGTCACTGTTGATGACGATCTTCGTCGTCCTCGCCGCCGTGCGTGCCCAGTGGCTGATTCTCTTCGGCCTGGCGTTGCCGCTCGCCGGACTGGCTGCAATAACGGCCACCATGTACTGGATGACGCGGGCCATACTGCACACGTCGATCGGCTTGCGCGGCAACCAGGTCGCACTTCGCGACCACCGCGGCCGCGAGAGCAGGAGCTCACTGAATCAGCTCGTCTTCAGCGACTCGGCCATCGCCACCCGTAACCAGGCCGTGCTGCTCGGACAGCCCCGCAGGTCGATCTACGACCGACGGCAGCTCGAGGAACAGCTGATTCCGCACCTCGGGAACGCGACGAAGATCTCGGAGTGGCAGATGCAAATGACGCTGCTGCGCCTGTGGCATCCCAGTGCGATGCTGCTGGCCACCGTGTTGCTCGCGTCGCTTGCGCTCGGCGTCGTCGTCATGCTGCTGAATCTCGCGTAGCGAGGCAGGCTATTTTCGAATCCGCAGGTCGATCTCGCCGACACCCGCTACGCTGCCGCTGATGCGATCGCCCGGGCCGACAGGGCCCACCCCTTCCGGCGTGCCCGTGAAGATGAGGTCGCCCGGTTCGAGGCGGTAGAACCGCGACAGGTGAGCGATGATTTCAGGTACGGACCAGATGAGGTTTGCGAGGTCCGAGGCCTGTCACAGTTCGCCGTTGACGGAGAGTTCGATGCGGCCGGCCGCGGGGTGACCGACTTCCGCCGCTGGCCGTATCGGGCTGACGACTGCGGCATTCTCGAAATCCTTGCCGGTGTCCCAGGGCCCCTTGTTCTCACGGGATGCGGTCTGCAGGTCACGCCGCGTCATATCCAGACCGCTGGCGTAGCCATACACCACCGACAGAGCGTCAGCTTCCGAGAGTTCGAAGCCGGCATCGCCGATAGCGACGACCAGTTCGATCTCGTGATGGTAGTTGTCCGTGGCCGGTGGATAGGGTATCTCGCTGCCGGACGGCGCGATGCAGCAGCTGGCCTTGGTGAAGTAACAGGGATGCTCACGGTCCGGATCGAAGCCCATTTCCCGAACGTGCGCGGCATAGTTGCGCCCCACGCAGAAAATGCGATTGACCGGGAACCGCGTCTCGCGACCGGCAATCTCGACCGACACCGGGGGCGGGGGCTCGAAGAGATAGCCGCTCACTGTGGCAGGAATATCGTCGCCGGGTGTTCGAGCATCTCCTTGATGCTCTGGATCATGGCCGCCGCGTCGTAGCCATCGACGAAGCGGTGATCGAAGGATGACGACAGGTTCATCATCAGTCTGACCGCAACCTGCCCGTTAACGACGACCGGCCTTTCGACGGCACGATTGACACCGACGATCGCGACCTCGGGCTGATTGATGACCGGCGTGGAGACGATGCCGCCGAGCTTGCCGAGGCTGGTTATCGTGATGGTGGAGCCGCTCAGTTCTTCCTTTTTTGCGCTGTTGTCCTTCGCCGCCTGCGACACCCGGCGGATCTCCGTTGCAAGCGCGTCCATCGTCAACGTATGCGCGTTGTGAACGACCGGCACCTTGAGGCCGTCGGGCGTCTGCGTTGCGATGCCCAGGTGCACGGCACCATGTCGCAGCAGTACATTACGGTCTTTGTCGTAGGTCGTATTGCATTGCGGGAAGTCGCGCAAGGCGCGGAGCAATGCGAGGCCGAGAAAAGGCAGCAGGGTCAGGCGTTCCGATGGGTCGGTTCGCTTGCCGTTCAGGTGCTTCCGGAGCGCTTCGAGCTCGGTTATGTCGATCTCTTCGACGTACGCGAAATGCGGAATTTCACGCTTCGCGGTGGCCATGCGTTCGGCGATGATGCGCCGCAATCCAATGACTTTGACTTCGGTCGTTGCTGCTGCCGGTGTGGCTGCATAGGGGGCCTGCGCGGCGACTCCTGCCAGAGCCTGCCGCTTGATGTACTGGTCGAAGTCCGTGCGCGTTATGCGCCCGCCGGGACCGGAGCCCGGCACAGCCGCGAGATCGACGCCGAGTTCCTTCGCCTGCAGGCGTATTGCGGGCGAGGTCATCACGCGCTTGCGGTCCGGCGTTGCCGCCTGCGGCTGCGGGGCGGCGGCCCGGGGCTCGGCTGCGGGCGCCGGTTGCTCGGGCCTGGCCTGTTTCTTGTCGTCCTTTTCGTCTTTCGTTGCCGGTTTCGCGTCGGTCTCGAAGACGACAAGTGGTGCGCCGACGGCGATGATGTCGCCCGGCTCGCCCGCGAGCTTGATGACTTTCCCGGACACGGGCGATGACAATTCGACAGCCGCCTTGTCGGTCATCATTGTCCCGACGAGGTCTTCTTCGTTGACCTGGTCGCCGACGGCGATGAACCACTCGGCGATCTCCGACTCGACAGTACCCTCACCCAGGTCCGGGAGCTTGAAGATGTACTCGCTCATTCGATCTCCATCATGCTGCGAATGCCGGCCATCATGCGTTTCTTGCCGGGGAAGTACTGCCACTCGAACGCGTGCGGGTAGGGCGTGTCCCAACCGGCTATACGCCCGATCGGCGCCTCGAGGTGCCAGAAACACTCCTTCTGAATGCGTGCGGTGAGTTCCGCCCCATAACCGCCGAACCGCGTTGCCTCGTGCGCAACGATGCAGCGCCCGGTCTTTTTGACCGATTCGGACAGCACATCGACGTCAAGCGGCGAAATCGTGCGCACGTCGATGACTTCGGCATCCACACCGGTTCCTTCCGCGGCGGCAACGGCCACGTGCACCAGCGTGCCGTACGTGATGATCGTCAATTCGCTGCCTTCGCGCACGACTTCGGCTTTGCCGAGCGGCACGGTGTAATGACCCTCGGGAACCTCGCCCTTGGGATGCGAACTCCAGCCGACGGCGGGTTTTTCGGGATCGCCGTCGAACGGGCCGTTGTAGATGCGCTTGGGTTCGAAGAACAGCACGGGATCATCCGACTCGATCGACGCGATCAGCAGCCCTTTTGCATCGTAGGGATTCGAGGGCATGACCGTCTTGATGCCGCTGACGTGCGCAAAGATCGCCTCGGGGCTCTGCGAATGCGTCTGTCCGCCGCGGATGCCGCCGCCGCAGGGCGTGCGGATCGTCACCGGCGAGAAGAACTCGCCACTGGACCGATACCGGATTCTTGCGAGTTCACTGACGACCTGGTCGAAGCCCGGGTAGATGTAGTCCGCGAACTGTATCTCGGCAACGGGCCGCAGTCCGTTGAGGCCCATGCCGATGGCGGCGCCGATGATGCCGCCTTCGGCGATCGGTGCGTCGATGACGCGGTGTTCGCCGTACTTTCGCTGCAGACCGTCCGTGCAGCGGAAAACGCCGCCGAAATAGCCGACGTCCTCGCCGAGCACCACGACGTTCGGGTCCCGGTCCATGACGATGTCGAGCGCCGAGCGGATGGCCTCGATCATGTTCATCTGCGCCATTACGAGCCCCCCCCGTTGCCGTTGCCGGACTCGATTTCCAGCAGTCGGCGGCGCTGCGACTCGAGATGGTGCGGCAACTCCGCGTACACGTCGTCGAACATGGTCGCCGGATCGAGGAACGGCCCTTCGGTCATCGTGCCGTACTGCTGTGCATCCTTCCAGGCCGCGTGAACCTCGGCCTTGAGTTCTTCCTCGAGCGCCTCGTGCTTTTTCTCCGACCAGTGGCCTTCCGTAATCAGGTGCTGCTTCAGCCGCTCGATCGGGTCGCCGAGCGGAAACGAGTCCCACTCGTCCTTTGGCCGGTACTTGGACGGATCGTCGCTGGTCGAGTGCGCGCCGCCCCGGTAGGTGACGTGCTCGATCAACGTCGGCCCGCCGCCGCGGCGTGCGCGATCCGCCGCCCACAGGGTCACGGCATAGACCGCCAGCAGGTCGTTGCCGTCGACGCGAATGCCGGGAATTCCCAGCCCGAGGCCCCGCGCGGCGAACGGCCGCCGCTCACCGCCGGCCGTTCCCTGGAACGTCGAGATGGCCCACTGGTTGTTGACGACATTGAGGATGACCGGTGCCTGGTACACGGCGGCAAAGGTCAGCGCGTGGTGGAAATCCGCCTCTGCGGTGCTGCCATCGCCAAGCCAGGAGGCCGCGATGTGGTCCTCTCCCTTGATTGCCGAGGCCATCGCCCAGCCAACCGCATGCGGGTACTGGGTGGCGAGATTTCCGGAAATCGAGAACACGTTGCCGCTCTTCGAGTGGTACATGACGGGGAGCTGCCGGCCTTTGCACATGTCCCGCGTATTCGACAGGCACTGGCACATCATGTCCACGAGCTTGACGCCGCGGTACATGAAGAGACCCTGGTTACGGTACGAGGGGAAACACATGTCGCCCGCGCGCAAAGCCATCGCAGCACCGATGGAGACGGCTTCCTCGCCCCTGGCTTCCATGTAGAAAGAGATGCGGCCCTGGCGCTGAATCTGCCACATGCGCTTGTCGAAATGGCGGTTGAGCAGCATCCAGCGCAGCGCAACCTGCAGCTTCGCCGGGTCCAGGTCGGGGTTCCACGGGCCGACCGCGCGATTCTCGTCGTCGAGAATGCGCACCAGGCCGCTACTCAGGTACTCGGTATCCTTGGTGCGGGCATTGATCGACGGTTTGTCGACGCTGCCGGCGTCTGACAAATCGAGGTAACTGAAATCCGGACTGTCGCCCGGGCGCGCCGTCGGTCGTGGGATATGCAGTCGTGACTTCTTGTTTGCCATTCGTTGCAGTGTCCTTGTTGTCGGCAGCAGGCAGCCGGCTTATTTTACGCGATACGGCGGCCTGCTGTTGGCCGGCTTTCAGGTGCACGATCGCCTTGCCCTGCGACGATCCGCCGCGCGAGTTCGTCGGCGACGACGTTGGTGGGTCGCGCGCTGCTCTCGGCATCGGCAAAGATCAGCTCGAGCCGCCGGGGAATGCGGCAGACTTCGCTGCGGACCT
>JBFIHC010000033.1:0-28725 GCA_041601995.1 Woeseiaceae bacterium | reverse complement strand
GTCGGGAGTTCGAACGGTGGCGAGCGAAGCGAGCCGACAGACGCCGGAGGCGAAGCAGCGAAGCTGCCGGTCAATCTCTCCGGGCGCGCCAAATGACAAAGGGTCCCTATCGGGGGCCCTTTTTCATTTGGGGTGTTCTGGATGAAGATGAGGGCTGCTGTTCGACAAAACGCGGCAGCGTGTTGAACCGAGCGGTGAAGCCGCGAAGCCCGAAGGGTCTAAACAGCCCCTTGGCACAGCCCCTTGGCTGTTTCGAGTCAACCCCTCCGGATGCGCCAAAGACAGACAAGCTCTGTCGCCGGACGGTCTGGACCTGGAACATCGCCGCATCAGCACGAGAACGCGTGCTCGGACGAAGAGCAGATGACCGGAAGTGTACTGCGGCATGACCTGGTTTACTGCGACCATCCGGCGGCATCTTGTATCAGGTCGATGTCCGGTTCAAACTCGAGCGCTTTTTCAGCCCGAGCCAGGGCTGCCCGAGACAGTTTTCTCGCTGCCAGGGCCATTTCTGCATGCGGCATTTCTGCAATGGACTGTAGCGCTTTCTGGAGCCGGATTTGCACTTCTACGATTCCGGCACCGTCCCTAGCAATTGCGCGAAAAGCGTCATCGACCATGTCCTCGACAGAAATGTCCGGAACGAGCACCCGGTCAAACTGCACGGCACTGTGCTCGTCCTCACTCAGCGGTTTTGCGAAGATGCTAAATAGCCTGATGAAGGACCCGAAAATGGCGATAGCCGTCCCCGGATCATTCACGGCCGGAGACAGCGCCCTGCTAGCAATTTCAGATAAAGCCACAAGCGCAAAGCGCGGATCGTCGTCGTAAACGCGGCTGTCGCCCAGATCAAAAGCATCGACCACCGCCGAAACATCCATCGATGATGTAATGCCATCGTCAAGGTGCAGATAGGCGAGCGGACGGCCAGGCGCGACGAAGACACCCGGCACAGCGCTCAGAGTTATGCGGATTTCATTCTGGCTGGCATAGTCCTGCAGCGCTTCCACGTTGACGTGTTGCACATAGCCTATTGCATCGCTGTAGACCGGGTTGTCGTCGTCCAGATCGGGCTCGATTGCTGTGCCGCCAAACCGGCGATTGAGTCGATTGCGATTAAATGCGTCGACACCAGCGGATTCGACCTTATCGACGGTCGTGCTTATTCGGCCGAGCCGGGCTATCCAATCGACCCAACGAACGAAAGTGATTATGACGAAGGCAACTACGGCAACGGTCATCACGAAAAGCACGAACAGTCCGCTCTTGCCGTAAAAACCATTTTTCAGGGCGACGAGAGCGACAAACGTAAAGATAAAAGCCCCGAGAAACGTCGACAGCGCGTTCTGTGAAAGATCATCTGAAACCAATAGCGAAAATGAGCGGGGTGTCGCCGTACTACTGGCCGACGCGTATGCAGAGACCATTGACGTTACGGCAAGGGTGGCGATGACCAGCATGCTGCCTGCGGTTATTGCAAGCAGAGTCTCGATGGAGTCGGAGGCAATGCTGGGAATGCGTTCATCGAAATGCAGGTAGTCGGCCGCTTTCGCGACGAACGCCGCGGCAACGGACAGGACACACAAGAACAGCGGACGCACCCACAGGCGCTCCTGAAGACGCTTGATCAGAAACAGAAGTCGATTCCACATATCGAACCCACGATGCCCCTACAGGTGTTTCATCAGAATAGGATTGATCGAGCTCTTGTACAGCTATTTCAGAGCAGTTACCAGCCGGGGCGTGCGGCCAAACCGTGGACCCCGTATTTACATTCTCGCTTAGTGGGGTTGCCCGCGATCCGTCAAATACAGCGGGTGGCGATCGGCGTGATCACACGCGCTCGAGGACCGTGGTAATCCCCTGTCCCAGTCCAATGCACATCGTGGCAACGCCCAACCTGCCGTCGTTCTGGCGCATGACATTCAGCAAGGTACCGGTGATGCGCGCACCGGAGCAGCCGAACGGATGCCCCAGCGCAATGGCGCCGCCGTTCAGGTTGACCTTATCGTCCAGCACATCCAGCAGGCCGAGATCCTTGAGCACTGGCAGTGCCTGTGCGGCGAACGCCTCGTTCAACTCCACGTGATCGATATCGGACACGCTCAGCCCGGCGCGCTGCAGCGCCTTGTGGGTCGATGGCACCGGCCCATAGCCCATGATGGACGGGTCGACGCCGGCGATCGCCATCGCACGAACCTTCGCCAGCGGCTCCACGCGCAGTGCCTGCGCACGTTCCGCCGCCATGACGATCATGCACGACGCGCCGTCTGTCACCTGCGAAGAACTCCCCGCTGTGACCGTGCCGTTCTTCGGATCAAACACCGGTTTGAGTTGAGCGAGCCCTTCGACGGTCGTATCCGGACGAATGGTCTCGTCGTGCTCCATCAGCACTTTGAAACCGTTGGCATCGTGGCCTTCGATCGGGATGATCTCCTCGGAGAACTTGCCGGCCAGGGTTGCTTCATGGGCACGCCGGTGCGAGCGGGCAGAAAACTCGTCCTGCGCCTCGCGCGTGATGCCGTGCATCCTGCCTAGCAGCTCCGCGGTGAGGCCCATGGAGCCCGCGGCTTTTGCGGCGTGCTTGGATAGGGCGGGATTGATATCGATGCCGTGGGTCATGGGGATGTGGCCCAGGTGTTCCACGCCGCCGACGACGAACATGTCACCGTTCCCGGTCATGATCGCCTGTACGGCACTGTGCAATGCCGACATGGACGAGCCACAGAGGCGATTCACCGTCTGACCGGGTACCTCGTGCGGGATGACCGACAGCAACGCTGCCATGCGGGCGATGTTGACGCCTTGCTCGAGGGTCTGGTTGACACAGCCCCAGAGGACGTCTTCCACTTCAGAGGGGTCGAGTTCGGGATTGCGGGCAAACAGGCCGTTGATCAGCGCTGCCGACAGGTCGTCTGCGCGAGTGTGGCGGAAACAACCGTTCTTGGAACGCCCCATTGGCGTCCGTGCGAAATCGACGATTACCGCATCTCTCGGATTCAGGCTCATTTCTTTACTCCCCGCGCAGCGTGGCCGAAGAAGGCGCCGCCACTGGCGGCCATCTCGCGCAGTTTTTCAGTTGCCAAGTACAGGGCTTGCAGCGGCTCCGCGGCCGCCGCCAGCTCGTCGGCCCTGGCGACAAACTTGTCGATGCCGACGTCGTCCATGTAGTGCAGCGCACCGCCCCGGAACGGCGGAAAACCGATGCCGTAAATCAGGGCCAGGTCGACGTCGGTGGCGGATGCCGCGATGCCGTCTTCCAGGCAACGCACCGCCTCGAGGCACATGGGAATCATCATCGAATCAACGATTGTTTCGTCGTCGAGCGTCTCGCTGCCGTCGATGACCGGCGCGAGCAGTGCCGCAACCGCGTCGTCCGGTATCTTCTTCGGGCGCCCTTTCTTGTCCGCCTCGTAGGCGTAGTAGCCGCGGCCGTTCTTCTGGCCGAAGCGCTCGTTTTCGAACATGACGTCGTGGCTGGTCTTGAAGTCGTACTTCATGCGATCGGGGAAACCTTCCGCCATGACGGCGCCGGCGTGCACCCCGGTGTCGATACCGACAACGTCAGACAGGTAGGCTGGCCCCATCGGCCAGCCGAAGCGTTCCATCGCGCGGTCGATCGCTACGAAGTCGACGCCGCGCCTTACGAGCCCCATGAACGCTCCGAAATAGGGCATGAGGATGCGATTGACGAGGAATCCCGGGCAATCGTTGACCACGATCGGCTTCTTGCCCATGGCCAGCGCGTAAGCGACCGTCCTGGCAATGGCGTCCTCGCCCGTCTTCTCGCCCCGGATCACTTCGACGAGCGGCATCCTGTGCACCGGGTTGAAGAAGTGCATGCCGCAGAAGTTCTCGGGCCGCTTCAGGGGCTCGGCGAGATGGGTGATCGAAATGGTCGACGTATTGGACGCGAGCACCGCGTCGTCCCGGATCTTCGATTCGGTTTCCGTCAGGACGGCGTGTTTCACCTTGGGGTTTTCGACCACCGCCTCGACGACGACGTCGACATTGTCGAAACCGTCGTAGCTGAGCGACGGCTGGATCCTGTTGAGCACGCCGGCCATCTCCGCGACCGACATGCGGCCTCGCTCGACCTGCTTGGAAAGCAACTTGCCGGCTTCCGACAGGCCGAGGTCGATGCCCGCCTGTGCGATGTCCTTCATGATGATCGGCGTGCCCTTCAGCGCGGACTGGTAGGCGATGCCACCGCCCATGATCCCCGCACCGAGCACGGCGGCGCGTTCCACCTTGCCGGCCGTTTTCGCCAGGCTCTTGCCGCTTTTCGCCAGTAACTGGTCACCAAGAAACAGGCCGATCAGGTTCTTCGCTGCCAGCGTGCCGGCCATTCTCGCGATGCCCCTGGCTTCCTCGCGCAGGGCGTCGTCCCGGCTCATTCCCGCCGCTTTTTCCATGACCCTGATGGCGGTGATCGGGGCCGGATAGTGAGGTCCGGCCTGGCCGGCGACGAAGGCCTTGGAGGTCTCGAACACCATCGTGGCTTCGATCTTGTTGAGCTTCAGCGGTTCCTGTTTCTCGCGCCGTTTCGCCGCGTAGTCGAGCTTGCCGTCAATGCACTGTTTCAGTAGGGACGTCGCAGCTTCGCCCAGCAACTCGGGCGCGACGACCGCATCGACCGCGCCGCAACGCAGCGCCTCCTCAGCCTTCTGCTCCTTGCCCGAAGCGATCCACTCAATCGCGTTATCGGCGCCGATCAGGCGCGGCAGGCGCGTGGTGCCGCCGTAACCGGGAATGATGCCGAGCTTGGTTTCCGGCAGCCCGATCCGCGCCGTTTCCGACATGACGCGGTAATCGCAGACGAGCCCCATCTCGAGTCCGCCGCCGAGGGCAATACCGTTAATGGCGGCCACGGTGGGTATCGGCAGGTCCTCGAAGGCATTGAATACGTCCTGGTTTATTTTCAGGATCCGGTCCGCAATCTCGTCTTCGCTCGCGCCGAATAGCGCGCCGAATTCCATGATATCCGCGCCGACAATGAAGACCGGTTTGCCGCTGGTGACGATCACGCCTTTGAGCGACGCATCGGCCGCAATGGCCACGGTTGCATCTTTCAGTTCATCGATCGTCAACGCATTGAACTTGTTGACGGACTCATCCTGCAGGTCGAAGCAGAGCTCCGCGATGCCGTCGTTCTTTGCCTGGACGGTGATCGCCTTTCCCGAGTAAATCATTGTTGTCCTCTTCAGTCTTTGATCAGGCTCGCCTAGAACATAAACTCGCTTTCATCCAGTTTCATGAGCGGCTCAGGACCCGCCGACATCGTCTCCAGCAGGGAAGTGGTCCGTGGCAGTATCTTGGCGAAGTAGAATTCGGCGGTCCGGATCTTCGCGCGGTAGAACGCCTCCTCCGACGTGCCTTGCTCGAGCCTCCAGTGAGCGGCCCGCGCACTGGCGGCCCATGCAACGCCGAGCAACAGGTAGCCGGAAAACATGATGTAGTCCACCGAGGCGGCGCCCACGGCATCGCGGTCGCGCATGGCAGCGAAGCCGATCTTGCGGGTCAGCGACTGCCACTGCTTGGTGAGCCGGACCAGCGTCTTCAGGTAAGGCCTGAGTTCCTTGCGACTGCGGGATCGTTTACAGAAGTCAAGGATAAAGGCCGTTACCGGCGCCAGCGCCTTGCCGCGAGTACCCAGCACCTTTCGGCCCAGGAGGTCCAGCGCCTGGATGCCGGTGGTACCCTCATAGAGCATGCTGATCCTGGCGTCTCGAACATTCTGTTCCACACCCCATTCATTGATATACCCGTGCCCGCCAAAACATTGTAGCCCCAGGTTGGCGCTTTCAAACCCGACTTCCGTCAGGAAGGCCTTGATGATGGGCGTCAGGAAGCTGAGGACGTGGTTGGCGAGTTCCCGGGCCTCGGGATCCGCAGACTTGGTCAGTATGTCGGCCTGGGTGCTGGCGAAATAGATCAGCGCCCGTCCACCTTCGGCGAAGGCTTTTTGCGTCAGCAGCATCCGGCGCACGTCGGGGTGCACGATGATCGGGTCCGCAGGTCCCGCGGGGTTCTTGGGTCCCGACAGGGAACGCATCTGCAGGCGGTCGCGGGCGTAGGCGAGCGATTTCTGGAAGGCCAGTTCCGAATGCGCCAGGCCCTGTAAGCCGGTGCCGAGCCGGGCAAAGTTCATGAAGGTGAACATGTAAGCCAAGCCCTTGTTTTCCTCCCCGACCAGGTACCCGGTTGCGCCATCGAAGTTCAGCAGGCACGTCGAATTGCCGTGAATACCCATCTTACGCTCGAGTGCGCCGCATCGGACATTGTTACGTTCACCGATCGAGCCGTCGTCGTTGGGAACAAACTTCGGCACGATGAACAACGATATGCCTTTCGTACCCGGCGGCGATCCGGGCAAACGCGCCAGCACAATGTGCACGATATTTTCGGCGAGATCATGCTCGCCCGACGAGACGAACAGTTTTGAGCCGGTAACGCGGTAGGTGCCATCCGCGGCAGGCTCGGCTTTGGTTTTCAGGAGTCCAAGGTCAGTACCGCAGTGCGCCTCGGTCAGGCACATGGTGCCGGTCCAGCGACCACTGACCAGCGGCTCCATGAACAACGCTTTCTGTTCGTCGGAACCGTGTGCGTCGATGGTTTCCATCGCGCCGTGGGAGAGTCCGGAATACATTGCCCAGGACCAGTTCGCCGTCCCGGCCATCTCGCGAATGGTCATGCCGATCGACATTGGCAGGTCCTGGCCGCCATATTGAGAGGGTTGATCCAGCGACGGCCAGCCGCCTTCCACGTACTGCTGGTAAGCCTCCTTGAAGCCGGGCGGCGTCCGGACCTCGCCGTCGTCGAGCATTTCGCAGCCGGCTTCATCGCCCACGGCATTGAGCGGGGCCACGACTTCTTCGGAGAATTTGCTGGCCTCGCCCAGGATTGCATCGATCAACTCCTGGTTGACCTCGTCGCAGTCGGGCAACGACTGGTAATGCTTCTCGAAGTTCAGCAGGTCCTGCATCACAAACTGCATGTCGCGCAAGGGTGCTTTGTAGGTCGTCATACCGGCCCTCTCTAATTTCAGCGTACACTTGTACGCACAACTGTACCACATGTCTGCTAGGATGCAATCGAGTGGATCTCAAAAGAGCCGATTGGCGCTGAGAGGAGCCCTGGCTTGACGGTTTCGAGAAAACAGCAGAAAAAGGAAACCCGGCAACGACTCATGGACGCGGCCACCGCCGAGCTGGCGTCAGGCCGAAGTTTCGATACGCTGAGCCTGCGCGAGGTCGCGAAACTCGCCGGAATCGCTCCGACGTCGTTCTACCGCCATTTCCACGACATGGAAGGGTTGGGTTCGGCGCTTATCCAGGAACACGGCGCGGGCCTCCTGACCCTGATGCACCGGGTGCGCGAGCAGGCGTCTGAAGGCCAGTCCGTGATCAGGGCGTCCGTGGAGACGCTCTTCGATTACATATTCAGCAACCCGGGCGTATCGCGGATGATCCTGCAGGAGAGCCTCGCCCCCGAGTCGGCTTTTCGCAGGGCGGCGAAAAAGCTGTTTGTCACGATGTCGGTCGATCTCGCGGATTTCCTGGCCTGGGACGCGCAGCAACGAGGAGTGCCCTTGAGCCACCCGCAGCTCGCCGCCACTTCCGCGGTTGCCATATTGTTTACCGCCGGGATCGCGCTTCTTGACACACCGGAAGAGGACCGCGATCGGGGCATCGAGGACGCCATCATCCAGTTGCGCATGATCATGCGTGGCGCCGAAGCCATGGGGAAGGCGAACTGAGCCTGCTCTGGATCGCCCGGGCCCGGATTTGGCAGCAATACTCGGTTGTAATTTTTTCGCAAAGTATCCATTGTCCGCTGTGAGCGGCTATCGAGATAAAATCGTCAAAACGTCCGCCGCTGGTCGTCTTAAGCCGTGCCGGTATTTCAGTGTACAATGACGGTGGCTGCCCCGGAGCGGATCTGCGAATAGCGTGATATTACCGCCGCGTTCATCAGATTCCGCGGGATGCGGTCTTTTTACTCCTGTCCCTGTTTTGCTCGTTACGCCAGTGCTGCAGGTGCTACGCGAATGCCTATAAATTACTCGATTGATGATGACCTGAAAGTGATCTTCACTACCGCATCAGGGGTGTTGACGGAGAAGGAGCTTCTCGACCACAAGAGAAAAGTTATCGCAGATCCGAAATTCAAGCCGGGATTCGTCGAGCTTTCCGATGTACGGTTCATTTCAGATTTGGAGATTTCGGCATCTGGCCTTGAAAGATTTGTCGCGCAAGATGACTCGGACTCCGAACGACTGAAGGATTTCAAGCTGGCCATCGTAGTGTCGGGAGCGCTTGAATTCGGGATGGGCACAATGTACGAATTGATGTCCCGCGAGAACAACAGGAACGTACGAATATTTCGCGATTTGCGCCTCGCAAAAGACTGGCTCCAAATCCCGAAATAGCCGGCTATTGGCGGCTGCCCGGATACTTCCCGTCAGGCCGGCACTGGCCGGCCACGTCGATTTGGCGTTAATCAACGCAAGAGATTGCCGCACGGCCACAGCGCAAGCCGACGACAGCCGCTGACGCCGCTATTCCATCTTGAGGTAACGGTCCAGCAGCGGGACCTGGACGCCGTGGCCTTTGCCGCCGGTCTCCTCGTCGAGTACCTCGGTTGCGCGGTCGAACAGCGCGCGCGCTTCGTCGGGGCTGTCGGCAATACACACCATCCCGACCTTGCCGTACTGGGACAGTGCGCCGATCATGTGGAACAGGCAGCCGGTGCCGGTGGCGTGGCTGAAGCCGATACCGCGGCGCGCGACGATCTCGAACAGGTCTTCGGGCAGCAGCCCGTGATAATCGGGCGATTTCAGGTTGTCGGTGGCGGCATAGAATTTCGTGCGTCCGTTCGGGCACCGAAACAGCCCCGTCTCGTCGTCGAGGTGGCCGCCGGTCAGGAATTCGAGTGCATGGAACGGCGGGGTCGTGCCGCCCATGCGCAGGTTGATCTCGATCGCATGTGCGCGCCAGTCGCCGCCGGTTTCACGCGCCACGAGGAAGTCGATCGCGAATCGCCCGACGACACCCTTTGCCGCAAGCACTGCACCGACTCTCGCCGCCTGGCGCATCAATAGCTGGCGGTAGCCATCGTCTGCGGGAAAGCTGCAGCCGAGATACGACTGGCCGGTAGCGCCGCCGAGCACCTGTTCATGGCTAGAGACAAGTTCGGGAACGCCGTCGGGCGAGATGCGCATCTGCACGCTCGGCGAGCGAACCTCGTCACCCAGAACGAATTCCTCGACGATGCCGCCCATCGTTTCGAACTTGCGAAGAAACGACGCGACCGTTTCCGACATGGACGTGCGGTCGAGCTCGAGCAGGCTTTTGCGGACAGTATCAGGATCATCCCGCTGTGCCGGATAGGTGAACAGCCCGTTACCTTCTCCGCCGAAGCCCTCGTTGAGTTTGACCACGGCGCGCTGGATGTTCGGCCTGCGCATACCGAGATCGATCAATGCGTCGACGATGTCCTGCTCGCTTCGCAGGTCCTCTCTGCCGGCCGGATAGTCCACACCCGCTTCGGCAAAGATGCGGCGGTTCCCGGTCTTGGTGGCGAGATGTAACAGGTCCGGGTCAAGTCCATTGAGTGGAATGTCGAGCTCGACGGCGAGCCGCCGCTCGAGTGCCGTCGCGTTATAGCAAGTCAGGTAGGCACGCCGAGTGTCGCCGATCAGGCGTCGCAGCCGATGCACGAACCGCGGTCGTTCGAGGATTTTTTCGGTCAATGCCCGCGGGCTGGCATCGAGGACCGACAATACGCGCAGCCGCTCGCGCGCATGCCGCTGCGGCACGCTGTCGAGAAAATCGAGGTAGTAGTCGATGATGTCGGGATGGACCGGCTGGCTCGTCACGTAAATGACGCGCGCATTGGGATTGCGCAGTCGTATCAGCGCAAACAGCAGTCGTTCTTCGTAGTACGCCGCACCCGTTACCTTGGAGAGTTCCTCCTGGTTGACGCTCAGCGACGGAACGATGACCGAGGTGTGTTCGTACGCCGGGTCACGAGACAGCGCCGACCAGATGCCAGGCAGGCGATCTTTCAGTTCTGCAAATCGCTGCGTGATATCCACGTGCGGCTAGCCTGCGTGAACGCGCACGTTCTCGCCGACCTCGTTGAGTATGCGGCGCAACTCGTCGTAGTCCGGGTGGCGCATCCGCAGCCAGGCGTTGGCCATGTAGCCGGCTTCGATCGGCTGCGTCGGTGTGCCGGGCTCGGGCAGGTGTGCCGCGACGATGCACTCGCCGTAATGACGCGCGATCTCGTCCACACCGGAATAGCCGGTGATGCGCCCGTCGCGCTCGGGGCGGAGCGCGATCATGCCGGCAGCGTAGCGGCGCGACGGCGGCGTCTGCGTGTGCCCGCGAACGATGGCCGACGCCCATTCGTAATACAGGTCGAACTCGTTGGCGGCGCAATAGACGTCCCACTGCCCGACCCCGGGCGGCCGGCACCCGATCTCGGAGAACTTCAGGCCTTTCGGGCCGAAGAACCACTCCATGTGCGTTGCCGAAGTGCCGATGCCGAGCGCACGGATGACCTTCCGTGTCAGCTCGCGAACTTCGACGTACCCCGGCGCGTCGATGCGGTTCGTCGTAACCATTTGTGGCGAAATCCAGCGTTCGCGCATCGCCTCGAGCACGTTTGGGTAGTAGTGCGTGATGAATTCATGACCGACCTCGCCGTCGATCGTAATGGTGTCGATGAATCCCTCGTGGCCCTCGATGAACTCCTCGATGGCGACCGCGTGCCCGTCGGCGAGACCCGACTCCTGGATGACGCGTTCGAGTTCTTCGTCATTGCGCACCTTGTACGTGCCCGACGCGCCCGCGCCGGCCGGCGGCTTGACGATCAACGGAAAGCCGACGGTTGCGGCGAAATCACGGGCATCCCGCGCGGACTTCGCGCGCGTGCTCTGGGCGCAGGGAATGCCGGCGCGACGCAAGGCTTCCTTCATCGCAGGCTTGTCACGGCAAAGAAATGCGGTCTCGGTCGAGGTGCCGGGAATGCCACAGGCCTCGCGAGCCGCTGCCGCGGCCATGATGTGTGCCTCGACGGTGGCCTCGAGACGATCGACCCGGACATTGTCCTGCACGAGACGCACGGCTTCGATCAGCGACGGTTCGTGCACGACAGAACCAATCTGAATGTACTCGGCAAGCCAGCCCTTGAGTTCGGAAGACAGTGAGTCGCGCGGCCGCTCCCCGATCCCGATAACGTTGGCGCCGGCCGCGTCGAGCGCGCGCACGAACTCGCGCTGGTTGTAAGGAAAGGACGGCTCGACGAAGATTACGTTCATTGGCGGCTACCCAGCTGACGATACAGTTCGACGTAGCGAGCGGTCTGCCGTTGCCAGGAGAAGTCCTGTGCCATGCCGTTCAGCATGATCGTCCGCCACAGGTTTTTGTCCCGGTAAAGTCCCAGCGCCGTCGCCAACGCCCACTCGAGCCCGCGTTCGTCATAGTCACGGAACAGGATACCTGTCCCGGTGCCCGAATCGGGATTGATTTGTTCGACCGAATCGGCCAGCCCGCCGGTTTCACGGACGATTGGCACCGTTCCGTAGCGCAGGCTGTACATCTGGTTCAGCCCGCACGGCTCGTAGCGCGAGGGCATCAGGAACATGTCGGCGCCGGCCTCGATCCAGTGGGCGAGTTTCTCGTTGTAGCCGCGGTAGAACGCCACCCGTCCCCGAAAATGGTGTTCCATCGAGGCGAAGGCGTTCTCGTAACGTGCCTCACCGCTCCCGAGCACCGCCAGGGAGAACGGGGTTTGCAGGAGAAGGCGCGGCACGACGCTGCGTACGAGGTCCAGGCCCTTCTGGGCGACGAGCCGGCTGACGATGCCGATCAGCGGGCGCTCCGTGTCGACTGCGAGCCCGAGCTCCTCCATGAGCTGCCGCTTGCAGGCCGTCTTGCCAGCCAGGTCGTCCGCGCTGTAATTCGCGGGAATGAGATCGTCGTGAGACGGATCCCACTCGCCGTAGTCGACACCATTGAGAATGCCGACGAAACCGGGACCGCGTTGACGCAACAGGTGATCGAGCCCCATGCCGTATTCGGCGCCGAGAATCTCGCGGGCGTAAGTCGGACTGACTGTGGTCACGAGGTCCGCATACAGGATGCCGGTCTTGAGGAAATTGATAACGCCTTCCTTGAGGTCGTCCTGGTGCAGGTGGTGCTCGGCGCCGACGAGATGCAGCTGGCCGAGCACGTGGGCGGGAAACATGCCCTGGTAACCGATGTTGTGGATGGTCAGCACCGTGCGCGTGTCGGCGAACAGGCGGTCCCATGCGTACGTCGAGCGCAGGTAGAGCGGGATCAGGGCAGTCTGCCAGTCATTGCAGTGCATGATGTGCGGTGCGAATGCCGTGCGCTGGCACATCTCGATCGCGGCGCGCGAAAGCAGCACGAAGCGCAGAAATTCGTCGTCGTCCTGGGAGTAGATGCCGTCGCGGCCGAAGAACTCGGGGCAGTGCAGCAGGTACAGCGGCATGTCGCCACCCGGCAGCGTCGCCTGCCGTATCGAGTAGCGAACAGTGCGGTCGCCGAGCTGCATGTGCAGGTCCGCGAGCCCATCGACCGCCTGGGGGTCGAGGCCGGCATTGCGGATCCGCGCGTAGTACGGGATCAGGACGCGCACGTCGTGCCCCTGGTCGTGCAGGCTTCTCGACAGCGCAGCAACGACGTCGCCGAGTCCGCCCGTTTTTGCAAACGGCGCAAACTCTGAGCTGGCCATGCAGATGCGTAGCGTGGGTTCCTGGGTTGCCAATTCGGGGCCGGGTTGTTGTTGGTTTGGTGCTATTCTAACGCAGTCAAACAGCGCGCAAGGCCGAACAAGAACGAAACATGAACGTGCTGATCCTCTCGCCGGGTTACCCGGCCGACATGCCCGAGTTCACGCGCGGGCTTGCCGAGTGCGGTGCTCGCGTCTACGGCGTCGGCGACCAGCCGACCGAGGCATTGCCGGGGCTCGTCAAGCGCTCACTGTCCGAGTACATCCAGGTGCGCTCGCTCTGGGACAGCGCAGCGGTCATTGGCGCGTTGCAGCAGCGTCTGCGCGGCCACACGCTCGATCGCATCGAGTGCCTGTGGGAACCGGGCATCATGCTGGCCGCGGAACTCCGCCGGCACCTCGGCATACCGGGGCTGACGATCGAACAGGCGCACCGCTTCCGCGACAAGGAGGCAATGAAACAGGCGCTCGACTCGGCGGGGATCCGTACTCCCCGGCACGTCGCGGTCGACAGCATTGCGGGTTGCTGGGAGGCGGCAGAAGACATCGGTTTTCCAATCATCCTGAAACCGATCGCCGGCGCCGGCTCCGCGGACACGTATCGCGTGCAGAATGCCGACGAATTGCGTGCGGTGCTGCCGCGCCTGCGCCACGTGCCCACCGTCAGCGTCGAAGAATTTGTCGATGGCGAGGAGTACACCTTCGACACGATCACGATCGACGGCCGCATCGCTTACTACAACATCGCCTGGTACCGTCCGCGGCCACTCGTGGCGCGCAGCAACGAATGGATCAGCCCGCAGGTTATCGCGCTTCGCGACGTGGACGACCCGAAATTCGCCGATGGCGTCAAGATGGGCCATGACGTCATCGAAGCGCTCGAGTTTGGCTCGGGCTTCACGCACATGGAGTGGTATCGCAAGGCGGATGGCGAGATCGTGTTCGGCGAGATCGGGGCGCGGCCGCCCGGAGCGCACCAGGTCGACCAGATGAAATTCGCCTGTGACTTCGACGTGTTCCGCGCCTGGGGTTCGGCGATGACGCAAGGCCGCCTCGATGCCGATATCGAGCGCCGTTATAACGTTGCGACGATCTACAAGCGCGCCCAGGGTATCGGTCGGATCACGCGCATCGAGGGCGCGGACGAATTGCAGCGGCGTTTCGGGGAGCACGTTGTCTGGAATACGTTGTTGCCGCCCGGGGCTCGGAGGCGCGACTGGCTGCAGACGCTCGTCTCCGACGGCTTCATCATGCTACGGCACCCGGACCTCGACGCGACGCTGGCAATGGCGGACGCCGTCGGTTCGGAGCTGCACTTGTTTGCAGCCTAGGCGAACTCCGCCAGGTATTGCGGCAGCATCTCGCGCCACGTGACCCAGTCGTGGTGCCATTCCGGACCCCAGGGGTCCACACGATTCGGCACGCCTTTGGCCCCCAGGATGCGCGCGAGGCGCCACGACTCCCCGATATCCTCGTAGTTACCTTCGCCGCTCGGCAGGAGAATAAAGCGCGCGCGCAGGCGTTCGAGCTGCGGGCCTTCCAGGCCAGGCAGGTAGTGGGCCGGCGATGAGAAATAGAAGTCCGGATACATGCGGCCCTCGAGGTACTTCGACAGGTCGTACGTGCCGCTCATGCCTATCGCCATCCGATAGGCGTCAGGGTGCCGGCACACCGTCGCGACGGCATTGAACGCGCCGATCGATGCACCGGTCGTGATGATCTCGATGTCGTTCGAGTCGCAGTCCCCGCGGATCGCTGGCGTGACTTCTTCATAAATGAACGCGTCGAAGAGGTTCTGCACGCGCGAACAGAACTCGGCGGAGTGGTCGCCAGAGATCCAGGTGCGGCCGGCAATACTGTCGGTGGAGTAGACCTTGATGCGACCCTCGTCGATGAGCGGCTCGAGCACGCGGATCAGGTGAAAGCGCTCGACCTCCTCGGCGTCTCCGCCTGCGGTGGGAAACAGCAGGACGGGCGTACCGTAGTGGCCCCAGCGGACGAGCTGCACTTCCTGTTCGAGCCGATGCGTGTACCAGCGCGTTACGTCCTTCTTCATGTTCGGGCCGGGTTGTGTTCGCGGTAGGTCTGGATGCGCTGCCAGAACATCTCGGTGAACTTGTCGATTTCGTGTTCAGGGTACAGCGCCTCGACTTTCTGGCGTACCGCGTCGCGCGCCACGTCCGAGGAGAAGAACTCATCGGCCGCCTCGTCGAGGTGGGCCAGGTGCGATTCGCAGAACTCGGTGAATCGCTCGTGCTCGAAGTACGCGAGCGCCAGCGCAGCATATTCCTCGAGCTTCTCCTCGAACGGGATGTCCTTGGCAGCGATCCGGAAATAGTCGGCCCAGTTGAGATTGGTGTGCATCGAGCGATCGGTCGCCGCGCAATAAACGGACCAGCGCAGGTTGGCCTTGATCAGCCACGGGAAGTGGTAGTGCAGGGAGGTAACCTGCGAGTCGGGACAGGCATTCGCAAAGTCGATGGGATACCAGGTGCCGGCGGAGCGCAGTGCCTCGCAAGAATTGAAGTCCCAGCCGAAAAACGCATTGATGACCATCGTCATGTTCGACAGGATCTTCTGGTCCGCGGGATCGAGGAAGTCGCGGTCCATCTGGTAGCGATCGTGAAGGGGCGCAGACGGATCGTAGTTGACGAAGCGCCACTGCGGACCGAGGCCGACACATCGCACGAAGGAGTCGAACGGTGCGACAGCCTGCTGCAGGTGCATGAGGCGTGTGCCGCTCTGATTGTAAGCCTCGTGCAAGGCCTCGCGATCCCTGATCGACGTTACGCCGACCCAGGCGCCGCCATCGTAGGGTTTCATGAACAGCGGGTAACCGATCTTGTCGCCGATATCGCCGAGGTCGAACAGGCGCGCATAGCGGCGCAGCGTCGGCATGAGGTCCGGCGACTCGACATAGGACTTCGGCGGCACCAGCCAGGTATCCGGCACGGGAAAACCGAGCCGCATCATGGCGCAGTAGGTCGTGTGCTTTTCCATGGCCTGGATCGACCACGGATTATTGTAGACGTACAGGTCGTCACTCAGGATCGACTTCTTGATCCACTCGCGGGACGTGTTGTACCAGTGCGTGAGTCGATCGATGACGACGTCGTACCTGCAGGGCTGCCTCAGGTCGAACGGTTCGATTCCGACGCGCTCCACGGCGAACGTCTGCGTTTCACCGTCAACATCGATCGCCAGATCGAGCTTTTCAAGCAGAGCCTCGTAGCAGATGGGCCAGCAGATATCGGCGCCTAGCGACAGGCCGATGTGTCGTGTTCGTTTCGCCATCGTTTTTCCTTATTTATGGGCCGAACGAACCCGCGCGGGACGGGCCTCAATCATAGACCATCCAGAGCGGCCCCGGGAACAGCCATGACAAGCCGTTGCGCAGGCGGTCCCGCCAGTTCTCCCAGTTGTGCGCGTCGCGCGCTTCCTCGAACTTGACGTCGATTCCCTGCGCCTGCAGGCGTGGCACGAGAGAACGGTTCTCGTAGATCAGCGATTCGTAAATGCCGCAACTGAGGTAGATGCGGTCGGCTGGGCGCCCTGGCTGCTCGCGGAATTCGTTCATGAAGCGCACGACCGGGTCGAACACGGGGCCGCGCTGATGGCGGCCGATGTCGCTGAACGCATAGGAACCCGACTGCAACAACAGGCGGCCGAACAACCCGGGATTGCGCCATGCAGCATGCAGTGACGCGACGCCACCGAAGCTGGCGCCCAGCAAGCCACGCGCGTGCGGTTCATCGATGAGCGGATAGCGCTCCGCCACGGCGGGCAGCAATTCGCCGGCGAGGAAGCGGGCGTGCCGGTCGTCGCCCGCGTATTCCTTCAATCGGTTCGGCGAGTCCGTCAGGGCGACGATCATTGGCCGGATCTCGAGCGCCTGGATCAGGTTGTCGAGGACCGTCTGCAACGACGAAAAATTGAGGTAGTCGCTGCCATCGTGCGCAATCAAGAGCGGATAACGCCGGTTTCGCCGAAAGCGTGCCGGGACATATACGCGCAGCGTTCGCGAGTTGCCGAACGCCTTGCTCTGAATCGTCATCTCCTCGAGCGATCCCCTGCGGACATGTTCCTGTTCCATGGTCCACGATGGTCGTTCATAGCCGTAGCCCTGGCACACCGAGTTAGCGCCGAAGGGGTCCTTGGCGAGTACGCCGTTCAGGGGATCCGTAATCAGTTCCCGGTGACCGTTTCGGACAACCTCGAACTTGTACTCGATGCGCGAGCCCTTCGGCAGCTCGATCGTCGTTGCCCACAGGCCCGACTCGCCGAGCGACTGCAACGGCTGCGCCGCATCGAGTCCCGAGATGAAACAGCGCAGGAATACCGCGTCTGCGACGCCCCGGTACACGAACGTTACGTCGCTGCCGTCGACGAGCGGAAACTGTGTCGACGCGATGAACGCGTCGATATGGGCAGGGTCGGGCTTGCCCTTGCGAAGCAATTTCTTCAGGGCCTGGTTCATCGCGGATGCACCTGGACGATACGTCCGTCGTGCCGCAGGCGCCGCAGGGCTCGGCCCCCCGAGACGGCGCCGGATTCGAGGCACAACATCGAGCCGCTATCGAGCGCATAGCAGGTGTCCGGCGCGAAACGCCGGCTGAACATGGCGATTCGTGTCCGGTCGCCCCTGCGCAGCCGCCGTTCCGCGTCCGGCAGGATGATGCAGCCACCGATGAGACCGAGCCCGGCGCCGAGGACCTCGGGTTCGCGGCGGCCCTGCGGCGTTCGGTCGTGGAACAACACGATACGTTCGGCAAGGACCATGGCGCCGGCGGACCAGCCGATCACGGGCATTGGTGCAATCAGCCGCGGGATGTCGAACAGGCGCAAACGATTCAATAATACCGTGACGTTGCCGCCGGTCATGATGACGGCGCGGCACGGCGTCAGCATCTCCCGGATTTCGTTGATGTGCTGCGCGAGGCGGCCGCTCATTGCGTCGCCGTAACGGGTTTCGAATTCGCGGTGGATCGATTCCGTGCGGTGCAGATGGTGCCGATCCAGGGCGCGCAGTTGTGCAATCGCGTGGCGCTTCTCGGCGGCGAGCATGTCCGGGTCGCCCTCGCAGCGCCACAACGTTCGCCACCCTTGCGCCAGCGGCCCCAGGCGCAGGCGGTAGAGCCGTTGCTGTTCGATGAGCCGGTCCTGCCGCTGGCGGTAGGCTTCGGCCATCGAGGGATCCTCGGCGAGCACCGCGTCCGCGCGCTGGTAGAGGCACAGGTCCTCGAGCGGCAGCCCCGTGGCTTCCTGCACATCCGCAATATCGCCCTCGGCCTCCTGCCAGCCGGCCGAAATCACCGCAACCGGCCCCTCGTTCACGCCTGCGGCCCTGACCGCGTCGCCGAGGTTTACAACAGGTCGCTGCGGCCCGAGCAGCACCCGGGGCGCCGGTGTCGGCGTCACGCGAGTTCCACCCGGATCAGCTTGACGATCTCGGTAAGCGCGTGCTCGACGACCGCCGTGTCCGGATCGCGGACGATGACATAGCCGTCGCCTTCGTAGCTGTCGGAGGGCGGCTGCCCCTCGCGCGGCAGTTTCGCTTCAACGACGAGGCGGCCGAAGCGGCGCTGTGCCTCGTCAAGCCCGCGGATGGCGCGTACCCGACCGCGGCCCTGACCGCGAATGTAGGCCGCGCCCGCGGCAAAGCGCCGTGGCGGCGGCTCGAACTCGCCGAACGTCAGCAGCCGCGGCCACGCGCGGTAAAAGTCGACGTCATGCGCGTACGACAGCAGTGACGTGAACTGCGCACCGGGCGGCCGCGCGCCGACCTCGGAAATGGCGATACGCCCGTCGGCCAGCCGGAACCACTCCATGTGGCTCAGCCCCGTCGTCAGGCCGAGCGCCCGCAGGCCGCGGCAGGCGGCGTCGCGGATCGGGTCGAATTCGGCACCGGAAATGTCGCGCGGCAGCATGACGACCCACTGTATCCAGGGGTTTTCCAGTACCTCGAGCGGCGACGGCATGTAGCGCGAGATCGAGTGCCAGACGAGGGTGCCGTCGATCATGACGCTGTCGAATGAGAACTCGGTGCCTTGCACGAATTCCTCGAACAGGGTCGGTTGTTCCCCGGTCGGTGAATGCAGCTCCAGCAAGCGATTCAGTTGTGCGCCGGAGTCTATGCGCCAGGTGCTCTTGCCGCCGGCGCCCGCCGGCGGCTTTGCAACCAGCGGGAACCCGACAAGTTCGGCAAACCTCCGCGCTTCACCTTCGTTGCCTGCCAGTGCATGCCGCGCACACGGTACGCCCGCTTCGCGGAGCACCGTCTTCATGCGCGCCTTGTCCCGGAAGTTGCGTGCTGCCTCCGCACCAAGGCCCTCGATACCGAGTGATTCGCGAGCGACGGCCAGCGGTACCTGCAACTGTTCGAGCGCCGCGATGTAACGGAGTGCCTTGCCGAACTGAGTCTGCAGGGCTTGCGCCGCTGCTACCAGCTGGCGCGGGTCGAGCGCGTCGTCGACGCGCCAGTGCCCGGCGATTCGCGCGCGGATGTCGGCCGGCAGCTTTTCCACGGGGTCCTGGCTCACCACCGTGACAACGGTATCGGGCAGGTGCGTTGCGCCGGCCACGAAACGCAGGGTGGCGTCCATGAAGAACGGCGCAGCGAAGATGACGTGAGTCGGCATGGTGGCGTGAGTGTAATGCAAACCGGAATGCGGGTGGACAATTCGCCGGGCCCGTCGAAAGACATTACGGACGAAGACCAGGCGCGCTGCCCGGCATCACACCCATTCCGCCGTGCGCATTCGCGTCACCCCTCCATCACGTCGGACCACTCCGGGTGGCGTCTCGACTGCGCGGCGATAAACGGGCATAGCGGCACGATCGTAAAGCCGTCGCGACGCGCGTCGGCGACGAGCCGTTTGACCAGCGCCAGGCCGACGCCGGTGCCGCGCAGGCTGTCGTCGACGCCCGTGTGATCAGCAATGATCTTCGTCGGGGACAGGCGCGAGTACGTCAGCTCGCCAACGCCGTCGCGTGCCTCGACGCGGGCCTCGTATCGTCCCCGCGATTCGGACTCGCTGTGCGTGATGGTAATTGCTTCGCTCATTGATACTCTCCCGCTTACACCAGGCGCGGTCCGAAGTGAACGATCAGGTGCGGGTCGCTCCGGAATACACGCGCTGCAGCGGCCGCTCATTGATCGGCACGTGCACCAGCGCTGCGATCACGGACAGTGCGACGCCGGTCCACCATACGACATCGTATGTACCCGTCCGGTCGTAGAGATAGCCCCCCAGCCACACGCCGAGAAAACTGCCGAGCTGGTGGCTAAGGAACACGATACCGAACAGCGTCGCCATGAAGCGCAGGCCGAAGACCTGTGCCACGATCCCGGACGTAAGAGGCACGGTCGACAGCCAGAGGAATCCCATCACCGCGGCGAACAGGTAGATGGCCGACGCCGTCTTGTCGGCAATCAACAAGCTGGCGATCGCGACCGCGCGCACCGAGTAGATGAAGACCAGGCCGTTCTTCTTCGGCCAGCGCTGGCCGGCGAGCCCGGACAGGAAAGACCCCACGATATTGCACAGGCCGATGATCGCTATCGCGTAAGCGCCGACTTCCGGCGCGAGCCCGAGATCCTTCACGTAGGCAGGGAAGTGGACAGTGATGAACGCGACGTGAAAGCCGCACACGAAGAAGCCGAGCGTAAGCAAAACGTAGCCGCGGTGGCGGACAGCTTCGAGGATCGCCTCGCCGAGGCGCTGCTCGATCTTCGTCTCGCCACTCACTGCGGCGCTCCCCGGCAACACGAACGCGAGCGGCACGATGAAAAGTACCGACGCGGCCAGGAAGAAGAGCGCCGAGTCCCAGCCGTACTCCGCGATCACCCGCTGACTGAGCGGCGAGAAAATGACCTGACCGAAGGACCCGGCTGACGTGCCGATGCCGAGCACCAGCGACTGGCGGCCGGGTTCGACGACCCTGGCCATCGCCGCCAACGCGATCGAGAACGAAGTCAGCGCGATGCCGAGGCCGGTCAGTACTCCGCCGAAGAGGGTCAGGCCGACGCCGGTCGTCGCCGTTGCCATGCCCGCGGTGCCGAGACTGTAGACGACCGCGCCGGCCGCAAGTACCCGGGATGGCCCGTAGCGGTCCGCCAGCATGCTCGCGAACGGCACGCCGAGCCCCCACACGAGGTTCTGGATCGCGAGCGCAACCGCGAAGGTCTCGCGGCCCCAGCCGCGCGCACTGGTCATTGGTTCGAGCAGCAGGCCGTAGGCGGAGCGCGCGCCGAAGCCGAGCAGGGCGATCAGGCAGCCGGCCGCGATCACTACCAGCGGTGTTCGCCAGCCCCCCCTGGGTACGGTTGAATCGACGCCGGGTTTATGCATAAGTCTCGGAATCCTATACCCAAAGTGTGTCGCAGGTCCCAGATTATGTTCGCTTCGGTGCCTTATCCTGTTCGGGATTGGGCAACAGCAGGCGCGCCGCTTCGGCGCGCGCAATCGTGAGCAGGTAACGCCATGAGAAACAAATCAGCCATCCTCGCCGCAATCCTGACGTGTTTCGTCGCGTCCGGTGCGACGGGCCAGCAGACCGAAGGCGGGGCGGGAACCTCCAACGGCCTGGAGATTGAAATCCAGTCGCCGTCGGCGGACTTCGTCGTCAATTCCGGTGAGAAGCTCATCGAGGTCGAGGGCGTCGCGTCAACGATCGGCGGCGTAAAGTACCTGGACATGATGTTCGTCATGGACACGTCGACGAGCCTGCGCAGCACGGACCCGAAGGACTACCGCTCTGCCGGCGCCATCGGCCTGGTGGAGAACCTGTCGCCGCGCAGCGATATCAAGATCGGCGTCGTGGGCTTCGATGCCCGCGGCGAACTCGTGCAGCCGATGACGTCGGATCGCAAGCGGGTCGCGCAGGCGCTGCGTGACATGCCGCGTTCCGGCAGCACGAATCTCGCCGCCGGCATCAAGGCGGCGCTCAAGGAACTCAAGACCCACGGGCGGCCAGGCTCGTCGCGCGTGATCATGCTCTTCACGGACGGCCAGTCGAATCGCCGCCGGGCGCACGAGGCGGCCGTCGAGGCGCACGGGCAGGGCGTCACCATACAGACGCTGCTGCTGGGCTCGAGCAGGAAGGGCACGGAGATTCTCGACGAGATCGCCTGGGCCACCGGCGGCAGCCTGGTGCGGGTCGAGGACCCGTCGATGCTGCCGCAGGCCTTCCTCGACCTGCGCACGACCGGCGTGGACACCGTGACGCTCAGCGTCAACGGCTCTGCGCCGGTTCCCGCCAAGCTTGCGGGCGGCACTTTCATCGGCAGCGTGCCGTTAGCGACCGGCGACAACCGGATCGTCGCTTTTGCGACCAGCATCGACGGCCGCACGCAGGAGACATCCATCAATGTCAGCGTTCGCGATGCGAGTTGTGCTGCCCTCGACGTCGCCGCCGTGAAAGCGGGCCGGGACGTCGTGTCACTCGAGGACAAGTCCGTCCAGATCGTCGTCGATGCGTCCCGCAGCATGTGGGGCCGCATGGACGGCGAACCCAAAATGTCGGTCGCCAAAGAGATCCTGTGGGACGTTTCGTACTGGTTCCCCGAGGACCTCGATCTCGCGCTGCGCGCCTACGGAAGCACAAGCTCGAGCGAGAGCGCCAACTGCGCCGATTCCACCTTGCTCGTGCCGTTCGCCGAGGCGAATCGCGGACCGATCCGGGCGGCGATCGAGAGCCTTCGGCCCCTCGGCCAGACGCCGATCGCCTATGCCCTCAGGCAAGCGAGCCGGGATTTCGGCGGGCGGCAGGACGACCGCGCCGTCGTGCTGGTGACCGACGGCATAGAAAGCTGTGGCGGCGACCCCGTGCAGGCGGCGCGCGAGCTGCGCGACCAGGGCATCGTCGTGCACGTGATCGGTTTCGGCCTCGGCAGCGTGGCGGACGAAGACGCCGCCAGCCTGCAGTCCATCGCGTATGCATCCGGCGGCCGGTACGTTACCGCGGGCAGCGCCGAAGAACTCAAAGCGGCGCTGGCCGACACCGTCGCCACGTCTTACAGCGTCTACAAAGGCAGCACGGAGATCGCCAGCGGCTCACTGGGCTCCGGCAGGACCCTGTACCTGCCCGAAGGCAGCTACCGCGTCGAGCTCCACAGCTCGCCCCCGCGAAGCATGCCGGTCAGCCTGTCGCCGCGTGACCGCGTGACCCTGACGCTGGAGAAGCAGGGGAGCGCCGTGTCTCACTTCGAGCGCCGGGACCGCATCGAGTACCGCTCCTGCGAGGAGATGGTCGCGACCATCGAGCGCCTCGAGGCGGGGCAGCAGCCGCTGCAGTCCGCAACCGAGGAACCGCTCCTCGACACGAGCGACTGAGGGTGTACCGGTAGACACGCCGGAACTCTGATGTTCGGGGTAAGCTGCCACCGCGCCGACGATGCGAGTATGTCGCCGCTTGGGTAACCCCTTATTCCAATCGGCTCAACGGTGGCGTAAGTTACAGCTTGCGACCGACGACCTGCGCTCGACCCAGGCCGCGGAGTCCTTCACGTATTCGAGCGCAAGGTGCAAGTGACGAAGTGCAGTCCCCCATCGATTTCGTAGCGTATTGTGATCGAGAAATTCAATCACAGTCGCCTTATTTATACGATTAAATATATGGCGTGGACGCTACGTCCGTTTCCCTGAGGGAGTAAAACAATGCTTAGAAGAACGATTCCGATACTTACCGCCCTGACGGTAGTAATGGCGCCGCTGGTGGCATCGGACTTCGCCCATGCCGATCGCATGGCGAAGCCAAACAAGTTCTGGTGGCCCGACCAGGTCGACCTGAGCCCGCTGCGTGATCACGGCGCAACCTCCAACCCGCTCGGCGAAGACTTCGACTATGCCGAGGCATTCGCGGCGCTGGACCTCGATGCCGTGAAAAAAGACATCACCGAGGTGATGACCACCTCGCAGGACTGGTGGCCGGCCGACTGGGGTCACTACGGAGGTTTGTTCATCCGGATGGCCTGGCACAGCGCGGGCACGTACCGGACGCTCGATGGTCGCGGTGGTGCCGATGGTGGTCAGCAGCGCTTCGATCCCCTGGCCAGCTGGCCTGACAACGCCAACCTCGACAAGGCCCGCCGCCTGCTCTGGCCCGTGAAGCAGAAATACGGCAACAGTCTCTCCTGGGCCGACCTGATGGTGCTGGCGGGTAACGTCGCGCTGGAGGACATGGGCTTCGAGACCTTCGGTTTCGCGGGCGGCCGCGTGGACGACTGGGAAGCCGACCTCGTCTACTGGGGCCCTGAGAAAGAGTGGCTCGCGGACGAACGCTACGAGGGCGACCGCAAGCTTCAGAAGCCGCTCGCCGCCGTGCAGATGGGCCTGATCTACGTGAACCCGGAAGGCCCGAACGGCAACCCGGACCCCGTCCTGGCGGCGCACGACATCCGCGAGACATTCGGCCGGATGGCGATGAATGATGAAGAGACGGTCGCGCTCATCGCGGGCGGCCATACCCTCGGAAAGATGCACGGTGCCCACAAGCCCGGCGACTGCACAGGCCCGGAGCCCGCTGCCGCCGGTATCGAGGAGCAGGGCCTCGGCTGGACCAACAAGTGCGGCAAAGGCAATGCCGAAGACACGGTCACCAGCGGCCTCGAAGGCGCATGGACGGTTACGCCGACCCGGTGGAGCATGAATTACCTGCAGAACCTGTTCGCCTTCGAGTGGGTGCAGACCAAGAGCCCGGCCGGCGCGACCCAGTGGATCCCCAAGAACCCGGACGCGGCAAACATGGTTCCGGATGCGCACATCCGCGGTAAGCGCAATGCGCCGGTCATGTTGACGACGGACCTGTCGCTGCGCTTCGACCCGGCATACGCCAAGATCTCGAAGCGCTTCCTGGACAACCCGGAGGCGTTCGAAGATGCGTTTGCCCGTGCGTGGTTCAAGCTGACGCACCGCGACATGGGCCCGCGCAGCCGTTACGTCGGCGGCCCCGAAGAGGTGCTGATCTGGCAGGACCCGGTTCCGCCGGTCGACCACACGCTCATCGACCAGGGCGACGTTACTTCGCTGAAGAACGAAGTACTCGACTCCGGTCTGAGCATTCCGGCGCTGATCCGGACGGCCTGGGCATCGGCTTCCACTTTCCGCGGCACTGATATGCGCGGTGGCGCCAATGGCGCACGCATTCGCCTCGCACCGCAGGTCAGCTGGGACGTGAACAACCCGGATGAGCTCGAAGACGTCCTCAACACGCTCGGCCGCATCCAGCGCGAGTTCAACCGCGCGCAGAAGGGCGGCAAGAAGGTGTCGATGGCCGACATGATTGTGCTGGCGGGCGACGCTGCCGTAGCGCACGCCGCGAAGAAAGCCGGCCACGAAGTGCAGATTCCGTTCACGCCGGGACGCACGGATGCGACGCAGGAACAGACCGACATCGAGTCATTCGAGGTGCTGCGGCCGAAAGCGGACGCATTCCGCAACTACTTCGGCGAAGGCAACTACCGGTCGCCGGTGGACATGTTGATCGACAAGGCGGACACGCTGACCCTGACCGTGCCGGAAATGACGGCGCTGCTCGGCGGCATGCGCGCGCTCGGCGCCAACTCCGGCAAAGCGCGGCACGGCGTGTTCACCGATCAGCCGGGCACGCTGAGCAACGACTTCTTCGTGAACCTGCTCAGCATGGAGACCGTCTGGAAGAAGTCGGAGAAAGAAGACGGCATCTACGAGGGTCACGACCGCACGAGCGGCAAGCTCAAGTGGACCGCCACGCCGGTTGACCTCGTATTCGGGTCGCACGCCGAACTGCGCGCGATTGTCGAAGTCTATGCAGCCAATGGTGGTGAAGAAAAGTTCGTGAACGACTTCGTCGATGCATGGACCAAGGTCATGATGCTCGACCGTTTCGACGTCGCGCAGCCCGCACAGGGCCTGGCCGTAGCCAGCCGCTGATCGCGACGGGCTGAGAAGCCAGCAACACGGGAACGGCGGCGCTCACTGCGCCGCCGTTTTTTTATGGGCGCGGCCACAAAAGCGTCGCACAGCAAGACCCCGGTCTCGCGCGTGTCTCAGCGGTCCCTGCAGCGGTGGACCTCCACCGTCACGTGGACGATACCGAACTTCTCCGGGATGCGAGAACGGTAGTCGTCCGGCGATTTAGGGCTGTCGCTCACGATGGCGATGTCCGCGGCGAATATGCCCGGCCCGATGCTCCAGCAGTGCAGGTCTGTGACGCGGTCGCCGGCGTCGCTCTCGAGCGATTCCCTGATGGCGGCGACCCTGTCGTCGTCGGCCTGGCGGTCGAGGAGCACTCTCGCCGATTCCCTGATGAGCCCGTACGACCACCGCGAGACGAGTGCTGCGCCAACAATGCCCATGAACGGGTCCAGCCAGTTTGCGCCGTAGAACTTGGCGGCGAGCAGGGCGACGATTGCGAGCACCGACGTCAGGGCATCCGCCAGCACGTGCAGGTAGGCGGCCCGCAGGTTGTGGTCGTGGTGGTGGGCATGGCCGTGACCATGATGATCGTGGCCATCGTGCGGTGTGGCCGCGAAGATCCAGGCGCTGAGCCCGTTTACGATCAGCCCCAGGACAGCGACGACAAGCGCCTGGTTGTACGAAATCTCAACCGGGTCTATGAATCGCGAGGTACTCTCGGTGACCATGATCAGCGCGAACCCGAGAAGCAGGACCGCACTGGCGAAGCCGGCCAGGCTGTTGAGCTTCCCGGTACCGAAGGAAAAGCGCTCGTCGGCCGCCAGCCTGCGGGCGATGACGTAAGCGAGGAAGGCCATGCCGAGCGCCGCGGCGTGCGAAGCCATGTGCAGGCCGTCCGCGAGCAGCGCCATGGACCCGTAGACGAGCCCCGCGGCGATCTCGACGACCATCATCGTCGCGGTGATGGCGACGACGATCAGGGTGCGCTTCTCGCCCGGCCGCACGCGGTCCTGAGCAAATACGTGATCGTGTTGCCAGCGTCGGGTGTCTTGTGTGTGCATTGGCAGACTTACCTCAAGCAGATTCCCGGCGCTGGACGTGCCTGCGGACGAGTGGCCGATTCTATAATGTTTTCGTGCAGGTATGATGCGGGCCGGGCGAACAAGGATCCGATCACCGCGGACAGCGCGCGTGGCCTCGGCGCCAGTGGCGCAATGGATACGGAGACGGAAAATGGCACGATCGAGGAAATTCTGGAACCGGATCGCGAAGCGGTACGCGAAAAAGCCCGTAGGGAACGAGGCCGCCTACCAGCGCAAGCTCGCAACCACCCGCGAGTACTTCCGTCCGGACATGGAGGTGCTGGAAATCGGCTGCGGCACGGGATCGACGGCGATCGCCCATGCACCGTTCGTCAGGCACATCCGCGCAACCGACATCTCGGACAGGATGATCGATATCGCGAAAGACAAAGCGGGGTCTGCGGGTGTGCAAAACGTGACCTTCGAGGTCCGCGGCATCGAGGAGCTCGACGTGGCGAGCGAATCGGTCGATGCCGTGCTGGCGCTGAGTCTGCTGCATCTGCTCGAGGACAGGGAGGCAGCCATCGGCCAGATTCATGACATGCTCAAGGCGGGCGGGATCTTCGTGAGCAATACCGTGTGTCTCGGCGACAACATGCGATGGTTTCGCTTTGTCGAACCTGTCGGCCGGTGGCTCGGCGTGTTCCCGCTGGTGCGGATATTCACCAGGAACGAGCTGGAGGAGAGTCTCTCGAGCACCGGTTTCGAGATCGAGCATGCATGGCAGCCCGACAAAGCGGTAGTCTTTATCATTGCGCGGAAAACGCGCTGACAGGACAGTGATCAACGAACAGGGAGCAATCCAATGCGACCGACAACCGATCTTTATGACGAATTCGAGAAAACCTGCGAGTCCTGTGCCACCCAGTTTCGGGATTTCGGTGGGCGCAGGAGCTTCTTCGGCAGGATCCGCACCGTCAAATGCTTCCACGACAACGTGCTGTTCCGGCAGCTCCTGACCGAGCCGGGCGATGGCGGGGTCATCGTCGTCGACGGCGAGGCCTCGACGGCGAGAGCGCTCATGGGCGATATGCTTGCCGCGAAAGCGCACGACAATGGCTGGGCGGGCGTCGTGATCAACGGCGCGATTCGCGATTCGGCCGAGATTGCCGAAATCGACATAGGCGTCAAGGCCCTGGGTGTGAATCCCGCCAAGAGCGACAAGAACGGTGAGGGTGAAGTGGACGTGGAGCTGCATATCGGCGGGATCTGTTTCCGGCCGGGTGAATGGGTCTATTGCGACGAGGACGGCATCCTGGTATCGCCTGACCGCCTCGAGTGAATCGCCGCGTACGTGTCAGCACCCAGGCCTCTGTGGCTTACCGGGACTTGGCGGCGGGAGCGGGGCCGGCAGTATTCTGGCGAGTACCGTCACCCGCCGGGGTCCAGCGTCATCAGCAGCCACATCGCGGGGCGCCGGAGTAAGGGCTCGCAGCCGACCGTCGGCGCACGGGGTCCGTCGGAGCTGGTTCGTGAGCTCGCGGCCTTTGCACCCGGAGCCACCACCGAAGTGCAGCGGCGCATGCATGAGGCGATTCAGGCCGCATCCGGCATCCGCACCGGAAACATGAGTTTCGGTAAGATGGTGGGCGATGCCATCGACACGAACATTGCTCAAACGGTCCGGCGAAACAGCGCCGACGGTCCCTGTGACCACCAGGAGTGGCTCGGCATGAACCCGACGACACCGATCCTCTCGGGCGGCATGAATGCACTGCGCATCCAGGGCGTCCCCGACAATCTCGGGAACCTTAACCTGATTCTGACCGCCGGCGGCGGTAGCTACAAGCACGTCGACGGCCCGGCCGCTAACACGGAGTGGCATCGGCAGGCAGAGCGGTGCTGGAAGGACGGGGCGATCCCGGTCGAATTCGCGAAACAGCACCGCGAGTTGGCGCGTGCTTTCGAGAGTTTCCCGCACGGCGCCGAGAGGCCGTACCCGAAATGGCGGCAGAAGCTGCCCGAAGTCGCCTAGGGATGGCGGG
>JBFIHC010000032.1:0-29280 GCA_041601995.1 Woeseiaceae bacterium | reverse complement strand
GTACGCCGACAAAGAGGAGTATGAGCCATTTGACCTGAGGGCCCACGATGAGACGTGGAGGGACATGCGACGTCTGCAGGATGATGGCACTTATCCCGGGTCGTGTTCAGCCGTAGAATCGCCAGTTCTCATGATACACGGGCAATACGATCCCCATCCCGGCAGGTTGATTCGGGATAGCCTGCTCCCCCACCTTCCTCAATTGGAGTACCACGAACTTGAAGGTTGTGGACACAGTCCGTGGATTGAGAAGTCTGCTCGTGAACTGTTTTTCTCGGGCGTTTGCGAGTGGTTAGAAGGGCAAACAACCTAGACTTTTCGTCGTCGTCTCGACAGTGGGCTTCGGGTCAGTAGCAGTCTGTCATCTCAGCTGAAATCCGCCGATCGAACGGCTGCTGTCCGGGGTGAAGCAGCCGTTCCGTTTATTTCCCGGTGCGCTGCTCGAAACATCGTCTCGTGTGAGGAAAAATACCCGGAATTACCACGATTCGGATTTCGGTGAACAAGAAAGCCGGGCGATGCCCGGCTTTGTATTGGAGGTCCGATCGCCTCAGGCGCGGCGCAATGCTTCGATGCGCTCCGGAATCGGCGGGTGACTCATAAACAGCTTCATCATCGCGCTCTTGCTGCCCGAGATGCCGAAGGCTTGCATCTCCTGCGGCAGCTGTGAAGGCACATTGGACTCGAGCCGCTGCAGCGCGCGGATCATCGGCTCGCGGCCGTTCAGCTTTGCGGATCCCGCGTCCGCCCGGTATTCGCGCTGGCGCGATACCCACATCACGATGATGCTGGCCAGGATGCCGAGCACCAGCTGCGCCACGATTACGGCGCCGAAGTAGCCGAGCCCGTAGCCGGATTCGTTGCGCAGGATGACCCGATCAACGAAATGGCCAACGATACGCGAAAGGAAAATGACGAAGGTGTTGACGACGCCCTGAACGAGCGTCAGTGTGACCATGTCGCCATTCGCCACGTGCGAAATTTCGTGCGCGAGCACGGCCTCCACTTCTTCCTTCGGCATGCCCCTGAGCAGTCCGGTGCTCACCGCGACGAGCGCCGCGTTACGGCGGGCGCCGGTCGCGAAGGCGTTCATGTCCGGCGCGTCGTAGATCGCCACTTCGGGCGTCTCGATCCCGGCTTCCCGTGCCTGACGTTCGACCGTCGCCACGAGCCAGGATTCGGCCGCGTTCTGCGGTTGCGTGATGACCCGGGCGCCGGTGGAGCGCTTGGCCATCCACTTCGACAATGCAAGGGATATGAACGAGCCGCCGAAACCAAGTACCAGCGAGAAGACCAGCAGTGCCTCGTAATTGATGCCGACCTGCTGTTCGTCGAGATAGGAATCGATACCCAACAGCCGCAGTACGATGCTCAAGACGAGCACTACGGCCAGGTTGGTGGCAATGAACAGCATGACGCGTTTGAACATAGTCAGTGCTCCGAATGCGAATCAGGGCTCAGAAATGATGGCGCCCGCAGCGCTTTCAAGGCTTCCGCAGCCCATTTTCAGAAGCCCTGGCCCGCGGCGTGCGCCCGGCGATGCTGCGACATTTTCCGGTAACGGAACCACAGCCGCAGTCCGAGCAATACCGCGAGAATGACCGCATAGATCAGCGGGTCGCGGATGTCCTTCTTGACCTGCCACCAGTAGTGCCAGACGCCGAGGATGCCCGCGGCGTAAGCGCCGTAATGCAGCTGCTGCCAGCGCTTGCCCAGCCGCCGCCGCATCCCGTTCGTCGATGTCGCCGCCAACGCGGTGAGGATGAGCAATGCCGCGAAACCGATCGTGATGAACGGCCGCTTCGCAATATCCTCGACGATCGCCGACCACAGCATGCCCTGGTCCAGGATCAGCCAGACGAGGAAGTGCAGCAGCGCATAGAAGAACGCGTACAGGCCGAGCATGCGGCGGAATCGGACCAGCCAGTTCCAGCCTGTCAGGCGCCGCAGCGGCGTGACGGCAAGGGCGATCAGGATGAACCGCAAACCCCAGTTGCCGAGTCGATCCTGGATCTCCTCGACGGGATTCGCGCCGAGAGCGCCGGTGATTTCGAAAGTGTCGCCGAGCAGGAGCAGGCCCGGCACCAGGCAGAGCATGAAGACGACCGGCTTCCAGACGAAACGGACCTGCTTGATCAAGTCCAAGGCTCAGTAGTTCTTGCGGAGGTCGAGGCCGGAGTAAAGGTGCGCGACGTGTTCGGCGTAGCCGTTGAACATCAGCGTCGGCTGCTTGCTGACGAATCGGCCGCTGCCGATGCGGCGCTCGCGCGCCTGGCTCCAGCGCGGATGATCGACCTCCGGGTTGACGTTGGCGTAAAAGCCGTACTCCCAGGGCTGCGCCATGTTCCAGCTCGTGTCGGGCTGCTCCTCGACGAAACTGATGCGAACGATGCTCTTGATGCCCTTGAAGCCGTATTTCCACGGCACGACCAGCCGGATCGGCGCGCCGTTGGGATTCGGCAGCGCTTCGCCGTACAGGCCGACGGCGAGTATCGGCAGCGGGTTGGTGGCTTCCGCAATGGTCAGCCCCTCTCGATACGGCCACTCGAGCACGGGTCGCCGCTGCCCGGGCATGCGTACCGGGTCGTGCAGGGTTTCGAAGGCAACGTACTTGGCTTTGGACGTCGGCTGATGATGCTTGATGACATCGGCGAGCGAGATACCGACCCATGGGATGACCATCGACCACGCCTCGACGCAGCGCATCCGGTAAATACGTTCCTCGAGGTCGAACGGCTTGATGAAATCGTCGAAATGGAACGATCCCGTTTTTTCCGCATGCCCGTCGACGGTGATTCGCCAGGGCCGCGGCTGGAAGTCTCTCGAGTGCTTCGCCGGGTCGTCTTTCGCCGTGCCGAATTCCCAGAAGTTGTTGTACGTGGTGATATCGTCGTAACTCGTCGGCGTTTCGTCAGTGCTGAACTCGCTACGCCGCACGTCCGGGAGCTTTGCGAAGTCCCCGCGCGGCACGACCGCACCGAGAACGGGCGAGGTGAACGCGATGCTGCCCGCAGCGGCGCCGGCCGCCATGAACTGCCTGCGGTTCAGATAATTGTCCTTGCTCGTGATCTCCGACGGACGGATATCCGAGGGTTTGCGAATCAGCAACGTACTCTCCCGACTTTAACCTGTACCCATTAGACCGTTTCCAGGCCCGAAATATTGCACACCCGGGCGCGCGTGGTATCTACTGCAACAACTTGTTACGGATGCGGTGTTATGTCGCAAGTGCCGAAAGCCGCTTCGCAGCGCCTCCTGCAGGCCTACTACGCGGCGACGATCGTGTTCCTGATGCTGGACTACGGCGCGGGCTTCAATGTGCGCATCGCGGGCCTCGAGGGCTTCCCGCAGCTGAAGGCGGGCTATTACCTGGTCATCTTCGGCTGTCTCGGGATCACGCTGTGGCGGCCCAGGTGGTCCATGGCCGTCGGCATCGTGGAATCGCTGGCGACAATGGTTACCCTCATATTCAGCGTCGCGCTGCGCTCGATGTTCCTTGCCGGGCATGTGCCCGGGACCGCGGCCGGCTTCGTCGGTATTGCGGAACTGGTGAACTTCGTCATCGTCGGGTCGATCGCGTGGTATACCTGGCAGCGCGGTATGGCGAATTTGTTCGGGCCGCAGCGCTAGCGAACGGGTAAATGCCGGCAAAATCGCCGAACTTCCGGAAAGTTCCGCGAATTATTTCGCTCCACGGTGATCCAAGTTATTAAGGCCCGATTAAGGCGGTGCCGGTAAGCTTGAATCCATGAGAGCCACCACCACTTCTGCTGGCATGAAGAGGGAATGCAAATGAGCGAGTCGCTGCACCATCTTGCCAAACTCCGACCGGCCGGCCTGAAGCCGGTGCCCGCGGCTGCGCTGCACGTCGAGGTCATCGCCGACCTGGTCTGCCCGTTTTGCTATATCGGCAAACGCCGGCTCGACCAGGCGATGCAGGCTGTGCGCGGTCCGAGCGAGGTAAGCTGGTATCCGTACCAGCTGAATCCGGACATGCCGGACAACGGGATGCCCCTCGAGGATTACCTGTCGATGCGCTTCGGCAGCGCCGAGAACGTGCAGCCGGTGCTCGATCAGCTTGCGGCCGACGCGCGCGTCGAGAACATCGATCTGCGCTTCGACCGGATCGGGCATGTGCCGAACACGTTGCGCGCTCACCAGCTGATGTATCTCGCGGAGACGCGGCACAAGGATCAGAGCGCACTCGCGGAAGAGCTCATGACGGCGTTTTTCCGGCGCGGCGAGAACATCGGTGATCCGGAGATTCTCGTCGAACTGGGCACGCGCCACGGCCTGGGGGCCGACGAGAGCGTTCGCGTGATCGACGATGACACCGCCCGGCAGACCGTATTGTCTCGCGAGGCGCAGGTGCGCTCGAGCGGCATTGCGGGGGTGCCGGGATTCCTGCTCAATCGTCGCCTGCTCGTTATCGGTGCGCAGGACAAGGACACGCTCGTAAACGCTTTCGATCACGCCATGTTCGGCGAGGGCAACGACGCGATCGTTTCACCGGCGCTGCACTAGACGAACGTCAGCGACCTCGGCGCCGCAGCCAGTCGATCATCAGCCGGTTCACTTCGTCGGGCTTCTCCTGCTGGCTCCAGTGCCCGCAGTTCTCGAGCATGTGCATTTCGAGATCGTCGACCAGGGGTTTCATCGCCTCGATGTGCTCGGGCGCGATAACCACGTCGTCAGCGGCGCCGATGAACAGTGTCGGGATGCCGATGCGCTGGTCGAATTCCGCCTGTGTCTGCCAGTTGAGCGTCCAGTTGCGATACCAGTTGATCGGGCCTGTGAACCCGGTGCTGGCGAACGCCGCGGCGTAATAGTCGCGTTCCGCATCCGTCAGTAAAGGCTCGCCGCTGCTTTGGCTGCGCGCCATGACCTGCAGAAGGCTGAGCGACTTCCTGTCGGCAGGCAACTGGTCGAACTGCTCGCGAGAGATCTGCCCACGCCGCATCATCACGTCGAAGAAGTGCGTCGGATCGGCGGCGAATGCCCTGTCGGCCGCGTCCGAGTCCTGGAAGTTGACGATGTAGAAGTCGTTGCCGAAGCGCTCCCGCATGACCTGGATCGGGTCGACGGGCAGCCGCGGATAATGCGGAATGTTGAGGATGACCATGCGGTCGATACGTTCGGGCGCGCGCATCGCCATCTGCCACAGCAACAGCGAGCCCCAGTCGTGCCCGACGAAACTGGCCGATTCGAGCTGCATCGCGTCGAGCAGTCCGTGGATATCGGCGATCAGCTCTTCGATCCGGTAGTCGCGAACATTCGCCGGAACGTCGGAACGGCCGTAACCCCGCTGGTCCGGAGCAATCGCCCGGAAGCCGGCGTCCGCGAGCGCCGGTAGCTGGTAACGCCAGGAGAACGCGAGCTCAGGGAAGCCGTGCAGCAGGATGACGGGGGCGCCGCCGCCCTGTTCGTAGACGGCCATGCGGATGCCGTTGGTGTCGATGAACGAAGGCTCCGGGAATGCCGCAGTTCGCATGCGCGTCACTCGCTCCGGCTCGCGCAGTCAATGCACAACCGCGCCGTCGGATCGGCATCGAGGCGCCGCGGATTGATCGGCTCATCGCAGCGCTGACAGTCGCCGTAGTTGCCGTCCTCGATGCGCCGCAGTGCGGCGCCGATTTCGCGGAGAAGTGCCGCGCGCCGCTGACCGGACGCCTTCGCCATGGCCTGCGCCTGCAGCGCGTCCATTCGGGAGAGCCGGCCGACCTTGGTCTGGTCAAGTTCGACCACTGCAGCGGGGTCGTCCCCGGTGTCCGCGATGCGTTGCAGCTCCTGCTGCATGGCCACGAGTTTGCGCTTCATCCTGTCCATCTCGCCCCCTATCCTAACGATATCCGGGCGGGCCTGCCGGGCGGACCCGCCCGCGCGCTTGTGTTTTACCGCCTCAGAGGCTAATTTTCGCGACAAGACGTCGATGGGGACGAACAGGCGGGCCTTTCAGGCCAGAGCGACCGGGGGGCGGTGAGAGCCCCGGGCCGGAATCCGCTGAATATCACCCCGGAGTCGCTATCCGAACGGGCTGCCGCCAGCCGGCCCCAGTAGACATAGCCGGCTGGTCCACGACACGGACGGCGGACCGGGAGGTCCATGAGGTGGCCGAGGCCACGAAGCCGGGTGGTACCGCGATGCATTCTGTCGCCCCGGGCGCAGCGAAAGCGCCCGGGGCGTTTTGGTTTTTGGTGTTGCCGTTATTGCAGGAGCGGTTCCCGAACCGCGATTCTCTTGATGCCGGTCGCGCGCCGAGGCGCGCTCCTGTAACAAGCGCATCTGCAGTATACGATTGGAGAGGATGGTTTGAGTTTCAAGGAAGTATCGAGCCGATATGACGGGCCTGCTCTGGAAGAAGAGGTGCTGGCGTTCTGGCGTGAGCACCGTACCTTCGAGCAGACGCTTGCGATGTCCGAGGGGCGTCCGCGCTTCAGCTTCAACGAGGGACCGCCGACCGCCAACGGCAAGCCCGGCATCCACCACGTTCTCGCACGCGCCTTCAAGGACATTTTCCCACGCTACAAGACGATGCGCGGCTACTACGCGCCGCGCAAGGCGGGGTGGGACACCCACGGCCTGCCGGTGGAGCACGAGGTCGAGAAGCTCCTGAAGCGGGAAGGCAGGATCGAGAGCTACGACAAGGACGAGATCGAGGAGAAGGTTGGCATCGACGAGTTCACCCGCCTGTGCCGCGAATCGGTCATGACCTACATCGGCGACTGGGAGAAGATGACCGAGCGCATGGGCTTCTGGGTGCACCTCGACGAGGCCTACTACACGCTCGACAACAGCTACATCGAGTCGGTGTGGAACCTGCTCAAGGTCATTTTCGACAAGGGGCTGATCTACCGGGGCTACAAGGTGGTGCCCTACGACCCGCGCATCGGCGCGACGCTGTCGTCGCATGAACTGGCGCTGGGCTACAAGGAGACGGAGGATCCGTCGATCACGGTGCGCTTCAAGGTCCGGGGCGCGGAAGAGACCTACATCCTGGTGTGGACGACCACACCGTGGACCCTGCCGTCCAACCTGGCGCTGGCGGTGGGCGAGGACATCGACTACAGCTACTGCGAGTCGGGTGGCCAGACGCTCATCGTGGCGGAGGCTTTGCGGGAGTCGGTGTTCCGGGACATCGAGCACACGGTCACGAAGACGGTCAAGGGCAGCGACCTCGTCGGCACGCGTTACGAGCAGCTGTTCGACTACCTCGAGGTCGATGCGCCGAACGCCTTCCAGGTGTTGTCCGCCGACTTCGTCAGCACCGAAGACGGCACCGGTATCGTGCACACGGCCCCCGCGTACGGTGTCGACGACCTCGCGTTCGGCCAGGAGCACGGACTGCCCGTGTTGCACGGCGTCGGGCTCGACGGCAACTTCGTCGATGCCGTCGAACCGGTGGCTGGCATGTTCTTCAAGGACGCCGACAAGCCGTTGATCCGCATCCTCAAGGAACGCGGCATGATGTTCCGCTCCGAGCGCTTCAAGCATAACTACCCGTTCGGCTGGCGCACCGGCGACCCGATCATCTACTACGCGAAGAACGCCTGGTACATTCGCACCTCGCAGTTCCGTGAGCGCATGAGCGAGCTCAACCACTCGATCAAGTGGGTCCCCGAACACATTCGCGACGGCCGCTTCGGTAACTGGCTGGAGAACAACGTCGACTGGGCACTGTCGCGCGAGCGCTTCTGGGGCACTCCGCTGCCCATCTGGACCGACGGCGATGACAATTACCAGATCGTCGGCTCCGTCGAGGAACTCGAGCAACTGTCGGGCCAGTCGCTCGGCGATCTCGACCTGCACCGGCCCGCGGTGGACGACATCGCGTTCGAGAAAGATGGCAAGACCTGGCGGCGTGTGCCCGAGGTGATCGATTGCTGGTTCGATTCGGGCGCGATGTCCTACGCGCAGTGGCATTACCCGTTCGAAAACCAGGACGTGTTCGAACAGCATTTCCCGGCGGATTTCATCTGCGAGGCAATCGACCAGACGCGTGGCTGGTTCTACACGCTGCATGCAATCGCCACGCTCGTGTCCGACAGCGTCGCCTACCGCAATTGCATCTGCCTGAACCTGATCGTCGACAAGGACGGCAAGAAGATGTCCAAGTCGCTCGGTAACATCGTCAATCCCTACGATGTGTTCGACACGGTCGGTGCCGACGCGCTGCGTTGGTATTTCCTGGCGCGACTGTCGCCGGACATGCCAAAGCGCATCTCGGTCGAGATCGTGGCGGACGTGGCGAGTTCATTCATCAATACCTTCTGGAACACCTACGGTTTCTTCGTGCTGTATGCGCGCCTCGACAACGTGGACGTGTCGAGACAGGTGCCGGTTGAACAGCGTCCCGAGATCGACCGCTGGGCGCTGGCGCTCGCGCACCGAACGGTAACGACCGTCACGGAGGCGCTGGACGACTACGATGCCAAGACGGCGGGCGAGGCGATCGAGTCTTTCATCGACCAGCTGAGCAACTGGTACGTGCGGCGCAATCGCCGCCGCTTCTGGAAGTCGACGGACCTCGACGACAAGCACATGGCCTACCTGACGCTGTACGAGTGCCTCAAGGTGGCGCACGAACTGATGGCGCCGTTCGTGCCGTTTCTCGCCGAGCACGTCTACCAGAACCTGGTGAGGAGCATCGCTGGCGATGCGCCCGACAGCGTGCACATGGTGCCGTGGCCGGAGGCCGAGCCCGCGTGGCGCAACGACGAGCTGCTGCGCGACATCGGCGTGGTGCAGAAAGTCGTGGGCCTTGCTCGTGCGGCGCGCGGCCAGTCCGGGGTTCGCACGAGGCAGCCGCTGTCCCGTCTGCTGATCCGGGCACCCAGCGACGAAGCCGCCAGGGCGCTCGAGGATCACCAGGACCAGATTCTCGAGGAACTCAATGTGAAAGCCATCGAGTTTATCGCGCGCGATGCCGGGCTGGTCAGCTACCGCATCAAACCGAATCTGCCGGTGCTCGGCAAGCGTTTCGGCAAGTTGATCCCGTCGATACGCAAAGCGCTGGAAGAAGCCGACGGCGCGGCGATCGCGGGCGCCGTGGCGCGCGGCGAGACGTTCGAGATCGAAGCAAGCGGCGAGACGCTCGAACTCGGTGGTGACGACGTCGTCATCGAGACGGAGTCCGCCGAAGGTTATTCCTGTGGCGAAGACGGCGGCTACCTGACGGCGCTGGACACGGGCATTACCGAGGAGCTGCTCGAGGAGGGTCTGGCGCGCGAGGTCGTGCGGTCGATCCAGGATGCGCGCAAGCAGGCGGGCCTCGAAGTGTCGGACCGCATCGTGCTGGGTGTCAGCGGTTCAGAGGGAATCGAGCGAGCGCTGGCGAAGCACCGCAGTTACATCATGTCCGAAACCCTTGCGACGGAATGGGAAACAGGCCAGGCGCAGCCGTTGCACAGCGCGCAGCGCGAACTGGCGGACGACCACTGGACGCTGGAATTCCGGAAAGTGTCGTGATGCCCTGCCGGGCAGCGTGCTGCGCGCTTGCGTCAGGAGACCGACTTGACCAGGAAGGGCGGGACCTGCGCTACGTCATCGTGCAGCGGCAGCGTGTCCTGCAGGTTGTCGCCCTCGCGAATGATGTCGCCGTAGAGATCCACTACCGCCAGCGCACACTCGCTGGCCTCACGCACCGACATCTTGCGGACCGAGGCACACACGGCCCCCTCGCCGTTCAGCGGGGCGACGCAATGCAGCCGGGAACGCAGCTCCCGGAACCGCTGTTGCAGTTCCTGCGGCAGCTCGTCTTCGGCAATGGCGTCCAGGTTGTCCTGGTAAGCCCTTATAAGTCTTTGTTTTATATGGCCGTCACCGGCGAGAACCGACACCGCGGCGTATAGGCGGTCGACGTGGTAGGTCATTTCCACTCCAGCGTTCGTATTCTTGTTTTGCCGCTCTTTTCACCTCTCAGCGGCTTGTTACGCTTACTGACCCGACTACCTCCTGCAGTCACCGATCCCCGAGAAGATCGTAACGTTCCTACTTGAACTTTCAGATACCTGCGCGCATTTCTTATAACAGAGATCGCGAACCGTGCGCAAGTGTACCCTGACGGCGACAGCCGCCTGGCGCCGGTTGGCCACCGGGGCTGCAGCGCCCTACAGCGAGCGCAACGGGTAGTAGATGTCGGTCAGGAGTTCCGGCTCGGGCACCCGGGTCGGGTCGCTGACGTAGGTCTCCCAGGCGTCGCCATTGCGTTCGAGGCCCAGGGCGGCGAGGTAGGCGGCAATCTTGCGGTGTGTCATACCAAGCTGGCGGTAAGAACCGGTATGGCGGACGCGGATCGCCGGCCCGGCATAGGAGCGACCGAGTTTGACCTCCGCACCGTCGCGCGGTGTCGAGTCGGTTACGCCGCGCACGGGGATCGCAGCGTCGAACCGTAGCTGGCCGCCGACGAAGCCGCGCATGATCGACATCGGCGCACCGTCCTCGGCCAGCTCGTGAGCGTCGATGAAAGACAGTATCTCGAAGTAGGCTTTACCCATGGCATCGGAGATCGCAGCGGCCTCGGGCGGCGACGTCGAAGGCCGGTAAGCGATGTCCAGCGCGTCGACGACCCGGTGTTCGACCTCGAGATCTCCGAAGTCGGTGCGCGGCAGCGACTCGGCGAGTTCCCGCAGTGCCGCGATGCCGTTCTCGAATTCACGCTTTATCACACCCGACAGCAGCAAGGCGAAGTAACGGCCAACGAGATTGAGGCCGTGATCGTGAGCGAAACCCCAGGTGACCCGGGTTTTGCCGTCTTGCCGCGCGAAGTCGAACCAGGTGCGGGCTTCACCGGTCTCGCCGGGGTTGAGCAAAGTTGCTATGAGTTCGTACGGCCGGCTCTCGACGATCGTCTGTGTGCCACTGCCGACGATGACGCCGTCCCAGGTGACCGTTGCTCCAATACCCCGGGGCGGGCCTGAGAAGATGACGCGCGCATTCGGATCGCTGGCCGTCTGCGGCGACCACAGGTCGACACGGCGGAAATCGTTGACGAGCGCAAACACGGTCGCGGGTGGCGCGTCGACGAGCGCACTCACCTCGACACGGGTGTGCCGCGGTAGTAACAATCCGACGATGATGAGGAGGGCGACGAACGCGCCGATGACATACAGAAATTTTTGCACGCCGTACTCTGGCACAATGCGCCCATGAATGCATTACAGGGCAGGCGCCTGCCGATCGGCGTCTTCGACTCGGGCGTGGGCGGACTTACGGTACTGCGGGCACTCCGCGAGGCGTTGCCGCATGAGGATCTTATTTACCTCGGCGATACCGCGCGGCTGCCGTACGGCACCAAGAGCCCGTCATCGATCAGCCGCTATGCAGGCCAGGCGACCGCACAGTTACAGCAGCGCGGCATCAAGCTGCTCGTCGTTGCCTGCAATACCGCATCGGCGGTCGCGCTCCACGCACTGCGGCAACAGATGCAGCCGGTGCCCGTTATCGGCGTCGTCGAGCCGGGCGCTACGGCGGCCGTGGCTGCGTGCCCGGGCGGCAGGCACCTCGTGCTGGCCACCGAGGCGACGGTTCGCTACGGGGCCTACCGGAATGCCATCCGGGAGCGTGACGACCAGGCAGAGGTTCGCGAGCTCGCCTGCGAAATGATGGTCGCGCTGGCCGAAGAGGGCTGGACGGAGGGCAGCATCGCGGAAGGCATCATCCGCCGCTACCTCGAGCCGCTCACGGAACTGGCGTACGTGCCCGACAGCGTCATTCTCGGATGCACCCACTTCCCACTGCTGAGGCCGGCGATCCGGCAGGTCGTGGCCGAGGGGACCGCGATCGTCGATTCGGCGAGCACGACGGCTGCCGTCGCGGCGGCCATGCTCGCAGACCACGACCTGCTCAACGATCATCAGGGTCCGGGGCGGCTGCGCCTGATGGCCACCGACGGCGCGGGCCGCTTCGCGCGCGTCGGCGGCCTCTTCATTGGCGAACACCTGGACGCCGACGACATAGAACTCGTCGATCTCTAGACCCCGACGACGGGGCGGCGGGGGGCCATTGCGGCACGAGCTGTGCAATAATCGCCGACCCGCTTGCAAGGAGGACTCACTGTGATCGCCAGGATGTTCACGCACATCGCGCGCACCCTCGTGCCGCTGGCACTGCTGGTTGCCTGCGGAGCCGAGACGCCACCTGACCCGGTTGTGACCACGGAACAAACGCTCGAGCCGCGGCCCGGGATCTACGCCGAATTCGAGCTGACGGCCGATCTCAGCCACCTCAGTGACAGCCAGCGAGACATGATCGCCGTGCTTATCGACGCGTCGAAGATCATGGACGACCTCTTCTGGCGCCAGGCCTTCAATGACGGCTACCGGGAGTGGCTCGCGTCTATCGAGGACGACGCAACGCGCCGCTTCGCCGAGCTCAATTACGGTCCCTGGGACCGCCTTGCAGACGACGCGCCGTTCATAAAAGGTTTCGGCGCCAAGCCGCTCGGCGCGAACTTCTATCCGGCGGACATGAGCAAAGAGGAATTCGAGGCGGCCTATCTCCCCGGCAAGAAAGGACTCTACTCGCTGGTGCGCCGCGACGAGGCCGGCGAACTGGTGCTCGTCGCGTACCACGTCGCGTACAGGGAAGAGCTGCAACAGGCTGCTGACTTGCTGCGCGAAGCGGCCGACCTTGCCGAGGATTCGGCGTTCGCGACCTACCTCAAGCTGCGGGCCGCAGCGCTGATCAGCGACGATTTCCAGACCAGCGACCTCTTCTGGATGGACGTCAAAACGAACGAGATCGACGTCGTGATCGGCCCGATCGAGACCTATGAAGACCGGCTGTTCGGGTACCGCGCGGCCTACGAGTCCTACGTACTCATCAAGGACATGGCGTGGAGCGAGCGCCTCAGCCGGTTCGCCCTGTTCCTGCCGGAGCTGCAGGAAGGATTGCCGGTGCCGGATGCCTACAAACGGGAGACGCCGGGCACGGATTCCGACCTCAACGCGTATGACGTCGTCTACTACGCGGGCCACAGCAACGCCGGATCCAAGACGATCGCGATCAACCTGCCGAACGACGAAGAGGTGCAGCTGGAGAAGGGCACGCGACGTCTGCAGCTCAAGAACGCGATGCAGGCCAAGTTCGAGAAGATCCTGCTGCCCATTGCGGATACGCTGATCGATGAGGCGCAGCGCAAGCACGTCACATTCGACGCATTCTTCAGCAATGTCATGTTCCACGAAGTTGCCCACGGGCTGGGAATCAAGAACACGATCAACGGCAGGGGCACCGTGCGTGAGGCGCTGCTCGACGTCGCATCGAGCATGGAGGAGGGCAAGGCGGATGTGCTCGGCCTCTACATGGTGATCGAGTTGCTCAACGCAGGCGAGCTCGGCGATGCCGATATCATGGACTACTACGTGACCTTCATGGCCGGCATCTTCCGCTCGATACGCTTCGGTGCGGCGAGCGCTCACGGCAAGGCGAACATGGTGCGCTTCAACTTTTTCGAGGAGCAGGGTGCGTTCGTTCGCGATTCGGAGACGGGCAGATACCGCGTCGATGCCGAGCGCATGACCGCCGCAATGACAGAGCTGTCGCGCGTGCTGCTGACACTGCAGGGGGACGGCGATTACGAAGGGGCTCGCGAACTCACCGAGACCATGGGCGTCATCGGCGAGCAGCTGCAGGCGGACCTGGACCGCCTGACGCGCGCAGGCATCCCCGTCGACATCACCTTCAGCCAGGGACCCGCCCAGCTGGGGCTCGACTAGCAATTTCCGTCGATGAGGAGAGGTTCAATCAGATCGGCGCACGAAGACCGGCGGGCGCCCTTCCGAGCTTCGGCTCGCCGCCGCTAGCGCGGCTATGCGCACGGATGCTCTGCCCGAACTGCGGACGGCCCGGCGCAGTGCTGCTGCGTCAGCGTGGCAGCGAGGCTTTGTCGACGAAAGGCAGTTCGTGCCCGAACAGGCGCGTCAGATAGAGGCGGTCGGCGGTTTCGCAAACACCGGTCATCGCCGGATAACGGGCGGCCGGATCCTGCAGGTTCGCTAACACCTCGCCGTCGCCATTGATCGCGAGGACGTGCGACGACGGGACGGCGCTCGGCCGCAGGAACGCGGGCAGCCGCTGCACCACTTTGCGCAGGAACGGTTTGTCCGACAGGCTGTCGAGTTTCGCGTCGCGCGGCGCGACCAGCCCGACCCAGAAGCGGCCGTCATTGCCGCGATTGATGTTGTCGGGAAACCCCGGGAGGTTGTCGAGAACGACCTCGGTGGTGCCAGCCTCCGGTCCTCCCAGCCAGTGGCGCAGAATCCGGTAGCTGCCGGTTTCCGCAATCAGCAGGAAGCGATCGTCCGGGTCGATCGCGACGCCATTGGCGAAGTCGAGACCTTCCACGACGATTGTCGACTCACCGCTGCCGGGGTCGAAGGCAATGACGCGGCCGTGGCCACCGTGCTCCAGGATATCGAGCAGGCTGGCGTCGTAGCTGCCGTGCCAGACGCGGGCGCCGAACTTGGTGGACGCGTCGGAAAAATAAATGATGCCTTGGCTCGAGACGGCGAGGTCGTCCGGGTACGCAAGCGGTTCACCGTCGATCTCCGACAGCAGGTCGATGACCTGGCCGCCCGGCGATACCCGCTGGATGCCGATGTTCGCGTTGGCAACGACCAGCGATCCGTCCGGCAGGGATTCGATGCCGAGCGGCCGGCCGCCGGTGCGAGCAAACTCGGCGGTCTGCCCACTGGCCGACTCGATGCGCAGGATTACTCCGGCGGACGTCGTTGCGTACAGCGCGCCGTCGCGGCCCACGGTTACGTCCTCGGGTCCTTCGAAAACGCCGAGGTCGATGGCGCCGGCCCCGGCCAGGGCGTCGTTGCGCGCGAACACACCCGTCAGGCCGCGATCCCGCGGTGCGTCCCAGGCCACCGGATCGACCGGCACCGGCCAGGCCGCGAGGTACAGGGCTGCCAGTGCCAGGCTGATAAACAGGATTATCCCGAAGCGCCGCAAGATCGTGCCCGTTTTTCGCAGGGTGATGCGCCTAGCGCTGGTTGTCGATCATGCCGAGGAACTCGGCGCGCGTGCGTGCGTCCTTGCGGAATGTTCCGACCATCTGGCTGGTGACCATGGACACGTCCGACTTGTGGACGCCGCGCGTGGTCATGCACTGGTGCGTTGCCTCGATGACGACGCCGACGCCCTTCGGGCTCAGCACGTTCCAGATGCAGTTGGCGATTTGCGCTGTCATCTTCTCCTGTACCTGGAAGCGCCGCGCAAAGGCTTCCACGACGCGGGCAAGTTTGCTGATGCCGACGACCTTGTTGTTCGGCAGGTAGCCAACGTGGGCGCGGCCGATGATCGGTGCCATGTGATGTTCGCAGTGCGATTCGAAGCCGATATCACGCAGCACGATCATCTCGTCGTAACCTTCGACTTCTTCGAAGGTGCGTTTCATGTACTGGATCGGGTCTTCCTTGTAACCGCTGAACCAGTCCTCGTAAGCGGACACGACGCGCTTCGGGGTATCGAGCAGGCCTTCCCGGCGCGGGTCTTCGCCCGCCCAGAGCAGCAGGGTCCGTATCGCATCTTCAGCCTGCTTGCGGCTCGGCCGGCGCGGTTTTCCGGGCTTCTTTGTATTGTTGGCCACGGGAGGGTCCTCATCGAGTGGGGTGCCGATACTACCGGGAATGGCGGGGGCGTTACAGTACGGCGAGGCCCGCGGGACAGCTCACGCCGGTGCCGCCGATACCGCAGTACCCACCCGGATTCTTGGCAAGGTATTGTTGATGGTAATCCTCGGCGTAATAGAACCTGTCGAGCGGCGCGATTTCTGTCGTTATCGCGCCGTAGCCGGCCTTCGCGAGTTCACCCTGGTAGGCGCGCAGGGAACTCTGCGCGCTGCGGTGTTGCGCCGCGCTGCAGGCATAGATCGCGGAGCGGTATTGCGTGCCGACGTCGTTGCCCTGGCGCATGCCCTGGGTCGGGTCGTGCGACTCCCAGAAGACGCCCAGCAACTGCTCGTAGCTCACCACCGCCGGGTCGAACACGACGAGCACGACTTCGGTATGCCCGGTAAGCCCGCTGCACACCTCCTCGTAGGTCGGGTTCGGTGTGACGCCGCCGGCATATCCGGCGGCCGTGGTGAACACCCCGTCGGTTTGCCAGAAACGCCGCTCCGCTCCCCAGAAACAGCCGAGCCCGAAGACGGCCTTTTCGAGCGGTGGCGCGAATGGCTCTTCGAGCGGATTGCCGTTCACGAAATGGCGCGCCGCAACCGGCATGGCCTCGCGGCGGCCGGGCAGGGCCTCGTCGCGCGTCGGGAGCTTGGTCTTGCGGTATTTGTCGAACATATCAGGTCGCCTGGTAGCGTGCGCCGCGGCGGGGCCGCATGACGACGCCGTCCGCACTTTGAAATCGGACCGGGATGGACTGGGTGTTGCCCCATTCGGTGGCCCGGTATACCGCGAAATGCAGGTGCGGCATCGTCGTGTGACCGGTATTGCCCGACAGGCCTATCTTCTGGCCGCGTGCCACGCTGTCACCCACGTCGACGAGCGCACCGTTCTTCTGCAGGTGATAGTACTCCCCCGTCGTGCCGTCGCTGTGCAGTATGACGATGAAGTTCGCATGCCGTCCACAGCCGTCTTCCCAGCAGCCTATCGAGTGGGACTCCTCGACGCGTGCCACCACGCCGGCGCGCGCGGCGTGGACCGGGGTCCCCTCCGCCATGTCGAAATCGACGGCGAAGGCCTCGAGGCCGGTGTGGCTGAATCGTGAGCCGTAGCCCTGCAGAACGCGGTACGACTTGCCGGACCTGTAGGGCAGCGCATAGACATAGTCGTCATCGTGTACTGCGTCCTTATCGCCGACCGTCCACTCGAAGAAGTAGCGATACTGTCCCTCGAACCGCTCGTCGGCGCGATTCAGCGTCATGACGCGGGCCGACTCCTGCGGCGCCAGTGTGCGCGTTACGGTTTTCGGGCCGGCAACGTTGAAGTAATGCGTGCGCACCCGCAGCGTGTAGGTGACCGGGTAATTCTTCAGGTTCTCCGCCCGGAGCTCGACGTTGCCACCCTGGTCCACGGCATTGACGCAGATCCAGTCTTCGCGGCAATCGGCGAACGCGGGGGCGACGACAATCATCGCGATCGCGGCGATGCAAAGTTTCGGCTTGTCCGTTGACACCATTTGCTTCCCCCCCTGACCCGTTTTCCCGCCAGGGCAACGGCTAGGATTCTTCGTTACCAGCCGCCTCCTCGCGCCGCTCCTCCAGGTCCGACAGCTTGTAGTAGAACAGGTGCGTAAAGAGTTGGTTGGTGGTCTTCACCGGTTCCGCGTCTTCGAAGCGGGGCCGATACAGCCGCCCGCGAATCTCGCGATGCACCAGCTTTTCCATGTCCGTGAATTCTCCCGGCACGACTTCAACCGGTTCGATCTCGATCACCCGGCCGCGATCGGTTACGGAGAAACTCAAAGTCACCGATCCCTGCAGGAATTCTTCCGAGGGTCTGCCGAGCGGACTCGGTCCGGCTTCGCTCGCAAACTCGGGAATCGGCCGGCCATTCAGAGGTATTACTTTGTCGAATATCTCGTCCCGGAACAGCAGCTTCGCCTCGTCGCCCTCGAGCGACTCCCAGATCTGCCGGTAGAGTTTCCGAGCCCGGGTGAGGTTGCCCTGCATCATGTAGTAATCACCGAGCGACAGCCTGGAATTGGTTGCCGTCGCCCAGTCCGACTTCGGGCTGGACTCGGCGATCCGGAGCGCGCGCTTGAAGTAGATTTCCCCCGTCGAGGGATTGTGGTGCAGGCCCTGCTCGCCGTGCAGGTCGGTGTAGAAATACGATTCGCCCAGCTTCATGAGCGGTTCGACCAGGCGGATGTCTTCCTTGCCCAAACTGGTTTCGATGATGCGTATGGCGCGACGGTATGTCGCCTGCTCGTCCGCGATATAGCCCGCTCGATGCTGCCACTCGGCGCGACGCATCAGCGAAGGAATCAGGGCGAGCTGGTCATCCTCGTAGCGGCGGCGGTGTAGCTGGTAGATCTTGTCATGCATCGCGCGGGCTTCTTCGATGGAGCCGAGCCGCACGTTGGTTTCCGCGAGCGACTCGAGTATGTCGATCTGGTCCATGTTGTGCGGACCCTCGTTGACGTGCGTGATGTGGACGGCGCGCGTGAAGGTCTGTTTTGCAAGGTCGGGACGCCCTCCCTCCAGCTGTGCGGCGCCCAGGCCTTTCAGCGGGTTGATCAGGCGCCGGTTCAGGCGGTCCTCCCGCTCTTCGAGAATGTCGATGGCCGCCGCGAAATTCTGTTGCGCGGCGTCGAACTGCTTGCTGCGATGCTGCACGATGCCGAGGTTGGTAAGCGCTTTCGCCGTCTCCGAAGACCGCGGTCCCGTCAGCTGGATGGAGAGCGTGACGACGCGCTTTGCGACCGTGTCGGCCTCGTCATAAATACCTTCCGACATCAGGCGCTTGTAGCTGTCGAACTCGTTCAGGAGTTCCTTGCGCAGGTCGGCCTTGCGCCGCCGCGGCGGGCCGGGCTGCGCGGTAACCTCCGCGGCGGCGTCGTCCTCGGCGACCGGAACGGTCTGGTCCATGAGGCCGCCGTCGTCGCCGGCCTCGTCCACCAGGGGCTCCTCCGCGGCGAGAGCGGCGCCACCGGCCAACACGATCAGAAACGCCATTGAGAGCACTAAACTCTTGTAAATCATACGCATAATTTGCAGTAGCACGACGGGTCCGGAACGCCGCCCCTCGAGCGGAGGCTTCAATTTTCGACCCCATATCCGCGGTTTGGTTCGAGCCTCAACTATACAACGGCTGCAGAAAAAAAGGATTCGGCCATCCGATCAGAACAGGCCCAGCTGGCGCTGACCGGGCGGGTCGAAACGGCTGCAGTCGAGCGTGCTCTCGCCGCGTCCGGTGCCGAGACCGGCGCGCCTGCACGCCGCGCGGAAGCGCTTGCCGAGCATGTCGGCGTAGGCCCCACGGCCGGTCTGGCGGATGCCGAAGCGGTTGTCGTAGTCCCGGCCGCCGCTCGCTTCGCGCACCAGGCCCATAATACGGGCCGCGCGCTCCGGGAAATGCACCTGCAGCCACTCGGTGAAGATGTCCTTCACCTCGTGCGGCAGCCGCAGGAATACGTAAGCCGCCTCGCGAGCGCCGGCGCCGGCCGCTGCGGCAAGAACCTGTTCGATTTCCGCGTCGTTGAGCGCCGGTATCACCGGCGCGAGCAGCACGCTCACCGGCACGCCCGCGGCGGCGAGCTGTTCCATGGCACGCAGCCGCGCGTCCGCGGAAGGTACCCGCGGTTCCATGACCCGTTTCAGGTCCGGGTTGAGGGTGGGAAGGCTGATGGCAACGGAACAAAGGTTACGGCTCGCGAGTTCGCGGAGCAGGTCCAGGTCGCGGGTGATCAGCGTGCCCTTGGTAATGATGCTCACAGGATGGTGGTGCGTGACGAACAGCTCGAGCAGCTCGCGCGTGACGCGGATGGTTCGCTCCGCCGGCTGATAGGGATCGGTGTTGGCGCCGATCGTTATTGGCTCGCAGCGATACGAGGGCTTCTCCCATTCCTCCGCCAGGCGCGCGGCGGCGTCCGGCTTGTAGAAAATCTTCGTTTCGAAATCCAGCCCGGGCGACAGGTCCAGGTAGCTGTGGCTGGGCCGCGCGTAACAATAGACGCAGCCGTGTTCACAGCCCTGGTAAGGATTGATGGAGCGGTCGAACGGCACGTCGGGGGACGTGTTGCTCGTGATGATGCGGCGTGAGCGCATGGCACGCAGTTCGGTGGCGGGTGCGGACTGCGCGCGCGCATGGGCTTCCCCGGCTTCGAATTCGACCGGGCGAACGGCGAAGCGTCCCTCGCGGTCCGAAACGGCGCCGCGCCCCTTGTGGTGTCTGACCGGCATGGCTGATTCCGATACTGTATAAAAATACAGTACTGCGCTATGCCGCCGATTTCAATAAGGGGCAGCAGGCATGGCCCTTGCCGTCAGTTCAGAACCCGGTAGCCGCGCCCCCGCATGCAGTTCTTGAACACCTTCTGTTTTTCGCGGTCTGCGTCCAGGCCGGAGCGTGTGCCGCCGTAGATGGCGCCGATTCCGGCGGCTTCGCCGACGTCGCGGCGGTCGCTGACCGCCCCGGTGGCGGCGCCGACCGCCGCACCCACCGCGGCACCTTTGCCGATGCCCTCGGCCATCACGATTTCCCGCGTGTAGGCCTCGCATTCCTGCCAGTCCTCAGCGAGCCGTTGCGGGTCTACGCCCTTGGTATCGATGATCGGGTCGGGGTGTGCCGCACAGCCGGCAACCAGTGCGACCAGCACGAACCGGATGAATAATCGCAGGGTTGTTGCCATATCGTTTCCGTCCTCGTTGTCGTGCTCCGGCTCACCGTAGGCCGGGCACCGTGAACCCCGGCTGAACGAGCCGTCCCAATAAATGCAACGCGCGCCGGTGCTTCCGGTTGACACGCGAGGCGCCCGGATCGATTCCGGCGCCTCCCCGTGTGGCCGCGTGCCCCCCTTCCTCAGTCTGCGGCGACGTTGTGTATGTGGACGTCGCGCTGCGGAAACGGGATCGAAATACCCACCTCGTCGAAACGCTTTTTCACTTTCTCGGTGAGGTCGAAGTAGACCGCCCAGTAGTCCGCGGTATTGACCCACGGGCGCAGCACGAAATTCACACTGCTGTCCGCGAGTTCCGAAACCGCGATCGTCACAGCCGGGTCCTTGAGGATGCGCTCATCGGCATCGACGAGCTCCCGGAGTTCCTTGCGCACCTGGTCGAGGTCGTCGCTGTAGCTGACGCCGATGACCAGGTCCACTCGACGCTTGTCATTCGCCGAGTAATTGGTGATCGTCGAGCCCATGATCTGGCTGTTCGGGATGATGACACGCTTGTTGTCGCCGGTCTTCAGGACCGTCGTGAGGATCTGCACCTCCTCGACCGCACCGGAAACGCCGCCGCCTTCAATCCAGTCGCCGACCTTGTAGGGGCGGAACAGCACAATAAGAACACCGGCCGCGAAGTTCGACAGCGAGCCCTGCAATGCGAGACCGACGGCGAGGCCGGCGGCACCGAGCAGGGCGATCAGGCTGGCGGTCTGCACGCCGAGCGCATTGATTGCCGCGATGATCACGAACAGCATCAACAGCATGCGCGCCAGGTTGGCGACAAAGCGCCGCAGCGTCGTGTCCAGTTCGCCCTTCTGCATGCCCTTCATCAGGCCCTTGACGACCAGGTTGACGGCCCACTTGCCGACGAAGAAGATGACGATCGCGGTCAGCAGGTTGCCCGCCAGTTCGACACCATTGGTCTGTATCAACGTCCACATGTGGGCCCAGTCGACGCCGAGATCAGGGAGGCTGTCTGTGTTCATCGAATTTCCTTTCTCGTTGCTGGTTGTTGTCGCGCTGATTCGAGATCAGCCTGTTGTCTGCGAGGGACCGTAGCATGCCGATTGCGGCGGGCATCGTCCACCGCCTGCCATCGTGTGCCGGCGAAGACGGCAGGCTCCGGCCGCTACTGGCCCGGGACACCCCCGGTGCCGGGTCGCAAGCGAAAGACCCGGTAAGGGGCATTGGCCTCGATGTGTTCCTGCGGCCGCAGGACCACCTCCTGCAGCGCACTGTCGGCAACGTACAGCCAGCCGTCCGGTCCGAACGACAGCGCGTCGGGCCAGCGCATGCGGGGCGAGCGCAACAGCGTCCGCGGTTCGCGCGCTTCGCCGACCACGAAGATGGCATTGTGTTCGACGTCCGTAATGTAGACGTTGCCGTCCACGTCGATGCTCAGCCCGTCGGACAGCGGTTTCGCGCTGTACGCCTCGACCCGCCGTGCGAGCTGTGCTGCGGGGAGTTCTGCGTCGCGCAGCTCGCGCAGCGGGACCCGGTACAGCGTCGAGCCGCTCAGCGCCCCGTAGTAAAGCCATTCCGGGCCGAGCGCGACGCCGTCGACGCCACCACGCAGGGCGACGAGTCCGCCAAAGAAACGCATCTCGGTGCCGCCGTGCGCAATGACGAATTTCTCCGCTGACACCGAGGGATGCGACTCGAGCACGCGCCGTGCCGTCGCCGATTCGACGTCGTAAACGACAATGGCCGGGGTTTTGCGCCAGAAGCTCGCGTCCGCGATGATCACCGTGCGGCCGTCGGCACTGACCTGCAGGTCCTGCAGGAACGAACCGGGCGGTGCTATCTCGGCCGGCAGTCGATGGTCGTGCACGACCTTGCCGTTGTCGAGATCGAAGGCGAGCAGGCGCGCGGAACGCATGCCGTGGTTGCCGTGGTCGATGGTCCAGAGATTGCCGCTCCGGTCGATCGCGACGCCCAGCACGGTATCGAACAGGGCCGCCTGTTGTTTCGGGCCGGGATAGGGCACCGCCGCCCCATCCACGAACTCGAGCAGCTTGTTGCCTTCGGGCCGCGCCTCGGGATGCACGGTAAAAAATACCCTGCCTGCGGGGCTGACGGCGACATTGCCGATCGGCAACGGGTAGGAAAGCACCTCTTCCAGTTCGCCCGCTTCGAGCAGGGGCGCGCCGGTCAGGTCGGGGTACGGTTCACCGCCGCCATAGCGGACCCATGCCGTGACGGTCAGTGCGAGCATAACTGTCAATAGCAACAGCAGTACGTTCTTCATCGATCGTGTTCCGGGTCCGCGGGCGCTACCGGGCAGGGATTCTACCTGAACCCGGCGCTATCAGGAGAGCAGGGCGACGGCCCACGCGCACAGCACGAGCGCCACGGCCGCACCCGCGCTCAGCCACTGCCAGCGATCGTCGAGAATCCGTTGCCCCACCAGCGTGAGCAGCATGCCTCCGCCGAAGCCGCACACGAACCCGAACAGGTGTGCGCCGATGTCCGTGTTCTCATCGCCCGTGCCCGTGTACATCAGCAGCGCGAGTGCCCCGACGATCGGGCCATGGCGGTAGACCCAGCGTTCCTGCGACATCAGCCGGGCGCGCCATACGTAACCCGCCACGAGCCCGAGCGCCGCGAATACGGCGGTCGATGCACCGATGGAGCGATGATCCGGCGCGAGCAGCAGCGTGTTCAGCAGATTGCCGAGGGCCCCCGCAGCCACGATGGCAAACCAGGCGACGCCCGAGCCCAGGATGCGTCCCGCGAACAGCCCGAACAACGCGCCGAAAACCAGGTTGCCGGCGAGGTGGCCGAGACCGGAGTGCAGCGTGAGGGACGTCACCGTGCGCCAGATTTCGCCGGCGCGAACCAGCACCCCGTCGACGCGTCCGGCGCGGAACCAGTTGTATCCGAATGCCGATTCGCCGGCGAGCCAGGCGGCGACACAGATCACCAGCGCGTAGGCCACGATTCCCGGCATCGCGTTCTGGTAGCGAATGGTCTTTTTCTTTTTTTGTACGAGTGGCGGATTGGCCTCGTCGTAGATCGCAATTTCCTCGGTGGCGTGCGCGGAATGTTCGGCCGGCACCACGATCATGGAGCCGCCGGCATCATGCAGGACCTGGTGGGGGATGCCCGCCGCGACCAGCACCAGCGAGCGGTCCGCGCAGGCGGCGCGATTGCGGCTCTCGAATACGATGCGCAGGTCGTCATCCACGGTTACGACTCACGTGCTCGAGTACCTCTCCGCAGTCCGCGTCGATTCGCAGCGCGGCAAGTTCGTCCGCGCGTGTGCGGCCACGATTGAGGATCGCGATTGGCTTGCCGGCCTCTGCGGCACGGCGGGCGAAACGGTAGCCGGAATACACCATCAGGGAAGAGCCGACGACCAGCAACGCGTCGGCACGATCCGTCGCATCGAATGCGGACGCGACCCGTTCCCCGGGAACGTTTTCGCCGTAGAACACCACGTCCGGTTTAATGAAGCCGCCGCAGTCCGCACAGTCCGGCGTTACGAAGTCCCTGACGTCTTCGTCAAGCAACTTCGCATCGCCGTCCGGCGCGAAATAGTCGGTGTCGCGGCGCCATTCCGGATTGACCGCAGCCAGCTCCGCCTGCCATTCGTCACGGCCGGTGATCTCGCCGCAGCCCATGCAGCGCACGCTCTGCAGGCGGCCGTGCAGGTCGATGACGCGGCGGCTCCCTGCGCGGTGGTGCAGGCCGTCGACGTTCTGGGTTATCAGCGTGTCGACCTTGCCGGCCGACTCCAGCAGGGCAAGCGCGGTGTGCGCGCGGTTCGGCCGCGCAGCGGCAATCCGCTGCCAGCCGGCGAAGCTTCGCGCCCAGTAACGCTGACGAACTTCGGGCCTGGAGACGAAGTCCGCGTACTGCACCGGTCTCGCGTGCTTCCAGTCGCCATTTCGATCGCGGTAGTCGGGAATGCCGGACGCCGTGCTGACGCCCGCGCCGGTAATAACCGCAACACGGCTCGTGCGCGCAAGAAAGCGCGCCAACTCGCTGGCATCGGGATTCATACCGGCATTTTGGTTAAAGTAGCTGACCCGATCAATCGCGAGGACCTTCGATGAGGCAGTTGATTTGCTTTGCCACACTGCTGGCCGCCAGTGCCGGTGCCGCGGCGGACGTGACAGACTCCGCGGAAAACGGCTTCACGACCGTTCACGAAACCGTCGTCGCAGCACCCCGGGCGCGCGTCTGGGAGGCAGCGGTCGGCGAGATCGGCGAGTGGTGGAGCGACGATCACACGGTCGACGGCGACGCCGGCGCCATGCGCATCGAGAGCGTGCCGCAGGGGTGTTTCTGCGAGACCTTCCGGAACGGCGGAGGCGTTGTCCATATGGACGTGACCTTCGTGAACCCCGGCATCATCCTGCGCCTGACGGGCGGCCTCGGTCCGCTCGGCCTGATGGGCGTCAACGGCAACATGACCTGGGAGTTCTTCGACGAAGGCGAGGGAACGCGGGTCAGGTTCACCTACGTCGTCGGTGGTTTTCGGCCCGGAGGACTCAGCACGATCGCACTGCCCGTGGACCACGTAATCGGCGAGGCGCTGGCGCGCATGAGAGCCTACGTGGAGACCGGTGACCCGGAGAAAGTTGCGGTTGACTGACGTGGCCGTTGCGAGACCTTCATCGACGGTAGTGCTTGCACGGGAAGGTACGGTCGCCCCAGAATTCCTGTTGATGCGCCGGCACGAGCGGTCGGCTTTCGGCGGGGCGCACGCATTCCCCGGCGGCGTACTGGAGGACGCGGACCGCCGCGTAGACGATCACTGCATCGGTATCACGCCCGCCGCCGCCGACGCGCTGCTGGACACGGAAGGTGCACTGGCCTATTTCAGCGCCGCCGTCAGGGAACTGTACGAGGAGTCGGGTGTGTTGCTCGCATCGGCTGCCCTGACCGCGGCCAACCTCGAGGCGGCGCGCGATGCGTTGAACGACGGCACGCTCGACTGGCAGGCGTTCGTGCGCGACAACGCGCTGCAGCTGCACTGCGATGTCCTGCATTACTTCAGTTTCTGGATCACGCCGGAGGCGCTGCCCCGGCGCTTCTCCACGCGCTTCTTTCTCGCGACGCTGCCCGACGGACAGGACGCCACTCACTGCGGCGGCGAACTGACCGACTCCTGCTGGATGAGCGCGGAAGAAACGCTGGCTGCCGGCCGCGACGGCTCGATCACGCTGCATTTTCCCACGATCAGAACGCTCGAAGCGCTTGCCGGTTTCGGCACGGTCGACGAACTCCTCGAGTGGGCGGTGCGCCGCGCGCGCGAGGGCGTGCCCTGTATTTTTCCCGAGATTGAGGAGCGCGGTGGCAAGGCGCGCGTGATCGTGGCGGGCCAAGATTCCGGAGCACTCGAGTGACGGCTTTCGGCCCGGAGCTGCCGCGCTTCGCCGAGCTCGCGCCGGGCGTGCGCAGGCTGCTTGCGCCGAATCCGTCGATGATGACCGGGCCCGGCACGAACACCTACCTGTTCGGCAGCGCGGAGATCGCCGTGATCGACCCGGGTCCCGATATCGACGCGCATACCGACGCCATCGTCGAGGCTGCCGGCGCGCCGATCCGCTGGGTACTCGCGACCCACACGCACCCCGATCATTCGCCCGGCGCGGAGTCCCTCGCGCGCCGGACGGGCGCAGCGCTCCTCGGCCTGCCGGCGCCGGAACACGGGCCCCAGGACCGGACGTTCGCGCCGACGCGGCTGCTCAATGACGGTGACGTCCTGGAGACCAGCGAGTTCACACTCGAGGCCGTGCATACGCCCGGCCATGCATCGAATCACCTGTGCTACCGCCACGCCGCATACAACTGGCTGGTAACGGGCGACCAGGTCATCGATGGGTCGACAGTGGTCATCAACCCGCCGGACGGCGATATGAAGGACTACATCGACTCGTTGAGGCGGCTACGGGCGATGAATTGCGACGCGCTGTTGCCCGGTCATGGGGACAGGATCGACGATCCGGCGCGCGCGATCGACTGGATCATCGAGCACCGCCTGCTGCGAGAGAGCAAGGTCCTCGCGGCCGTCCGGCAGCACCCGGGGCTGTCGCCCCACGAACTGGTGCCGTACGTCTACCAGGACGTTTCCGCACACCTGTTCCCGCTGGCCGAGCGCTCCCTGCTCGCGCACCTGCTGAAACTCGAAAAGGACGGCGCCGTGCGTCGTTTTCGAGATGCCTGGTCGGCCGACGAGGGTAACGGCTGAACAATCCCCGCCGCGGACAGTACAATCTGGCCTTGTCGATACACCGACCGGGTGTTTGTTGATGGCAGACCAGGCTGGCATCGAACGCGTTCCCCGCTCTGGCTCGGGATCGGGATCAGTGTGTCGCTTGTCGCGCTGCCCATGATCTGTGAAACGTTGCTCGGCCGCCGGGATCTGCTGCTGGCACCCGTTTGGGGCGCTCACAAGCGTGTGCGCGAGCAAAGCAGCAGGAGCTCGACTGCACTGGTGTGGAGATCGCTCGCTTGCGTGCCGGGTCAAGGACTGCGCAACCGGCTCGATGTACTTGCGCCCGTACCGCTTGCGGCCTGGGGGCTCAACGTCGTTGCAGAAGAGATTATCGGCCGGCCGCTCCTCTGATCCGGTACCAACGCCCGCTATGTAACCGTCCAGCTGTTCGGGCCCTTGATGAAATCCGCAACGCTCTTCGTGCGTTTCATGCCCGACGGATGCTGCGCGTAGAACGTATTTTCATAAGGCACCGCAAGCTGTCGGTAGATCACGCCCAGTGCGATGGGACGCTCTAGGTCGATCAGCAGGCGCGCCAGCACCGCGTTGCCCTCGTCGTGCACGAGGATGTCGCCCGGCGACTCGCTCGCGTCGACGACGTCGAGAGTGAACGTCTGCGCGTTGAATCGAATGCCCCGCGTCCTGTTCTCACCGAACAGCATCGGCTCGCCGTGCCGCAGGTGCAGCTGCGTGTCCGCTGCGTCCTTGCGGCCGGTAAAGCCGGCGAACACGTCCTCGTTGTAGACGATGCAGTTCTGGAAAATCTCCGTGAACGACGTTCCGTCGAATGCGTGGGCCTGCCGCAGGACCTGACCGAGACCCGCCTTGTCCGTGTCGATCGCCCGCGCGAAGAACTTCGCTCCCGCGCCGAGCGCAAGCTGACCGGGCGAGAGCGGCGTGTCCATCGAGCCAGAGGGGCTCGATGGTGACACCGTGCCGATACGCGAGGTCGGCGAATACTGGCCCTTCGTGAGGCCGTAGATCTCGTTGTTGAACAACAGGATCTTGAGTCCCACGTTGCGGCGCAGGGTGTGCACGAGGTGGTTGCCGCCGATCGACAGGCCGTCGCCGTCGCCGGTAACGACCCAGACGTCGAGGTCGGGATTTGCGAGCTTCAGTCCGGTGGCGATTGCGGGCGCGCGGCCGTGAATCGTGTGGAAACCGAAGGTCTCCAAATAATAGGGAAACCGGGACGCACAGCCGATGCCGGAAACGAAGACCGTCGACTCGGGTTTCGCGCCGACGTCGGCGAGTGCCGTCGTGACCGCCTTGAGGATCGCGTAATCGCCGCAGCCGGGACACCAGCGCACTTCCTGCGACGATGCGAAGTCTTTCGCAGTGAGTCGCTCGCTCATGCGGCATCGCCCCGGCGCTCGACGTCGATGCGGTCGACCAGCTCCGAAATCCGGAATGGCTGGCCGCTGACCTTGCAGAAGGAAACCGGCTTTAGACACAGTTTGTCGCGCAACAGGGTCGCGAGCTGGCCGGAGTTCATCTCGGGAACGAGGACCTTGTCGAAACGCGACAACAGGTCGCCCAGGTTCGGCGGCAGCGGGTTGATGTGCCGCAGGTGCACGAAACTCGCGCCTGTCCTGCGCGCTGCCTGGTAGATCGGCCCGTAGGTCGAGCCCCAGCCGACCACGACGATATCGCCGTCGCTGTCGCCGAGCTCGAGGGCCTGGTCGGGAATGAACCTGGCGACAGCGTCCACCTTCGCCTGGCGGAATTCGGTCATGCGCTGATGATTGTCCGGGTCGTAGGAAATATGGCCGGTCGCGTAGTCCTTCTCGATCCCGCCGGTGCGATGCACCAGCCCCGGCATGCCGGGCGTGATCCATGGCCGGCCAAGACTGGCCGGGTCGCGCTGGCTGGCGAGCATCTGCGCGCTCGGCCCGTTTGCGGCGTCGGGCGCTGCGTGACTGTCGATCGGCGCGAGCGATTCGATGAGAGGAATCAGCCAGGGTTCCGACGCGTTGGACAGGTAGCCGTCGACGAGCAGGATCACCGGCGTCATGTGCCGCAACGCGATCCGCACGCCTTCGACGGCCATGTCGAAGCACTCGCCGGATGACGAGGCAGCGAGCACCGGCAGCGGTGTGTCCGCATTGCGTCCGTACACGGCCTGGTACAGGTCCGATTGTTCGGTCTTCGTCGGCAGGCCGGTCGAGGGCCCGCCGCGCTGCCAGTTGACGATCAGGAGCGGCAATTCGGCGCTCACGGCGAGGCCCATCGCCTCTGTTTTCAACGCGATGCCGGGTCCCGAACTCGAGGTGACGCCGATCATGCCCCCGTAGGAAGCACCGATCGCCGCGCAGATCGCCGCGATCTCGTCTTCCGCCTGGAACGTGCCGACACCGAGTTCCTGCAGCCGGGTCAGCCTGTGCAGCAGCGGCGACGACGGCGTAATGGGATAGGAACAGAACAGCACAGGGCGGTCGGCAAGCTCTCCCGCTGCGGCGATACCGAGCGCGAGGGCCTCCGCACCGGTCACGCTGCGGTATTCGCCCGGGGCCAGGCTCGCGGCGTCGGTTTTGATCTGTGGCAGCGCGGCCGAGAGCTCCGCCGTTTCGCCGAATGCGTGCCCGGCATGCAGCGCCGCGATGTTTGCATCGCACACTGTCGGCGCGCCGGCGAGCCGGCGCCGGATCCAGGCCTCGATGGGCTCGAGGTTTCGATCGAACATCCACAGGAGCAGGCCGAGTGCCCAG